>NC_014034.1:0-157500 GCF_000021865.1 Rhodobacter capsulatus SB 1003
GCAGGGGGGCGACAGATTCGATTTTGGGAAAGTGGGCGTCAAGCGCGAAGTTCGGTTGCAGAAGCCCTCGCCGCCTTGCTAGCGTCACGGGGCGATTCACGTCGTCTTGGGGGACAAGACGCATCCGAAGGTCGAAGCGGGGCCCTGTGCTGCCGCGCGATAAGAAGCCGTAAGCTTCGAGCTCAGGATGTGATCCGTTTCAAATGGGAGCAGATGCTCCGGTTTGGCAGGTGATGCCGACACCGGTTCTACCGGCTGTTCGGCATGTCTTCATTCCCGACCCCGCCGCAAGGCCGGGGGGTTAAGTGCTGTGTGGCAAGTGTCGGTACGAAACGCTGATGGAAAAAGACATGACGAACGAACTCTGGGGGCAGGTGTGCAATGAACTTCAAAGGACCGTCGGCCGGACCAATTTCAACACCTGGATCGCACCCCTGCAGCTGATCGAGCTGTCGGACGGCATCGTTTCGTTCGAAGCGCCGACGAAATTCATGTGCGACTGGGTTTCGCGCAATTATGGTGAACCGATCCTGCGCGAGCTGCGCAATTCCGGCATGGCGGTCGAACGGGTGGCGATCCGCGTGCCCGAGGGACGTCCGATGCCCGCGCCCGAAGCCCGGCCGATGCCGGAAAAGGCCCCTGCCCCGGCGCGCAAGGCCGCAAGGGTCAGCGAGGATCAGGACCTTCCCGGGGCGCCGCTGGATGCGCGCTTCACCTTTGACAGCTTCGTCGTCGGCAAGCCGAACGAGCTGGCCCATGCCGCCGCCCGCCGCGTCGCCGAGGGGGGGCCGGTGACCTTCAACCCGCTGTTCCTCTATGGCGGCGTCGGGCTGGGCAAGACCCACCTGATGCATGCGATCGCGCACGAGCTGCAGACCCAGCATGGCGAGCTGCGGGTGCTGTATCTCTCGGCCGAACAGTTCATGTATCGCTTCGTGCAGGCCCTGCGCGACCGGCAGATCATGGATTTCAAGGAGCTGTTCCGCTCGGTCGATGTGCTGATGGTCGATGACGTGCAATTCATCGCCGGCAAGGACAGCACGCAGGAAGAATTCTTCCATACGTTCAATGCCCTGGTTGATCAGGGCAAGCAGATCGTGATTTCCGCCGACCGCGCGCCGGGGGAAATCAAGGATCTCGAGGACCGGATCAAGAGCCGGTTGCAATGCGGTCTGGTCGTCGATCTGCATCCGACCGATTACGAGCTGCGTCTGGGCATCCTGCAGACCAAGACCGAGATTCATGCCGCCCGCAATCCGGGGCTTGTCGTGGCCTCGGGCGTGCTGGAATTCCTGGCGCATCGGATCACCACGAACGTGCGCGTGCTGGAAGGCGCGCTGACGCGGCTTTTCGCCTTTGCCTCGCTGGTCGGGCGGGAGATCACGCTCGATCTGGCACAGGAATGTCTGGCCGATATCCTGCGCGCCTCGGACCGCCGCGTGACGATCGAGGAGATCCAGCGCAAGGTGGCCGAGCATTACAATGTCCGGCTCTCGGACATGATCGGGCCGAAGCGGCTGCGCACCATCGCCCGGCCGCGGCAGGTGGCGATGTATCTGTCGAAGCACCTGACCACCCGCAGCTTGCCCGAAATCGGGCGGCGCTTTGGCGGGCGCGATCACACGACGATCATGCATGGCATCCGCAAGATCGACGAGCTGATGACGACTGATCGGCAACTGGCCGAGGATATCGGGCTGCTGAAGCGGCTGATGGAATCCTGAAACCCTTGACGCCCCGCGCAAAGCGGCGGAATGTCCGGAAAAATCTTGTTCCGGCGCGGCGGCATGTTACCTTGCCGCCCCCGGGAACCGGTGAGGAATGGATATGAAGATCAGCATCGAACGCGCCGCCCTGCTCAAGGCGGTGTCTCAGGCCCAGTCGGTTGTCGAGCGGCGCAACACGATTCCGATCCTGGCCAACGTGCTGATCGAGGCCGAGGGCTCGACCGTGTCCTTCCGCGCCACCGACCTTGACATCGAGGTGGTGGACAAGGCCCCGGCCCAGGTCGAACGCGCGGGGGCAACCACGGTTTCGGCGGTGATGCTGCACGAGATCGTGCGCAAGCTGCCCGACGGATCGCTGGTGCAGCTGTCGGACGACGCGGCGGCGGGGCGGCTTTCGGTGATGGCCGGGCGGTCAAGCTTCAATCTGGCGACCTTGCCGCGCGAGGATTTCCCGGTGATGGCTTCGTCCGAATATACCGCGAATTTCGCCGCCAAGGCGGGGGTGCTGAAACGGCTTTTCGACAAGTCGAAATTCGCGATCTCGACCGAGGAGACGCGCTATTACCTGAACGGCGTCTACATGCATGTGGCGACCGGCGAAGACGGCCCCGCCCTGCGCTGCGTCGCGACCGACGGGCACCGGCTGGCGCGGATCGACGCCGTGCTGCCCGAGGGGGCGAATGGCATGCCGGGCGTGATCGTGCCGCGCAAGACGGTGAACGAGCTGCGCAAGCTGCTGGACGATGACGAGGCGCAGATTGCGGTCTCGGTCAGCGAGACCAAGGTGCGCTTTGCGACGCCGGAAATCACCCTGACGTCCAAGGTGATTGACGGCACTTTCCCCGATTACACCCGCGTCATTCCGATGGGGAACACCCGGCGGCTGGAGGTCGATGCGGCCGAGTTTGCCAAGGCGGTGGACCGCGTGGCCACCGTGTCTTCGGAACGCTCGCGCGCGGTGAAGCTGAGCCTCGACGAGGACCGGCTGGTGCTCTCGGTCAATGCCCCGGATGCGGGCGCGGCCGAAGAGGAACTCGCCGTGGCTTACGGCGACGAGCGGCTGGAGATCGGCTTCAACGCGAAATATCTGCTGGAAATCGCAAGCCAGGTGGACCGCGAAAATGCGGTCTTCCTGTTCAACTCCTCGGGCGATCCGACGCTGATGCGCGAGGGGAACGATACTTCGGCGGTCTATGTCGTGATGCCGATGCGCGTGTGACGCGGGCAGCAAGGGCGTATTTGGACCAAGAAGAAACGGGGCCGCGATGCTGCGGGATCTGACGCTTTTGCAGTTCCGCTCGCATCGGCGTGCGGTTCTGGCGCTGGATGCGCGGCCGGTCGCGCTTTACGGGCCGAACGGCGCGGGCAAGACCTCGGTGCTGGAGGCGGTGTCGCTCTTGTCCCCCGGGCGGGGGCTGCGCCGCGCCTCGGCCGAGGAGCTGATCCGGCGGCAGGAACAGGTCGGCTGGAAGATCCGCGCGACGCTGACGGATTATGAAGTGGAAACCTCGGCCCTGCCCGGTGCCTCGCGCGAGGTGCTGATCGACGGCAAGGCCGCCGCGCAGGTCGCCTTGGGGCGGTTGTTGCGGGTGTTGTGGCTGGTGCCCGCGATGGACCGGCTCTGGATCGAGGCGGCCGAGGGGCGGCGGCGGTTTCTGGACCGGATGACGCTCTCGTTCTTTCCCACCCATGCCGAAGCCGTGCTGGCCTATGAAAAGGCGATGCGCGAACGCAACCGGCTGTTGAAGGACGAGATCCGCGATGCCGCCTGGTATGGCGCGCTGGAGACCCGGATGGCCGAGGCAGGCGCCCTGATGACCGCGCATCGGCGGCAGGCCTTGGCGCAGCTGGCAACAGCGCAGGCGGGGGCGGCGACGGCCTTTCCGGCGGCCGATCTGGGTCTGACGGCCGAGGGGCCCGAGGATCTGGCCACGGCGCTGGCCGAGGGGCGGCGCCGCGACATGGCGGCCGGGCGGACGCTGGAGGGTCCGCATCGGGTCGATCTGACGGCAGTCTACGCGGAAAAGGCGATCCCGGCCGATCAATGCTCGACCGGCGAGCAAAAGGCGCTTCTGATTTCGCTTCTGCTGGCCAATGCCCGGGCGCTGGCCGGGGAAAATACCGTGCTGCTTCTGGACGAGGTCGCCGCGCATCTCGATGCCGGGCGGCGGGCGGCGCTTTATGACGAAATCTGCGCCCTGCCCGCGCAGGTGCTGATGACCGGCACCGGAGCCGAGCTTTTCGACAGCTTGGGCGAGCGGGGCCGTTATTGGCAGGTGACCGAGGTCGCGGGAACCTCGGAACTGGTGGAAAGCCGCCCCTGAAACGCTGAATATTGTGCCCAAGGCGTGACATTGCCTGGCCGAAACTCTATAAGTCCGCAACGAAAAGCAGGATAGGCGCGGATGACCGAAACCCCGAAGAACAAAGCCGAATATGGCGCGGAGTCGATCAAGGTCCTGAAGGGCCTCGAAGCGGTGCGCAAACGCCCCGGCATGTATATCGGCGACACCGACGACGGCTCGGGCCTGCATCACATGGTCTATGAGGTCGTCGACAACGGCATCGACGAGGCCCTGGCGGGCCATGCGAATTACGTTGCGGTGAAGATCCACGCCGACAGCTCGGTTTCGGTGCGCGACAACGGCCGCGGCATCCCGGTCGACATCCACCCCGAAGAGGGTGTCTCGGCGGCCGAGGTCATCATGACCCAGCTGCATGCGGGCGGCAAATTCAACAACACCGACGAGGGCGGCAACGCCTACAAGGTCTCGGGCGGGTTGCACGGCGTCGGCGTTTCGGTGGTGAACGCGCTCTCGGACTGGCTGGAGCTGAAGGTCTGGCGCAATGACAAGGTCTATTTCGCCCGGTTCGAAAAGGGCGATTGCGTGGTTCATGTCCACGAGATCGGCGAGGCCCCGGGCGAAAAGGGCACCGAGGTCCGGTTCATGGCGTCGGCCAAGACCACCGACCCCGAGGGGACGTTCTCGAACCTCGATTACGTCTTCAAGACGCTGGAAACCCGGCTGCGGGAACTGGCCTTCCTGAATTCCGGCGTGCGGATCATTCTGGAAGATGAACGCCCCGCGGAACCGCTGCGCAGCGAGCTGCATTACGAGGGCGGCGTTCGGGAATTCGTCAAATACCTCGACCGGTCGAAAACCGCGGTGATGCCCGATCCGATCTACATGGTCGGCGAGGTCCGCGGCATCGGTGTCGAAGTGGCGATGTGGTGGAATGACAGCTATCACGAGACCGTGCTGCCCTTCACCAACAACATCCCGCAGCGCGATGGCGGCACCCATCTGGCGGGCTTTCGCGGCGCGCTGACCCGGACGATCACCAAATATGCGCAAGACAGCGGCATCGCGAAGCGGGAAAAGATCGATTTCACCGGCGATGACGCCCGCGAAGGCCTGACCTGCGTTCTGTCGGTCAAGGTGCCCGATCCGAAATTCTCCAGCCAGACCAAGGACAAGCTGGTCTCCTCCGAGGTCCGTCCGGCGGTCGAGAATCTGGTGAACGAGAAGCTTGCGGAATGGTTCGAGGAGCACCCGACCGAAGCCAAGGGCATCGTCGGCAAGATCATCGAAGCCGCGCTGGCCCGCGAAGCCGCCCGCAAGGCCCGCGAACTGACCCGGCGCAAGACCGCGATGGATGTGGCCTCCCTGCCCGGCAAGCTGGCCGATTGTCAGGAAAAGGACCCCGCGCTGAGCGAAGTCTTCCTGGTCGAAGGGGATTCGGCCGGTGGCTCGGCCAAGCAGGGACGCGAGCGGAAGAACCAGGCCGTGCTGCCCCTGCGCGGCAAGATCCTGAACGTGGAACGGGCGCGGTTCGACCGGATGCTGTCCTCGGACCAGATCGGCACGCTGATCACCGCGCTTGGGACGGGCATCGGTCGCGACGAGTTCAACATCGCGAAGCTGCGCTACCACAAGATCGTCATCATGACCGATGCCGACGTCGACGGCGCCCATATCCGCACGCTGCTTCTGACCTTCTTCTTCCGGCAGATGCCGGAGCTGATCGAGCATGGCTATCTTTATATCGCGCAGCCGCCGCTTTACAAAGTCGCCCGCGGCAAATCCGAGGTTTACCTGAAGGATCAGGCCGCCTTGGAAGATTACCTTGTGCATCAAGGGGTTGAAGGGGCGATTCTGCGGCTGGGCGACGGCACCGACATCATCGGCGCCGATCTGACCCGTCTGGTCGAGGAAGCGCGGCAGGTGCGGCGCATCCTGCAGGCCTTCCCGACGCATTATCCGCAACGCATCCTGGAACAGGCGGCGATTGCCGGGGCGCTGCTGCCCGGCCGGATCGATGCCGATGCGCAGGGCGTGGCCGATGAACTTTCGGCGCGGCTCGATCTGATCGCGCTCGAATATGAACGCGGCTGGATGGGGCGGCCGACGCAGGATCACGGGCTGCGGATGTCGCGCATCCTGCGCGGCGTCGAAGAGGTGCGCACGCTCGATGGCCCGGTGCTGCGCTCTGGCGAGGCGCGGCGGCTGTCGCAATTCACCACCAGCCTGCAGGAAAGCTATCGCGCCCCCGCCCGGCTGATCCGCAAGGACCGCGAGCAGTTCATCCATGGCCCGCTCGATCTTTTGACGGCGATCCTGCAGGAGGGCGAAAAGGGCCTGACGCTGCAGCGCTACAAGGGGCTGGGCGAGATGAACCCGGAACAGCTGTGGGAAACCACGCTTGATCCCGCGGCGCGGACGCTGTTGCAGGTGCGCGTCGATGACGTGGCCGAGGCCGAGGACATCTTCTCGAAACTGATGGGCGATGTGGTGGAACCGCGGCGCGAATTCATCCAGCAAAACGCGCTGAGCGTGGAAAACCTCGATTTCTGAGGCCCCTCCGGGCCGCGACGCAAGGGGATTATCATGACCGAGAGCGACCGGACCGACGCGACCCTCGGCGGGATCGAAGGGCATCTGCCCGACCCCGCGGATCCGCGGCTTCTGCGCGATGCGCTGGGCCGCTTTGCCACCGGGGTGGCGCTGGTCACCGCCTGCGACGCCGATGACGGCAGTCCGATCGCGATTGTCGTCAATTCCTTTGCCTCGGTCTCGCTCGATCCGCCGCTGGTGCTCTGGTCGGTGGCCTGCAGTTCGATGCGGCACCGGCATTTCACCGCCGCGCCCGCCTTTGCCATCCATGTCCTGACCGAGGCGCAGCGCGATCTGACCGCGCGGTTCTCGCGCTCGGGTCCCGGTTTCGAGGGGCTGGCGCTTGCCCGCAACGACGCGGGCGTTCCGGTTCTGGCCGGGTCGCTGGCCCGATTCGACTGCGTGACCGAAGCGACCTACCCGGGCGGCGACCACACCATCATCCTCGGCCGCGTCACCCGGTTCGATTTGCGGCGCGAGGGCGGGCCCCTGTGCTTCTTCGGGGGTGCCTTTGGCGGTTTCGCCGCGCGGGGGTGACCCGAAATTCCCAATGATTGCTTGCGATTTTATCCGTTAAGCCGGCTTTAAGCGGCTTCGGCTATCTCTGGTTCCGGGTGAAATAGAGGTGGTGGGATATGGGCGCACACGATGGTGTCGCACCAGTCATCATCAAGCGCAAGAAGGTCGTCGGGGGCGGCGGGCACCACGGTGGGGCGTGGAAAGTTGCCTATGCCGACTTCGTCACAGCCATGATGGCCTTCTTTCTGCTGATGTGGCTGCTGAACGCGACAACGGAAAAGCAACGCAAGGGAATCGCGGATTACTTCAACCCGACGATTCCGATCAACCGGATCTCGGGTGGCGGCGAGGGTGCCTTCGGCGGCGATTCCGTCTTCTCCGAGGATCAGGTCGCGCAAAATGGCACCGGGGCTTCGGGGCAGATGCCGACCGAAGAACGGCAGGCCCGCGGCGACAGCGGCGCCGCCAAGGAGGAACAGAAGCAGGATCAGGCCGAATTCGACCGGATGGCGAAGGAGATCGAAAAGGCGCTCTCGGCGACCTCCGGCGAATCGATGGTCAGCGAACAGCTGGCCCGCCACATCGTCACCAAGGTGACGGACGAGGGCTTGATCGTCGAATTCTTCGATCTGGAAGACGAGCCGCTTTTCAGGCCCGATACCGCCGAGCCCGAACCGATTCTGGGCGAGATCGCGGGAATGCTGACGCGGGTCTTCGGCCTGACGAAGAACAATGTCGCGATCAACGGCCACACGCGGTCCTATCCCTCGATGCTGCGCACGAATCCGGTCTGGGATCTGTCCTCGGAACGGGCGCAAAGGATGAGAATCCTTATGGAAACCGCGGGGTTCGATGCGGCGCGGCTGCAACGGGTCTCGGGTTTTGCCGATCGCAAGCCGGCCGTCGAAACGCGGATGTCGGTGCGCAACAACCGGCTTGAACTGATCTTGTTGCGCAACGGACGCTGATCCGGGCGAAGAAGAAATCGGACGCATTTTACGCGTTAGTCCGATCTTAACGGCGATTGCGGCAAGGTGGCTTCAATCACGGGACGCAGCAGCAGAAAGGCGCTTACATGTCCATTTCTTCTTCGCTCAACGCGGGTGTGGCAGGCCTTGCAGCCAACGCGACGCGCTTGGCAACGATTTCCGACAACATCGCCAACTCGGGCACTTACGGTTACAAGCGGGCGACGGCGGATTTCGAAAGCATGGTCCTGACCCAGGCGCGCAGCTCGGGCACCTAT
This sequence comes from Rhodobacter capsulatus SB 1003, assembly GCF_000021865.1. Taxonomy (NCBI): domain Bacteria; kingdom Pseudomonadati; phylum Pseudomonadota; class Alphaproteobacteria; order Rhodobacterales; genus Rhodobacter; species Rhodobacter capsulatus. The sequence goes on from NC_014034.1 coordinate 8,388, forward strand.
TCGGCCGGGGGCGTGCGCGCCTCCTCGGGGCGCCTGATCGACCAGCGCGGCTCGCTGATCGGCACATCGAATGCGATGGACATCGCGATTTCGGGCCGCGGCTTCCTGCCTGTCGCCAATACCTCCGCCCTGGCGAACGGGCTGGGCGACCAGCCGTTGACGATGACCTCGACCGGATCGTTCCACACCGACAAGGACGGCGTGCTGCGCACCGACTCGGGTCTGGTCCTGCTCGGCTGGGCGGCGCTGGCCGATGGCACGATCCCGGTGAACGCCCGCGACACCGTCACCGGCCTGCAACCGGTCGTGATCAATGCCAACCAGACCGCGGGCGACCCGACGACGGTGATGAACTGGGGCATCAACCTGCCCGCCAGCGAAACCGCGGACACCGCAGGCGGCGAGACGCTGACCTCTTCGATCGAATATTTTGGCAACCTCGGCAATTCGAACACGCTGCAGGTTTCCTTCACGCCGACCATCCCGGCGGCGGGCGATCCGGATTCGAACCAGTGGACGATGACGATCCGCGACTCGGCGACCACCACCGATCCCTATGGCCTCGGGGTCGGCGTCGTCGGGCAATACACGCTCGACTTCGACAACACCGGCACGAATGGCGGCACGCTGAGCAACGTCACCACCATCCAGGGCCCGGCCTGGGATTCGACCGAAGGCACGCTGAACTTCACCGACGCCTCGGGCTTCGCGCTGGCCGACGGTCTGCAGGACATCACCATCACCATCGGCAAACAGGGCGACACCAACGGTCTGACCCAGCTTGCCAGCGATTTCGCGCCGACCTCGATCAACAAGGACGGCTCGCCGGTGGGGAACCTGACCTCGGTCGAGATCGACGAGAACGGCTTCATCAAGGCGACTTACGACACCGGCTTCATCCGCACCGTCTATCAGGTGCCGCTGGTCGACGTGTCAAACATCAACGGGCTGACGGCACTCGACAACCAGACCTTCCAGGTCTCGTCCACCTCGGGCTCGTTCTATCTCTGGGACGCCGGTGACGGTCCGACCGGCGCGGTCGAGGGCTATGCCCGCGAAGGTTCGGCGGTCGACGTGGCGCAGGAACTGACCAACCTGATCCAGACCCAACGGGCCTATTCGTCGAATGCGAAGGTCATCCAGACCGTCGACGAGATGCTGCAGGAGACGACGAACATCAAGCGCTGAGCGTGATGTTCCCTTCAGGAGGAGATGACCCATGAGCATCGCAAGTGCCTTCAACTTCGCCATTTCGGGGCTGACGGCGTCGTCCCGGAAAGCCGAGGTCGTCTCTTCCAACATCGCGAATGCGATGACGGAGGGTTACGCCCGTCGGGAACTCTCCATCGCGTCGCAGACGCTGGGCGGGACCGGCGGCGGGGTTCGCATCCTCGGCGTCAACAGGATCGTGAATCAGGTGGTGCAGCAGGATCTGCTGCTGATGGATTCCGCCGCGGCGAACACCACCGCCAAGGCGGATTTCTACAACCGTCTCGAAACCCAGATCGGTGACCCGGAAACCGCCGGGTCACTCTCTGCCACGATGTCGGATTTCGAAAGCGCCCTGCTCACGGCGGCCAGCATGCCCGACAGCACGGCCCGGCTCACGACGGCGGTCCGGGCCGCGTCGACCGTGGCGGACAAGCTGAACAGCATCTCCGAGGATCTGCAGGCCGCCCGGCTGACGGCCGACAAGTCGATCGCCAAGCAGGTGCGGACGCTGAACGAAACCCTGGTGCAGCTGCAGGAGATGAACCGGACGATCACCACGCAGATCTCGATCGGCAACGATGCCGCCGGTCTGATGGACGAACGGCAGTCGCTGGTGAACCAGATCGCCGAGATCGTCCCGCTTCGGGTCGTGCAGCGCGAAAACAACCAGATCGCCCTGTTCACCACCGGCGGGGCCATCCTGCTGGACGGTTCGGCCGCAACGATCGGATTCGATGGCGCAGGCGTGATGGCGCCCCATCTGACTCTCGATTCGGGGGCGCTCTCCGGGCTCACGATCAATGGCTATCCCACCTCCACCAAGGACGACGGCCCGCTGGGCGGGGGCACGCTGGGCGCGGCCTTCGCCGTGCGCGACGAACTCGCCCCCGAAGCGCAGAGCCAGCTGGACGCTTTCGCCCGCGATCTGATGACCCGGTTCGAGGATCCGAGCGTCGACACCACCCTGTCGGCGGGGGATCCCGGCCTGTTCACCGATGCGGGCAGCGCCTTCGACGCCAGCACCGAAGTCGGGCTGGCCGGGCGGATCCGGATGAACGCGATCGTCGATCCCGAGCAGGGCGGATCGTCCTGGCATCTGCGGGACGGGCTGATGGCCGCGGCCCCCGGGGCGGTCAGCGACGGCACGATCCTGAATGCGCTCTCGGCCGCGCTGACCCGCGAATCCGCACCGGCTTCGGGCAATTACGGCTCTGCGCTGCGCAGCGCCTCGGGGCTTGCCGCGGAATTGCTGTCTTTCGCCTCCTCGGGGCGGCAGTCGGCAGAGCTGACCCAAGGCTATGCCACCGCACGTCACGAAGCCCTGACCGAGATGTCGCTCGCCGACGGCGTGGACACGGATTACGAGATGCAAAGCCTGCTCGTCATCGAAAAGGCCTATGCCGCCAATGCGAAGGTCGTTCAGACCATCGATGCCATGCTGCAGGAACTTCTGGATATCTGACATGAAATACATCTCCGTCGGTGACATGTCGCAGACCTATCTGATGCGGCGTCACAATGTTCAGCTGAAGACGACGATGTCGCGGCTCTCGGAAGAGGTCGTCACCGGCATCAGCCAGGATCTGGGCACCAAGGTCGGCGGCGATTTCACCGCGCTGGCCGCCATCGACCGGTCGATGGTGCGCGGCGAAGCCTACAAGCAGGTGGCCGCGGAAACCGATCTTCTGGCCGGCACGCAGCAGGATGCGCTGGAAACGATCCAGGGCCATGCCCAGGCGATCGGCGCGACGCTCATTTCGGCCTCCTTCGCCTCGTCGTACAACATGATCGAGTCCGGGGCGCAGAATGCCGAGCAACGGTTCGAAGCGGTGGTCGACGCGCTGAACGTCAATGTCGCCGGGCGCTACGCCTTTTCGGGAACGACCACCGACACGAAACCGGTGGCCTCGGCAGATACGATCATCAGCAGCCTCGAGGCGGTGGTGAGCGGCATGACCGTCGCCGCCGATATCATCGCCGCCGTCGACGACTGGTTCGACGCCGCCGCGGGCGGGGGCGGTTTCCTGGATCAGGGCTATCTTGGCAGCGCAAACAGCCTGTCGCCGGTGCGCCTGTCGGAAACCGACAGCGCGCAGCTGACCATCACTGCGGGCGATTCCTCGATCCGCAACATGCTCAAGGGCTTTGCCCTCGGCACCCTGGTCGCCCGCGATCTGGTGCCCGACAATATCGAGACCCGCGCGCTGCTGATCCGCACGGCGGGGGATCGCATCACCTCGGCCGAGGGCGAGATGACCACGCTGCGCGCTGGGCTGGGCACGGTCGAGGCGATCATCTCGGATGCGCAGACCCGCAATTCCGCGCAGGTGACCGCGCTCGAAATCGCGCGCAAGGAACTGATCGGCGTCGACGAATACGAGACGGCGACGGCACTGGAAGCCACGCAATCGCAGCTGGAAACGCTTTACACGCTGACCTCGCGGCTGACGCAACTCTCTCTGACGGATTACCTGCGATGAAACTTCTGGCCCTTGTGCTGCTGCTGCTGCTGCCGTCCCTGAGCCTTGCGGCCCCGATCCGGATCAAGGATCTGGTCGAATTCGATGGCGTGCGCGGCAACGACCTTGTCGGCTACGGGCTCGTGGTCGGTCTGAACGGAACCGGCGACGGGATCCGCAACGCGCCCTTCACCGAAGAAATCATGGCCAATATCCTCGAACGGCTTGGCGTTAACGTTAGCGGCGAGCAATTCCGGCCGAAGAACGTCGCTGCGGTGATGGTGACGGCCGCGCTGCCGCCCTTTGCCCGGGCAGGGTCGAAGATCGATGTCACGGTCTCGGCGATCGGCGATGCCAAGAGCCTGCTTGGCGGCACGCTGATCATGACGCCCCTGAACGCGGCGGACGGGGAAATCTATGCGGTGGCGCAAGGGGCTGTGATCGCCGGCGGCGTCTCGGCGCAGGGGCAGGCCGCCTCGGTCGTGCAGGGGGTTCCGACCTCGGGCACGATCCCCTCGGGCGCCCATGTCGAACGCGAGATCGGCTTCGAGCTCGACAGCCTCTCGGATGTCCGTCTGGCGCTGCGCACGCCCGATTTCACCACCGCGGCGCGGATCGAAAAGGCGATCAATCGCGAATTCGGGTCGCGCATCGCCGCGATGGAGGATTCGGGCACCGTCTCGGTCAGCATCGCCAATGCCAACATGCGCTCGGCCGCGCATGTGCTGGAACGGCTCGAGAACCTGACCGTCGAGCCCGAGCAGCGCGCCCGGGTCGTGGTGGATCAGCGCTCCGGCACCATCGTCATGGGCGAGGATGTGCGGATTTCCCGCGTCGCGGTCAGCCAGGGGAACCTGACGCTGCGCGTGCAGGAAGCGCCGATCGCCGTGCAACCGAACCCCTTCGCCCGCGGCGAGACCGTCGTCGTTCCGCGCACCGAAGCCTCGATCGAGGAAGGCGCGGGGCTCAAGATGGCCGAGGTCGGGGAAACCAGCTCGCTTTCCGATGTGGTCGCCGGGCTGAATGCGCTGGGGGTCAGCCCGCGCGACATGATCGACATCCTGAAAAGCATCAATGCCGCCGGGGCCCTGCACGCGGAATTCGTGGTCAACTGATCGCTGCAGCCGCTTCCTGCCCGAACGCGTCGCTTGCGGCGCGTTCTTGGCTTTTTGCCACCGGGGGGCCGACCGGGCTTTCGTTTCCAGGTTGATCTTGCAAGCATTTGATTGAATTCTGTCCGCAAGGCCAATCTGCCGGGCCTGAGCGCCGCCAGAGGGAGGTTCCCGCAATGACGCCGTGCGCGCTGCCCCTGATCGCCACGCTGCTGAGCGGTTGCGCCGCGCCGCCACCGATGGCGACCGGCTATGTCGAGGGCGACCATGTGATGATCGCCCCGGTCTCGGTGGCGGAACTGGCCAGCCTGTCGGTCACGCGCGGGCAAAGGGTGCGGGCGGGGGCACCGCTGGCAAAACAGGAAGACCGCGATGCGCGGATCGCGGTCGATCAGGCAAGGGCCGCTCTGGCCCAGGCGGAAAACCAGCTGGAAAACCTGCGCGAGGGCAAGCGGCCCGAGGAAATCCGGGGGATCGAAGCCTCGCTGGCCTCGGCCCGGGCACAGGCGAGCGAGTCGGAGCGCAGCGCGCTGCGGCTTGCGGCGCTGGAGAGCCGCGGCGCGGCGACCTCGGCCCAGCGCGAGGATGCGCAGACCGCCCTGACCATGGCGCAGGCGAAAGTGGCCGAGATCGAGGCCAATCTGGCGGTGGCCCGCCTGCCCGCCCGCAAGGCCGAGATCGCCGCCGCCGAGGCCGCCGTCCGCGCCGGTCAGGCCGGGCTGGAACAGGCGCAATGGGTGCTGGAAAAGCGCAGCCTGACCGCCCCCGCCGACGGGGTGATTTCGGATCTGCTGCGGCGGCCGGGGGAAATCTCGGGACCGGCGGCGCCGATCCTGACGATGCTGCCCGACCATGCGGTGAAGCTGCGGCTGTATCTGCCCGAATCGCAGCTGGCGCAGGTGCACACCGGCACGAAGCTGAAGGTGCATTGCGACGGCTGCGCCCCGGGTCTGACCGCCACGGTTTCCTATGTCGCCGACGGGCCGGAATTCACCCCGCCGGTGATCTATTCGCTGCAGAACCGGCAGAAGCTGGTCTATCTGCTCGAAGCCCGCCCCGATGACACGACGGCGCTGAAACCGGGGCAGATCGTCGATGTAAGCTTGGCCGAGGCGCGCAAATGAGCCTGCCCGCCATCGCCGTGACCGATCTGACCAAGCGGTTCGGCAAGCGGGTGGTGGTGGACCGGGTCTCGATCACCGTGCAACCGGGCGAGATCGTCGGCTTTCTGGGCCCGAACGGATCCGGCAAAACGACGACAATCCGCATGATGTGCGGGCTGCTCACCCCAGATGCGGGGGAAGGCCGCGTGCTGGGCCACGATATCTTGCGCGATCAGGCCGCGATCAAACGCGAAGTCGGCTACATGACCCAGCGCTTCAGTTTCTATGAAGACCTGACCATCGCGGAAAATCTGGGCTTCGTCGCGGGTGTCTACGGCCTGCCCGCCGATGCCGTGACCGAAACGCTCGCGGATCTGGGCCTGACCAGCCGCCGCGCACAGCTGGCCGGATCGCTCTCGGGCGGCTGGAAGCAACGGCTTGCCTTGGCCGCCTGCCTGATGCACCGCCCGAAACTCCTGATGCTCGACGAGCCCACCGCAGGCGTCGATCCGAAGGCGCGGCGGGACTTCTGGGATGAAATCCACGCCCGCGCCGCCACCGGCCTGACCGTCCTCGTCTCCACCCATTACATGGACGAGGCCGAGCGCTGCCACCGCATCAACTATATCTCTTACGGCAAGCTGATCTCGCAGGGCACGGTGGCCGAGGTGATCGCCGCCGCCGGTCTGGTCACCGTGATCCTGCGCGGCCCCCGCACCGCCGAGGCGCAGGCCCTCCTTCTCAACCGCCCGGGCGTCGATCAGGTGGCGCATTGGGGCGCCGATCTGCATGTGATCGGCCGCGACGGCGCCGCGCTGCGCCAGGCCGCGGCCGAGGTCGCCGCCGCCACCGGAGCCAGCATGATCGCGGCCGAAACCAGCCTGGAAGACGTGTTCATCCAGCTGATGGGCGCCGCAAGGGACAACATGGCATGACCCGGTTCCTGTCCTTTCGCCGCCTCTTCACCATCATCCGCAAGGAGGCGCTGCAGATGCGCCGCGACCGCATCACCTTTGCGATGATGCTGGGCGTGCCCTTGATGCAGCTGATGCTTTTCGGCTTCGCGATCAACAACGACCCCAAGGGCCTGCCCGCCGCTTTGGTCGCCCCCGCGCAGGACCGCTATTCCCGGGCGCTGGTTTCCGCGCTGGAACTGACCGGCTATTACCGCTTCACCCATCCGCAGGTCACGGCGACCGAGGCCGAGCGGCTGATCGCCACCGGACAGGTCAGTTTCGTCGTCACCGTGCCCTCGGATTTCGGCCGCAAGGTCATCCGCGGCGAACATCCGCAGATCCTGATCGAGGCCGACGCGACCGACCCCGCCGTCGCCTCGGGCGCCATTGGCACCCTTGGCACCGTCGCGGCGCAGGCTTTGCTGCGCGAAAGCGGCACCGAGGCCGAGGCGGCCGCCAGCGCGGCACAAAAGCTCGAGGTCGTCGTGCATCGCCGCTACAACCCCGAGGGCCTCACGCAATACAACATCGTCCCCGGGCTTCTGGGGGTGATCTTGCAGATGACGATGGTGATGATGACCGCGATGGCGCTGACGCGGGAAATCGAGCGCGGCACGATGGAAAACCTGCTGTCGATGCCGGTCACCCCGATCGAGGTGATGCTGGGCAAGGTTTTGCCCTTTTTCGTCGTCGGCGCGGTGCAGGTCAGCGTGGTGCTGACGGCGGCGAAAACGATTTTCGGCGTGCCCTTTGTCGGCAGCCTGTGGCTGTTGATGCTGGGGGTTCTGGTCTTCGTGATGGCGCTTGTCGTGCTGGGCTATGTGTTTTCGACACTGGCCCGGACGCAGATGCAGGCGATGCAGCTGACCTTCTTTTACTTCCTGCCCTCGATCCTGCTTTCGGGCTTCATGTTCCCGTTTCGCGGCATGCCGACCTGGGCGCAATGGATCGGAGAAACGCTTCCCCTCACCCATTTCCTGCGCCTGATCCGCGGGGTGATGCTGAAGGGGGCGACGCTTGCCGATATCGCGCAGCCGCTTTTGACGCTGACCGGCTTTGCCATCTTCTTCTCGCTTCTGGCGCTCAGCCGGTTTCGCCAGACGCTGGATTGAAAAGGGCCGCCGGAGCGGCCCTTTCATGGTTCAGACGAACCGGTTCCACAGATTTTCCAGCCGCTCCTGCCGCCCGGATTTCGGCTGCGGGTTGATGCCTTTCGCCCGCACCAGCGCCTCGATCGAGGCCAGATCCGAGCCGAGCATCGCCTTTGCCTCGGCCGTGTCCCAACCCGCATAACGCGCCTTGCGATTGGCTTCGAGCCCGCCATCTTCCAAAAGCGCCGCCGCCGCCTTCAGCGCCCGGGCGCAGACATCCATCGCGCCGACATGGCCGAGGATCAGATCCTCCGGGTCGATCGACTGACGGCGGATCTTCGCGTCGAAATTGGTGCCGCCGGTGGTGAAGCCGCCCGCTTTCAGCACTTCGTAATAGGCCCGCGCCATCTCGGGAACCGAATCCGGGAACTGGTCGGTGTCCCAGCCCGATTGGTAATCGTTGCGGTTCATGTCAATCGAACCAAGGATGCCAAGCGAAGCCGCCAGCGCCAGTTCATGCTCGAAACTGTGCCCGGCCAGGATCGCGTGACCCTGTTCGATGTTCACCTTGACCTCGTTTTCCAGCCCGAAGCGTTTCAGGAAGCCGTAAACCGTCGCCACATCGTAGTCATATTGGTGCTTCGACGGCTCCTGCGGTTTCGGCTCGATCAGGATCGTGCCCTTGAAGCCGATCTTGTGCTTGTAGTCGACGACCATCTGCAGGAAGCGCCCGGCCTGTTCCGCCTCGCGGGTCAGATCGGTGTTCAGAAGCGTTTCATAGCCCTCGCGGCCGCCCCAAAGCACATAGTTGGCGCCGCCAAGCTTGTGCGTGGCATCCATGCAGGTCTTCACCGTCGCGGCAGACCAGGCAAAGACCTCCGGATCGGGGTTCGTCGCCGCGCCCGACATGAAGCGGCGGTGGCTGAAGAGATTCGCCGTGCCCCACAGAAGCTTGGTGTTCGAGTCCGCCATCTTCTCGCCGATGTAATCGACGATCACTTCCAGATTGCGGGTGTTTTCCGCGAAATCCCTGCCCTCGGGGCGGATGTCGGCATCGTGGAAGCAGAAGAACGGCGCGCCGAGAATGTCGAACATCTCGAAGGCGACATCGGCTTTCAGCTTCGCCAGATCAAGCGTGTCGCCAAACCACGGCCGATCAAACGTCTGACCGCCGAACGGGTCGCCGCCCGGCCAGGCGAAGCTGTGCCACCAGGCGATGGCAAAGCGCAGATGCTCGGCCATGGTCTTGCCCATCACCACTTCCGTGGGGTTGTAGTGCCGGAAGGCGAATTCATTGGTCGAATTCGGGCCTTCATAGCGGATTTGCGGAATACCCTTGAAGAAGTCGGTCATGTCAGTCCCCGGATTGCGGCCTGTGCCGCGCGGTAGCGGGCATGGCCTTCGTCGAATGCCGATGACAGCGCCGAAACAGGCTCTATCACGGCTGAAATCACCGGTTGCGAGGCCACTTCGGCCCCTGCCCCGGTCGCGGCCATCAAGGCCAGTCGCGCGGCGCCAAAGGCCCCGCCGAAATCCCCCGCCACCGGCAGGGAAACAGGCGTGCCAAGCGCCGTCGCGATCGCTTGACACCAATAGGTCGATTTCGAGCCGCCACCGACGGCCAGCAGGCTTTCGATCTTCGTGCCGGTCGCGGCCAGAGCATCGCGGCAATCGCGAATGGCAAAGGTCACGCCTTCCAGCACCGCCCGCGTCGCAGCCGCGCGGTCGGTCGCATGTTCAAGGCCGATGAAGGCGCCGCGAATGGCGGCATCGTTCAAAGGCGTGCGCTCTCCGCCCAGATAGGGCAGGAATCGGGTCTTTCCGGGCGCCTGCAGCGGCCCCAGACCCGCGGTCAGCTCCTTGGGCGAAGCCCCCGCGATGCGCGAAAACCAGTTCAGCGCATCGGTGGCGGCCAAGATCACCCCCATCTGATGCCAGGTCCCCGGCAGCGCGTGGCAAAAGGTATGTACGGCGGTCGCGGCATCGGGCTGATAGCCGTCATTCGCGGCAAAGAGCACGCCCGAGGTGCCCAACGACACGAAAGCCTGACCGGCCTTGACCACGCCGACACCGATGCCCGAGGCGGCATTGTCGCCCCCGCCCCCGGCCACGACGACCCCCGCAGGCATCCCGAACCGCGCCGCCAATTCGGCTCTGATCTGGCCCGAAACCTCGGATCCCTCGACCAGACGCGGCATCTGATCGCGCCGCATGCACGAGGCTTTCAGCAGATCTTCGGACCAGTCTCGGCGGCCGACATCCAGCCAGGCCGTCCCCGCGGCATCCGACATTTCCGCCACATGCTCGCCCGTCAACCAGAGCCGCAGATAGTCTTTCGGCAACAGCACCTTTGCCACGCGGGCAAAGATCTCGGGCTCATGCCGGGCCACCCAGCACAGTTTCGGCGCGGTGAAGCCCGGAAAAACGATATTGCCCGAAAGCGCCCGAAAGATCGGGTTCGCATCAAGTTCGGCGGCCTCGACATGGGACCGGGTGTCGTTCCACAGGATGCAGGGCCGCAGCACGTCATCCGACGCATCCAGAAGCGTCGCCCCGTGCATCTGCCCCGAAAGCCCGATGCCGCGCAGCTGCCCCAGACCGAAGCCCGCCAGTTCCGCCAGCACCTTTTCCGCCGCGCCGATCCAGTCGGCAGGCGCCTGTTCTGACCAGCCCTCCTGCGGGCGGGAAACGGTCAAGGGCGCCGTCGCCTCGGCCAGCACCTTCTGATCCCCGTCGATCAGAATGCCCTTGAGCCCGGAGGTGCCAAGATCCAACCCCAGATACATCAGCAGGTCACTCCTTCGGGTTTCTTGCCAAGGATGATCATGCCCAGAATGTCCTCGTCGGTGACCTCGTTCACCTTGACGGTGCCGACGAGTTGCCCGTTCTTCATCACCGAGGCGCGGTCGCACAGCCGCATGACGTTGTGAATGTCATGCTCGATCAGGAAGATCCCCAGCCCCTGCGCCTTCAGCTCCTCGATCAGCTCGGCGACCATCTGGGTTTCATGCGGGCCCAGCGCGGCGGTGGGTTCGTCCATGATCAGGATCTTGGCGTTGAAATAGACCGCCCGGGCGATCGCCACCGACTGCCGCTGCCCGCCCGAAAGCGCCTTCACCGGCTCCTTGAACTTGCGGAAGTTCGGGTTGAGCCGCCCCATGATCTTGCGGGTCTCGGCCTCCATCTGCGCATCGTCGACGAAACCGAAGGGCGTCACCAGCTCGCGGCCCAGGAACAGGTTCGAGGCCGCATCAAGGTTGTCCGCAAGCGCCAGCGTCTGATAGATCGTCTCGATGTTATAGGCGCGGGCGTCGCGCGGATTGCGGATCTCGGCCTTTTCGCCGTTGATGTAGATGGCGCCAGAGTCCATCTGATAGGCGCCCGAGAGGCATTTGATCAGGGTCGATTTGCCCGCGCCATTATGGCCCAGAAGACCGACGACCTCGCCCGGGTAAAGGTCGATGGTGACGTGATCCACCGCCTTGATGCCGCCGAAGGCGATCGAGATGTCGCGCATCTCGACCAGAGGGGTTCCGCGGGTGCTCATACCTTTTCCCCCGTGCGCTTGCGGTATTGAATGTCGATCCAGACGGCCAGAACCAGCACGCCGCCGACGACGATGTTCTGGAACGGCGCATCGACGCCGACCATCGCCATGCCCGATTGCAGCGATTGCATGATCACCGCGCCCAGAACCGCGCCATAGATCGTGCCGATGCCCCCGGCCAAGGCGGTGCCGCCGATGACCGCCGCGGCGATCACCCGCAATTCATCGAGCGAGCCGATGTCGTTGGTGTGGTTGGCCAGACGCGCCTGTGCCACCATCGCCGAAATCGCGCAAAGAACCCCCATCAGGGTGAAGATCTTCACCGTCAGCATCCGGGTGTTGATGCCGGACAGTTCCGCCGCGTCCGGGTTGCCGCCAGCGGCAAAGATGTAGCGGCCCAACCGGGTCTTGCGGGCGATCAGCGTCATCACCACGACGATGACGACCAGCATCAGCACCGAGATCGGCAGGCCGAAGTAATCGATATAGCCTTCGGGCATCACCTCGCCGCGGGAGTCGAATTCGCGCTTCAGACGGCCGACCGGGATCGCATAGCTGTTCAGGACCGCGACAAAGCCCAGGATCGCCACGACGGCGGTGGCCATCAAGGCCCCTTCCGCCCAGAGCGGCTTGACCGGGAATTCATGTCGGATCTTTGCCTGACGTGCCCGCCAAAGGCCGAAAACAGCCAGAACAGAGAAGAAAACCGCCAAAGCCCAGGACAGGGCCGAGCCCACCGTGCCCTCGACGCCGCCAAACAGCATGAAGGTCTGATCGAGCGGCCCGACCGTCTGCCCGTCGGTCAGATACCAGCCGACGTTGCGCCAAATGAGCAGCCCGCCCAGCGTCACGATGAAGGCCGGGATGCGCTGATAGCCCACCAGCCAGCCGTTCAGCGCGCCGATGGCAGCGCCGGTCAGAAGACCTGCGATCACCGTCAGCGGCATCACCAGCGGATGACCGATGCCGAAGACTTGCGGCAGCAGCTGCACCTGCATCACCCCCATCACCGAGGAGCAGATCGCCAGCACCGCGCCGACCGAGAGGTCGATATGCCGGGTGACAATCACGAACACCATGCCGGTGGCCATGATCGCCACGGACACGGTCTGGATCGACAGGTTGAAGATGTTGCGGGGCGTCAGAAAGCGCCCGTCGGTGATCACGTTGAAGACAAGGCAGATCACGACGAAGGCGCCGATCATGCCCAGAAGCCGGGTGTCCAACTCGAGCGACTGCAAAAGCGAGCGCTTTTGACCGCCGTCCTGCGGGGTCGGGGTGTTCATGGGGTGTCCGATCGAAAAAGGGCGCCGCGGCGCTCTTTGGAAGGGGGGCGGCCGCGAAGCCGCCCCGGTTCAGGTCAGATCAATTGCACGGGGCCGGACCGGCGGTCACGCCCTGGCACAGCGTCTCTTTCGGGATCCAGCCCGCATCGACGACAACCGAGAGGTTGTCCTTGGTGATCGGCATCGGCGTCAGGAACTTGGCGGTCATCTTCGTCCCCGCGGGCGAGGTCCATTCGGTGGCCCCCGCGACCGACTTCATGTCGGCGCCGCCAGCCAGAGCCACGGCGATTTCCGCGGCGTTCTTGCCGAGTTCACGCGCGTCCTTCCACACGGAAACGGTCTGCGTGCCCAGCGCGACCCGGTTCAGCGCGGCATGATCGCCGTCCTGACCCGAGACCGGCACCACCAGCCCCTGCGCGGACAGCGCGGCCACGGCGCCCCCGGCGGTGCCGTCGTTCGACGCCACGACCGCATCGACCTTGTTGTCATTCGCGGTCAGGATCTGTTCCATGTTGCGCTGCGCGTTCGCGGGCAGCCAGCCGTCGGTATAGGCTTCGCCGACGATCTTGATATCGCCCGCATCGATCGCAGCCTGCAGCACCTCTTGCTGACCGCCGCGCAGGAAATCGGCGTTCGGATCGGTGGGCGAGCCCTTGATCATCACGTAATTGCCCTTGGGCGCCGCGGCCAGAACGGCCCGGGCCTGCATCCGGCCCACTTCGGCATTGTCGAAGGTCAGGTAAAAGGCCCGCGGATCCTCGATCAGACGGTCATAGGCGATGACCGGAATCCCTTCATCGGCGGCGGCCTGCACGGCGGGGCCGATCGCCTCGGTGTCCTGCGCCAGCACGATCAGCGCATTCACGCCCTGCGCCATCAGCGATTCGATGTCCGAAAGCTGCTTGGCCGAGGACGATTGCGCATCGGCGGACACATATTTCGCACCGGCGGCTTCCAGCGCAGCCTTGATCGCGGCCTCGTCGGTTTTCCAGCGCTCCTCCTGGAAGTTCGACCAGGACACGCCCACGGTCATGTCGGCAAAAGCCGTGGTGGCAAGGCCGGCCGTCAGCGCGACGGCGGCGAAAAGGGTTTTATACATGTTCTCCTCCCGAGATGTGGCCCGACGGACCGACCCGACAGATTCGCCGGGATGCCAAGAGGATGAGTCGAATAATTTTAGTTGTCAAAATAAAAATGGGGCGCGAGAATGAAGGCGACCAACAAAACGGCAGGAAATAGCTGCATCGCGGCAAGAATGATCGCTGCATCGCACTGACGCACCGTCGTTTTGTTAATCCATTGAACGAAAGACGCCGCGATGAAGAAGATCTCCCAGATCGGCAAGGCCTCTCTCGGCTGCGGTCCGCTGATTCAGCCGCTGTCGGAAACCGCCCGGCCGCTGCGTCAGCAGATCTTCGAACGGGTCCGGGCCGCCGGGCAGATGGCGCGGGTGCAACTGGCGAAAGAGCTGTGCATCAGCCCGGCCTCGGTCACCACGATCACCTCGGAACTGATCGACACCGGGCTGCTCGAGGAGGTGCAGACCACGCGCGAGGGCGAAGGCGGCCGCGGGCGCCCGGCCGTGGCGCTGCGGGTGCGCCCGAACACCCGGCATGTGGTCGGCATCAAGCTTTCCGACCGCGAGCACACTGCGGTTCTGGTCGATTTCGCCGGCAACATGATCGCGGGAGAGGCGATCCCGCGCAGCCCCGGGGCAATGGGGATCGACGGCATCCTCGAAGCGGCGGAGCGGCTGCTGCACCGCGTCTGCGCCAAGGGCGGCGTCGACCGCGAGGCAATTCTGGCACTGGGCCTCGGCGTTCCGGGCTTCGTCGATTCCGAAGCGGGGGTGGTGCATTGGTCGCCCGTCCTCTCCGACCGTCACGTCGGATTGCAGGCGGCCTTGCGGGACCGGCTGGGCCTGACCGTCTTCATCGACAACGACGCCAATCTGGTGACGCTGGCGGAACTCTGGTTCGGCGCCGGTCGCAAGCTGTCGGATTTCGCCGTGGTGACGATCGAACACGGTCTGGGCATGGGCTTTGTCATCAACCACCGGATCTTTCGCGGCTCGCGCGGCATGGGGATGGAGCTGGGCCATACCAAGGTGCAGCTCGATGGCGCGCTGTGCCGCTGCGGGCAGCGCGGCTGTCTGGAAGCCTATGTCGCCGATTACGCGCTGGTGCGCGAGGCCAGGACGGCGCTGAACCTGCCGCTTGGCGAAACCCAGCCCGTGGGCGTGATGCTGGAAAGCCTCTTCGATCACGCCAAGGCGGGCAATGCCGCCGCGCGTTCGATCTTTCGGCGGGCGGGGCGGTATCTGGCGGTGGGGCTGTCGAACATCGTCAATCTCTTCGATCCGGCGCTGATCATCCTCTCGGGCGAGCGGATGCGTTACGACTATCTTTATGCGACCGAGACCCTGGCCGAGATGCACGAATTGATGCTCGACACCGGCCGCGACGGGCCGCGGATCGAGACCCATGCCTGGGGGGACCTGCTGTGGGCGCATGGGGCGGCGGCCTTGGCGCTGCATGAGCTGACAGAACAGCTTCTGGGCTCGACACGGGAGATGGCGGCGCAATGAAACGGGTTTTGCTCTGTCTGATCGCTTTTCCAGCCGGTGCAGAGCCGCTTTTTGTCGATGATGCCGCCGGTCTGCCGCACCGGCAGATCTATGCGGGGGGCTGGGAACATTTCGTCGGCGGTGGGGTTGCGGTCTTCGATTGCAACGGCGACCGGCGGCCGGATCTGTTCGCGGCAGGCGGTGAAAATCCGGCGGCGCTGTTCGTCAATGCCTCGGAGCAGGGCGGGCCGCTGCGCTTCACCGATGGCGGGCTGCCCGATCTGCGCCATGTCACCGGGGCCTATCCGCTCGACATCGATTCGGACGGGCAGATGGATCTGGCCGTGCTGCGGGCCGGTCCGAATCTGCTGTTGCGCGGATTGGGTGACTGCCGCTTCGAAGATGCGACGGCAACATGGGCGCTGCCCACGCGGGAGGACTGGACCACCTCCTTCACCGCGACCTGGGAGCCGGGGCAGGACTTTCCGACGCTTTTCTTTGGTAATTACGTCGACCGGACGAACCCGGATGGCCCGTTCATGGCCTGCGACGACAGTGCACTTTTTCACCCGAAAGGCCGGGTTTATGCTGAAACAGAGACGATTTCGCCCGGCTATTGCACGCTGTCCGCGCTGATCTCCGACTGGCAGCGCAAGGGCACGCCCGAGTTGCGGCTGTCGAACGACCGCCATTATTACGTCCGCGGCGGCTACGAGCAGATGTTCCGCCTGACCCCCTTGGCCGAGCGGACAGATTGGCCGCATGTCTCGCTTTGGGGCATGGGGATTGCCAGCCGCGACATCACCGGCGACGGCTTGCCCGAGGTGATGATGACCTCGATGGGCGATCAGCTGTTGCAGATCAACAGGGGCGATCATTTCGAAGACGCGCCCTACAGCATCGGCACCTTCGCGCAGCGGCCTTTCATCGGCGATGACGGCCGTCCCTCGACCGGCTGGCACCCGGAATTCGGCGATGTCGACAACGATGGTCGCGATGATCTGTTCATCTCCAAGGGCAATGTCGATCAGATGCCCGGCCTCGCCTCGCATGATCCGAACAACCTGCTGATGCAGGGGCCGGATGGCACGTTCCACGAAGCCGCCGACAAGGCCGGGGTGGCAACGCGGGAACGGTCTCGGGGGGCGGCGCTGGCAGATCTGAACGGCGACGGGCTCTTGGATCTGGTGGTGATGAACCGCCGCGCGCCGATGGAGCTTTGGCGCAATGTGACGGCGCAGACCGGGAATTGGGCTGAAATAGAGCCTGTTCAGGCGGAACCGAACCAACATGCCATTGGCGCCTGGGTCGAGGTGAAGACCGCTTCGGGCGTCAAGGCGCAGGAAATCACCGTGGGCGGCGGGCATGCCGGGGGCAAGGCCGGTCCGCTGCATTTCGGGCTGGGGGCCGGGACATCGGCAGAGGCACGGGTGATCTGGCCCGACGGCGCGGCGGGTGATTGGCAGCCCGTTACGCTGAACGGGCTGACCGAGATCCGCCGTTAACGGTCCACGGGCAAACCGCTGGGCACGGTTTCGGGCACGCCGAGCCGCCCCTGCAGTGCAACCGGATCGGAAAGCGTGGTCAGAAACGCCACGATCTGCGTCACCTGATCTTGCGTCAGCTTTGCCGGGGGCACCGCCGCGGCCTGGATCGCCGCCACTTCCGCGGGCGTGTCGAGCAAGGTCCAATCGGGCTTCGTCTGCGGCAGAATCGGCAAAATGACCTGCCTTCGGTCATACCCGGCCAGTTGTTCGCCGCTGCGCGCATGATCGGCGACGAAAGCGGCCAGATCCCTGTGGCTGCCCGCATGGCCCCAGGGCCCGGTCTGGGCGACATTGCGCAGGCTGGGCGTGCGGAAGGCAAAGATATCGGCCGGGTTGTTCGTCACCCGGAACCGGCCCTCGTCGCGGGAATGACGCTCGAACCGCTCTGCCTTGCCCGGGCCAAGCTGCGGTTCACCCGTCGCATGGAACGCATGATCGGTCAGGAACGGGCCGGAATGGCAGGTCGCACAGCCCGCCGCGCCATAGAACAAATCCGCCCCCTTGGCCGCTTCGGACTGAAACAGAGCCTGTTTTCGCAAGACGGCATCAAAGGCGCTGTCATCGGACCGCCATTCGAAAGCCACGAATTGCGCGATCGCGTTCGAGATGTCGGTGAAGGCAATCGGCCGCCCGGCGGCAATCTCGGGATAGGCCTTTTCAAACGCCGCCCTGTAAGCCGGAATGCCTGCCACCCGCGCCGAGATCCGCGCCCAGGCGCCATCGGGGCCGGTGATGAAGCCTTCGCGCACGACCTTGGAAATCTCGTTTTCATTGTAATGCCCGGCCATCTCGTCGGGCGAGAGCACCGGAAACATCGTCTGCGCCGAAAGGATCGAGGCGAAGCCGGTCACCATTTCCTCTTCCATCGGCGTGCGCAGACCCGAGGGGCGGGTCGGATCAACCTCGATCCGGCCGTCGTGGAACAGCACCTTGAACTCCCGCGCCCCCAGATTGAACAGCGCCGGCGCGTTGCGGGGAATGCGCTGTTCGGGCAGATTCGTCTCGGTCACATGCCGGTCCGGGCCCAGCCCCACCGCGCCTTCCCCCAGACCGAGGCTGAGGCCGTCGCCGGTGCCGAACCGCGGATGATGGCAAGTGGCGCAAGAGATGTTGCGATTGCCCGACAGGATCGGATCATAGAACAGATCCCGGCCAAGCCGCACTTCGGCCATGCTCAGCGCGCCATAATCGGCATCACTCAGCGGCGCGGGAAGGTCGGCGGCCAGCGCCGTCCCCCCCGAAAGCAGCCAGAACAGTGCCTGTTTCAGCGATTTTCCGACGAACGTGCCCATAGGTTGATCGCCTCATCCTGTGCGTGGGTGTCGATTTCGGCCAGTTCTGCGGCGGTGAAGGACAGATTGCCCAGGGCGCCGACGCAATCCACCACCTGTTCGGGCTTCGAGGCCCCGATCAGCGCCGAGGTGATGCCCCCCCGCAGCACCCAGGCCAGCGCCATCTGCGCCAGCGTCTGCCCGCGCCGCTCGGCAATCGCGTTCAACGCGCGGATTTTCTCCAAGGCCTGCGGCGTCAGCGTGCCGGGATCAAGCGACTTGCCCTGCCCCGCGCGGGCCCCCGACGGAATGCCGTTCAGATATTTCGCACTCAGCAAGCCCTGCGCCAGCGGCGTGAAGGCGATCGAGCCGACGCCCAGATCGGCCAGCGTCTCGACCAGCCCGTCACGCTCGATCCAGCGGTTGAGCATGTTGTAGCTCGGCTGATGGATCAAGAGCGGCACGCCAAGGCCGCGCAGGATCGCCGCAGCTTCCCGCGTGCGCTCGGAATTGTAAGACGAAATCCCGATGTAAAGCGCCTTGCCCGAGCGCCAGATCTGTTCCAGCGCGCCCATGGTTTCCTCAAGCGGCGTTTCCGGGTCGAAGCGGTGCGAATAGAAGATGTCGACATAGTCGAGCCCCAGCCGCTTCAGCGATTGATCGCAGGAGGCGATCAGATATTTCCGGCTGCCCCATTCGCCATAGGGCCCGGGCCACATGTCATAGCCCGCCTTCGACGAGATGATCAGCTCGTCGCGCAGCCCGGCGAAATCGGTCTTCAGGATCTCGCCAAAGGCCTCCTCGGCCGAGCCGGGCGGCGGGCCATAATTGTTCGCCAGATCGAAATGGGTGATGCCCAGATCAAAGGCGGTCCGGCAGATCGCCCGTTTCACCGCATGGGGCGTGTCGTGGCCGAAGTTGTGCCACAGACCCAGCGAGATCGCGGGCAGTTTCAGCCCCGAGGCGCCGCATTTGCGGTAAATCATTCGGGAATAGCGGTTTTCGGCGGGGGTATAGGTCATCATGTCCTCCAGACTGCGTCAGAAGACCACAGGCCGCGCCGTCACGCAAGTTGTGCCCCCGCGCGCAATCGGCGATGCTGGCGCCAGCGAGGGCGGCATGCATTTTCTTTTCCGACTGCGGGACCGGTTGTCCCAGACCAACATTTTCCTGATCTCGGCCGGGGTGGCGTTCTATGCCATGCTGGCGGTGTTTCCGGGCCTGACCGCGACGATCTCGATCTGGAGCACGGTCGCCGATCCGGTCGTCATCCGCACCTATCTGGAGGTGGCGCAGAATTTCATCCCGCCCGAGGCCTATGCGATATTGGATGCTCAGGTCAGCATGTTGCTGGCGGGGCCGCGCGGGGTGATCGGCTGGGGGACGCTGGTGTCCGTGCTGTTCGCGCTCTTCTCGGCGCGGGCGGGGGTGGATGCGCTGGTGCAGGGTCTGAACGTGATCCACGGATCAGAGCCGCGCAACACCATCTTCGGCTTCCTTTTCGGCTATCTGATGACCGTCGCGCTGGTGGGCGTGATGCTGATGGCGATGGCCACCATCGTCGCCCTGCCGATCCTGGCGAATTTCCTGCCCTTTCATGCGGTGACGACGGTGCTGCTGTCGGGCCTGCCCTGGATCGCCATGGTGGCGCTGATGCTGACGGTGCTGGGCGTGCTTTACCGCTTTGCCCCCTATCGCCCGCGTCGCCGCGATCCGATCTTTTCTTTGGGCTCGGTCGTGGCAACGCTGGTCTGGGGCGGGGCCTCGATCGGCCTCACCACCTATCTGGCGAATTTCGGCACCTACAACAAGGTCTATGGCTCGCTCGGCGCGGTCATCGCCCTGTTGATGTGGCTCTATCTTGGCGCCTTTTCGGTCCTGTTCGGCGCTGCGCTGAACGCCGAACTGGCCGACCGGCAGCGTCAATAAAAGGCCTGCAGCCCGGTCACCGCCCGCCCAAGGATCAGCGCATGCACATCATGCGTGCCCTCGTAGGTGTTCACCGTCTCGAGGTTGACCATGTGCCGGATCACCTGGAACGATTCGGAAATCCCGTTGCCGCCGTGCATGTCGCGGGCATTCCGCGCCGCCTCCAGCGCCTTGCCGCAATTGTTGCGCTTGATCAGCGAGATCATCTCGGGCGCGGCATTGGCCTCGTCCATCAGCCGCCCGACCTGCAAGGCCGCCTGCAGGCCCAGCGTGATATCGGTCAGCATATTGGCCAGTTTCAGCTGATAAAGCTGGGTCTGCGCCAGCGGCTTGTCGAATTGCTTGCGGTCGAGCCCGTATTGCCGCGCCGCATGAAAGCAGAACTCGGCCGCGCCCATCACGCCCCAGGCGATGCCATAGCGCGCCCGGTTCAGGCAGCCGAACGGCCCCTTCAGCCCCTCGACGCCCGGCAACAGCGCGTCTTCGCCGACCTCGACGCCCTCCATCACGATCTCGCCGGTGATCGAGGCCCGCAGCGACAGCTTGCCCGCGATCTTCGGCGCCGAAAGCCCTTTCAGACCCTTTTCCAGCACGAAACCCTTGATCTTGCCGCCATGCGCCTCGGATTTCGCCCAGACGACGAAGACATCCGCGATCGGCGCATTCGAGATCCACATCTTGGACCCCGTCAGCACATAGCCATCGGCCGTCTTCTTCGCGACGGTCTTCAGGCTCGCCGGATCGGACCCGGCATCGGGTTCGGTCAGGCCAAAACAGCCGATCCATTCGCCAGAGGCGAGCTTGGGCAGATATTTCCGCCGCTGGTCCTCGGTGCCATAGGCATAGATCGGATACATCACGAGGCTCGATTGCACCGACATCATCGAGCGATAACCGCTGTCGACCCGCTCGATTTCCCGCGCCACCAGACCATAGGCCACATAGGACGCGCCCAGCCCGCCATATTCCTCGGGGATGGTCACGCCCAAAAGCCCCATCTGCCCCATTTCGCGGAAGATCGCCGGATCGGTTTCTTCCTCGGCAAAGGCGCGGATCACGCGGGGTTGCAGCTTTTCCTGCGCATAGGCCCGGGCCGCATCGCGCAGCATCCGTTCCTCTTCGCTCAGCTGGCCATTCAGGCGCAGCGGGTCATCCCAGTCGAACCGGGCAAGATCGGGGGCATCCTTGGGTTTCAGGGCCATCTGGTCCTCCATGCGTTCGATGCTTTATGCGCGAGGAAAAACCGCTAATCTACCGCTATTCCGGCTTATGTCGATGCACGGAGCACATACATGACCCTGCCCAGACGCTACATTCCCTCGGTCTCGCTGCTGGCCGCCTTCGAGGCGGTCTGCCGCCTTGGTTCGACCGCCGCCGCGGCGCGGGAATTGTCGCTGACGCAGGGCGCGGTCAGCCGGCTGGTGCAGAACCTTGAAGGGCAACTGGGCGTGCAGCTTTTCCGGCGCGAGGGGCGGCGGCTGATGCCGACCGAGGCGGCGCAGGCCTATGCGCGCGACGTGCGCAAGGCGCTGGAACTGATCGCGCGCGCCTCGCTGGGGCTGCGGGCCAATCCGGGCGGTGGAGTTTTGAACCTCGCCATCCTGCCCACCTTCGGCACGCGCTGGCTGGCGCCGCGGCTGGCCGGTTTTCTGGCGGAAAACCCGGGGGTGACGCTGAACCTGGGCACGCGGCTGCGGCCCTTCGATTTCGCCACCGAGACTTTCGATGCCGCGATCCATTTCGGTATCCGGCCCTGGCCCGATGCCGAGCAGATGCTGCTGTTCGAGGAACGCATCATCGCCGCCTGTTCCGAAGATTTCGCCCGCACCCATCCGATGCAAAGCCCGACGGATCTGCTCGATCAGTCTCTGTTGCAGCTGGAATCGCGCCCGAATGCCTGGACGGCCTGGTTCGCGCATCACGGGCTGCAGGCGCCTGCCACGCGCGGGATCATGTTCGATCAATTCGCGCCGATGATGCAGGCGGCCGCGCATGGCGTCGGCATCGCGCTTTTGCCCGAGTTTCTGGCGCTGCCCGAAATCGCCGAGGGGCGCTTGATCCGCACCCCGGGCGAAGCCGTCTCGGGCGTCGGCGCCTATTACCTTGTCTGGCCCGAGGGCGTCGCCCCCTCGCCCGCGCTGGTGGCGTTCCGCGACTGGATCGGCCGGGCCGCGGCTCAGTAATCCTTTTCGAAGAATACCCCAAGCGAGCTGTCCCCCGCCGAACCGACCGAGGCCTTGGCGGTGATCTGTTTGGTGATGTCGAGGTTCAAGGTCACCTCGGCCTGACCGGAACTGTCCACCGACACGTCGGAATAGACGTTCTTCGCCAGATACTTGCCCGCTTTCACCGTGGCATTGCCGCTGTCATCCGTGCCGACATCGAGATCATCGAGGCCAAAGCCCTGCCGCAGCTTCGACACGATGCCATCGCCGCCCTTGCCCGCGAGCGTCGCCACCGCCGAGGCCAGCTGTGCCGCCTGCAGCGGCGAAAGGTTGGTCAGCCCCTTGTCGAACAGCAGCCGGGCCAGAACCTCTTCCTCGGGCAGTTCGGGCGATGAAGAAATGGTCAGATCGGGCGCGGTCGCCGCGCCTTCCAGCGTCAGGGAAATGTCCAGATCCTCCTGCGCCGTCGTCGCCTTGAACATCACCCAGGGCACCAGAGCGCCCTGCAGCGCCACCTGCCCGTCGGTCAGATCGAAGCGCTTGCCCAGAACGTCCAGCCGTCCGCGGATCAGGCTGAACTGACCGACCGGAACGATCTTCGCCGTGGTGCCGGTGACGCGCAGCTGCCCGCCCAGCTCGGCATCCAGCCCGCGACCGCGCACGAAGATCTGCTGCGGCGCGGAAACCGACACGTCGAGCGCGATCGCCCTGCCGCCCCCGTTCGCCGCCCTGGCGGTTTCAATCAGCCCCGCGCGCTGCCGCGTCTGACGCACCGCGCCGGGTTCGTGCCGATGCGTGATCGCGGGGATCGCCCCGGCCCCGCCCAGCCCGCCCGCGGGGATCCGCAGCTCGGTTTCCTCCAGCGTCAGCGCGCCGGAAATCCGCAGCGCGCCAGTCAGACCGCCGTTGACCGCCAGCTTGCCACTGACGCGGGTGTCGTAAAGCTCGGGGTCGCGCAGCCGGGCGCGGTCCAGCACCAGCGCCAGTTTCGCCGGAAAGGGCCCGGTCAGACCGACAGGCCCCGACAGCGAAAGCCCGCCGCCGCCCGCGAAACTGGCCTGACCCGACAGCTGCGCCGTGCCATTGGCCAGTTTCGCCTGCAGATCCACATCGCTCAGCGCCTGCCCCAAAGTCGGGGCCGCCACGCGCAGGTTCGACCCCATGACCTGCCCGGAAAGCGCCGAAAGCCCCGGCTTGCCCTTCAGCGCCAGATCGAAGGTCAGCGGCCCCTGCACCGATTGCGGCTCGATGAAACTGTTTGCCAGCGCGGTCTCGGCCCGGCCCGAAATCGCCAGATCGACGCTGGAGGCATCGGCGGCCATCGTGCCCTTGACCGTCGCCTGCGTGCCGCCCGGCCCGGTGCCGCGCAGATCCAGCCCGTAGCGGGCGCCCTGATCGGTCAGGCTGCCCGAAATCGCCAGCGGCCCCGGAAAGCCGGGCGCCAGCAGCGCGACATTCGAGAGTTTGGTGGACAGATCGAAGACCTTCGGCTGATCCTTGCGCGGCTTGGCCGAGGCGGACAGCTGCGGCGTGGACAGGGTCAGATCGGCCAGATGGAAGGTGCCGCCGTCTTGCCGGAAGCTCAGCGCAAAACGGCTCTCTCCCGCCAGAATCCGGTTCAGGCTCGGCTGCGGCAGCGCCATGTTCCGCGCCGTCCCGCTGACCGAGATCCCCCGCGCATTGAGCGGCCCGGACAGGTGCGCCTCGATCGCCACCGCGCCGCCGTAACCGGCGCCAAGACGCCCGAGATTCGGCGCCTGAAGCCGGGCAGACAGCGTGCTCTCGCTGCTGCTGATCGTCCCCGAGGCTTGCAGCGTCGCCCCCCCGGCCTCGGCCGCCAGTTGGCGCAGGGTCAGACCCTTGTCATCCCGCGCCGCCGAAAGAAGGATCTTCGCCTGTCCCGCCAAAAGCGCATCCGCCTGCGCCTGATCCAGATGCAGATCGGTCGCGTCAAGATCGGCTTCGGCCTCGAAGGCGCCGCTGGAAAGGACATAGGTGCCGTCAAGATGGGTCGAAACAGAGCCGGACAGGGCCCGGCCCGCCAGCGCGGAGAGGCTTGCCAGCTTGCGGTGCGACGCCTCGAGATGACCGGAAAGCGCCAGATCCTCGCCCAGCGCGAACCGGCCGCGGACGGTGGCATCGCGGGTGCCAAGGGTCAGGCCGGGCACGGTCAGCGGATGCCCCTTTTGCCAGAAGAATTGCAGCTTGCCCGAGGCAAAGGGGCCCAGCGCCTCGGCCAGGGCGGCATCGGCGGGGGCCAGCCCGGTCGCGATCAGGGTCAAGGCCCCGCCCACCGTCTGCGGCCCGATCCGGCCCGACCCGGACAGGCTGAGCCGGTCGAGCACATCCGCGCCGCGCGCAAGCCCGGTCAGGTCGGAGACCAGGCTCCAGCCCTCGCCGGTGGCGCGATCATAGCGCAGCTTCACCTGACCGCCGCGCAGGCTGACCGGGTCACCGGACAGCGGCAGAACCACGGGCGCGCCCCCCTCGATCCCCAGCTTTGCCGTCAGATCGAAACGGTCGGGAAGACCGTCGGGGCGCAGATCAAGCCCGCCCGAGAGACTGACCGCCTGCCCGCGCAGATCCAGCTGGCGCAGCCGCACCATCCCGGTGGTGCTGCGCTCGCCCAGAAAATCCAGCCGCGTCTCGGGCCCGAAGAAGTCGCGATAGGCCTCGGGCAGCAGCGCCGCGACATCGCCGCCAAGACTTGCCGCCACCGTCCGGGCGCCGTTCTTGCCGGTCAGCGCCACCGTGCCGGTGATCCGCGACACGCCCGCAGTGCCCAGCAGCACATCGGCCTTGAAATCGTCCAGACTGCCCAACCCGCTCATCGACAGCGTCAGCGACGGCCGCCCCGGCAGGCCGATCAGCCCCGCGGCAATGCCGTCCTGCGCTTCGGTCAAGAGCATATCCAGAAGCAGCGCCCGGCTGTCCTCGACATAGCTGGCCTTGAGCGCGAAGCGCCCCTTGCGCCCGTCGGTGCGGATTGCGGTCAGGTCGGTTTCACCGTCCCCGCCCGACAGCCGCAGCGCCCCTTCCAGCTGAAATTCGGCCGCCTGCCCCAGAACGGGCGCGCCCAGAACCACCTTTTCCGCCTTTACAGAGCCGATGTCGACCGCGACCGGCAGCTTCGGCAGGGAAAACGGTTTCGCCTCGGGCGGGGTTTCCTGCGGCGGCGCCACCGGCAGACGCGGCAGATCGATCTCGGCGGCCGAAAGTTCCTCGACCGAAATCCGGCCCAGCAGCAGCGCCGCCCGGTCCCAAGTCACGGCGCCATTGCGCAGGGTCAGCCAGACCCCCTGATCGTCGGCGATCGTCAGCGTGTCGAAACTGGCCCGCGAGGACAACGCGCCGCGGAACCCTTCCAGCCGGATCTCGCGCCCGGCGCCGGAGAGATTGTCCTCGATCAGGCCGGTCAGATAGGACCGGTCGCGTTCGGTCTGGGCGGGGTCCGCCTCCTGCGCCAGGGCGGGAAGCGGCAACAGAAGAAGGGGAAGAAGCCACCACCGCATCAGAACGCCTGCCCTATGCCAAGATAGAGTTGCGGGCCGTCGCCCGTGGAGCCATCGACCGGGGCGGCCACATCCAGCCGGATCGGGCCGATCGGGGTCTTGTAGCGCAGGCCAAGGCCCGCGCCGGAATGCCAGTCGCCGCCGTCGCCGAAGAAATCCGAGGCGCTGATGTAGCCCGCGTCGTAAAAGGCAACGACGCCGATCTTTTCGGTGACGCCCGCGCGCAACTCGGCCGAGAGCCCGACAAAGCGGGTGCCGCCGGTGTGCAGCGTGCCGCCCTGCAGTTCCCTGACGCCCAGCGCCTGATAGGGTTGCCCGCGCACGGTGCCGCCGCCGCCGGAATAGAACAGGTAATCCCGCGGCGTTTCCGCCAGATCAGAGCCGAAAACGCCGCCGATCTGCGCCCGTCCGGCCAGCACGAAGCGGTCATTGGCGCCAAAGCCGCGATAGGCGCGGAAATCGCCCTGCAGCCGCGCCCCGGATCCGGTGGTGCCCAGCCCGTAAAACGGCATCAGATCGAGTTTCGCATAGGTTCCGCGCGTCGCATCGGCGGGCAGATTGCGGTTTTCCCAGGTCGCGGACATCGGGAAGGTCATCTGCCGATAGATCAGCTCGCCTGCGCCATCCTCGATCTTCGCCCATTCATAGCCGATCCCGGCCTCGGCCGAGAGTTTCGCGCTGAAGATATGGCTGAGCCCGAAGCTGAGTCCGTAACCGCTCAGCGTGTAATCATCCTCGTGCTCGCGGGCGATTTCGGTTTTCAGGAAGGCGGCGGTGTCGGGCGAGAAAGTGGCGGGCCGGTCCAGCCGGGCGCCGAAACTGTAATCGGTGCCGCCGCTGCCGACGCCGACACCGGAGACCTCGGCGTCCAGCCGCAGCTTTTCGCCGCCGCCCAGCAGATTGCGGTGCAGCCAATAGCCCGAGAGCTTGCCGCCATCCGAGGTCGAGACCTCGGCGCCAAAGCCGAGACGGCGCAGCTTCGCCTCGACCACGGTCAGTTCGCCGTCCAGCAACCGGCCGTCGCGCAGGGTGTCGGCTTCGGTCAGCGTCACCGCGCTGAAAATGCCGGTGCGGCGCAGCCGGTTGCGGACTTCCTCGAGGGCGGCGGGCGAGAAGACCTCTCCCGAGGGGAACCCGGCGATCTTCGCAAGGCGGGCGCTGCGCAGCCGTTCGTTGCCGGTCATCTGCAGCGTGCCGAACCAGGCCTGCGGACCGGGATCAAGCGCGATCTCGGCCGCCAGTTCCTGATTGCGGTGATCGGCGGTGATCGTCTGCCGCGCCACCGCAGCCTTGGCATGGCCCGCATCGCGCCAGGCCGAGACACCGTTGCCCGTCGCCGCGACGATGGCCGAGGACCGCGCCACCTCGCTCACGCGAAAGCTGGGCGGCAGCTGCGTCACTGGCGCCAGCGGACCGATCGTGGCGCGGGAAAACCGGAACACCGGGCCGGGATCGACCCGGATTTCGACCTTGCCGATCCGGGCGGGCGCATCCATCGGCGCGATCGTCGCCGCCTCGCGCCCGTCGATCAGGATCGAGACCGTGCCGCCATAGCGGCCCTCGTCATAAAGCGCGCCGATCAGCCGGGCGTAATCGGCCCGTGCCGCGCCGAACAGATCCTGGGCATCGGCCTCCTTGTTGCCCGCCGCCTCGCGCGACAGGGACACCTGGGAAAGCGCCCTCGACAGCGCCGCATCGGGCGCCGGAAGCTCCAGCCGGAACTCCGTCTCGGCCAGGGCCGCCCCGGCACAGGCGGCGACAAAAACGATCACGCTTGCGGAAAGACGCGCAGACACCACCACCCCCCGGTCCATACAGGCTGAATGATGCAGCTTTGCGCGCGGATTGCCAGAGCCAGCTTTGCCGGGCGGTGGGTTTTTGCCGTTTTCCGCGATCGCGCCCGTCAGCCGCGCAGGATCGATCCGAAAATCCGGTCAAGATGGCTCGACAGATAGATGTTGAGCCATTTCGAGAACCGCTCGGGATGCCGACCGGCCTCGGCCGCCAGATCGTAAAGGCCGATCCAGCGCACCTCGGCCACTTCGCGCGGATCGGGGGTGATCCGCATATGCGGTTTGGCATAGGCCAGATAGATGTCGACCACCTCATGCTCGATCATGCCGCCGCCGACATCGGCGCGATATTCCAGCCGGTCGGCATGGGCGGGATAAAGCCCGGTGATCCCCAGCTCCTCGCGCAGCCGCCGCACCGCGCATTCCTCGGGGCGTTCGGTCCAGCCCGGATGGGTGCAGCAGGTGTTCGCCCAAAGCCCGGGAGAGTGATATTTCTCCTCCGAGCGGCGCTGGATCAGCACGTTTTCGCCATCCATGACGAAAACAGACACCGCCTTGTGGCGGAGCCCTTTCAAATGCACCTCCAACTTGTCCACCGGAGCCAGTCTGTCACCAACCCAGGCGGGTATAAGCTCACTCATGTGACCGACCCGAAAGCAAAAGCCATCGCATTTTGAATGCGATGGCCTGCGGTGTCAGCGGGTCACCTTGTCCCTGAGGCACGTTGACGCGCCGAAAATATCAACCCTTGGTTGATCAGTTCACCAATGCTTCACTTGCCTTTTGCGCCTCGGCGCGGCGGGCCAGTTCGGCCCGATAGAGCGCGACGAAATCGACCGGATCGAGGTTGAAGGGCGGGAAACCGCCGTCGCGGGTCACATCCGAGACAATGCGCCGCACATAGGGGAAAAGCTGGCGCGGGCATTCGATCAGCAGGAAGGGATGCATCTGATCTTCGGGCACGCCCTCGATGTGGAAGATGCCGCCGTAGTCGATTTCCAGCAGGTAAAGCGCCGAATTCGTCGCCTTGTTGGTCGAGGTGATCTTGAATTTGGTGATCACCTCGTACTGATGCTCGGCCGGGCGCTTGCGGGCGTCGAGGCTGACCTGCACCTGCATTTCCGGCTGCACTTCCGGGCTTTGCAGCCCGTTCAGCGCCACCGCATTCTCAAACGACATGTCCCGCACGAATTGCGCGAGGATGCTCATCTTCATCTGCGGCTGGGCCGCCTCGTTCGGGACTTCGGTCATGGGTCACTCCAGAATATCTGCGATCTTCTAGCATTCCGGGGCAGGTGTCTCAATGGCGTGTCCAGCCCGAATTCCCCTTGATCGACGGGTTTTTCGGATCGATTTCCTGAAAGTCGCCGTCGATCACCTGCCCGGCATCGGCACCCGGCCGGGGCGCCTGCGCCATCGTGCCGAAGCCCTGGCCAAAGCCCTGCACCACCACCCGTTTCGACAGCCGCGCGATCAGCAGCCTGCGCAGCGGCGGCACCAGCAAAAGCAGCCCGAGCGTATCGGTCAGAAACCCGGGCAGAATCAGCAGCCCCCCGGCCACGAGGATCAGCGCCTCCTCGGCCAGCGGCACGGCCGGATTGCCGATCCCCGCCATCGCCTGGCGCAGCCCGGCCTGCGCCCGGTCGCCTTGCGCGCGCAGCACCGCGATGCCCAGCGCCGCCGTGCCCAGAACCAGCCCCAGTGTCGGCCAAAGCCCCAGCCGCCCGCCGATCTCGACGAAAAGACCGATTTCGATCAGCGGCCAGGCGATCAGCAGGATGAAAAACCACATTGTTACCTCCGAAGGTGGGACAAGGGCGTCGGTGGACTTGAACGAAGCGCTCCCTTACATAAGTGGGAGAAGCACACGTTCCAATCGTCAACATCGCCGCGGAAAAGCCCATGAGCCCAGCACTGTTCCAGTTGATCGTTCTTGCCGCTATCGCGATCTTCCTGATCTTGAAGCTCAAGAGCGTTCTGGGCACCCGCGAGGGCTACGAAGACGAGCCGATGCCCGTCGAAGCCCCCGGGCCCCGCGCCGCCGACCGCTTCGAGGTGATCGAGGGCGGTCCCGATCATGACATCATCGACCATGTCCCCGAGGGTTCGGATGCCGCGGTGGCGCTGGCGCAGATGAAACGGGTCGAGCCCACGTTCAATGTCGGCGCCTTCCTGCAGGGCTCCAAGGTCGCCTATGAGATGATCCTGATGGCATTCGAACGCGGGGATCTGTCCGCGGTGCGGCGGTTCCTGGCGCCCGAGGTGCTGGAGGCCTTCGAGACCGCGGTGGCGGATCGGCAACGGCAGGGCCTGACCGTGGAGGCAAGTTTCCTTGGCCTGCGCGAGCTGGTGCTGACCGAGGCGAGCTTCAACGAGTCCTCGCGCGAGGCGGAGGTGACGGTGCGGTTCGGCGGCGAGCTGATCTCGGTGGCGCGGGATGCGAACGGGCAGATTGTCGAGGGCGATCCGAAGGCGCCGCGCAAGCAGCGCGACAGCTGGACCTTTGCGCGCGTGATGGGCAGTTCCGATCCGAACTGGCAGCTTGTCGCCACGGGCGGCTGAGCCAGATGCGACGGCGGCGGCTGCTTTCGGCGGAAGATCGCGATCTTTGGGAAAAAGTGGCCGCCACGACGCAGGCGATGCATCGTCACGCGCCGATTTCCGCCGAAACAGAGCCTGATCCGGCGCATCCGCCCCACCATCCGCCGAAAAAGCCCCGCTTCGAAATGAAGGATTTCCGCGTCGGTCAGCAGGCGCCGGAATTGGCCTGGCGGCTCGATCTGGCGCCGTCGATTTCGGACCAGCTGCACCGCCAGCCGATCGTGATGGACCGCAAGACCCACCGGGAAATGAGCCGCGGCAAGCTGGAACCCGAGGCGCGGATCGACCTGCATGGCATGACGCTGTCGCAGGCGCATCCGGAGCTGACGCATTTTCTGCTCTCGGCGCAGGATCGCGGCTGCCGTCTGGTGCTGGTGATCACCGGCAAGGGCAAGCGCGGCCTGGATGACGGGCCGATTCCGCAGCGTCAGGGCGTGCTGCGCCATCAGGTGCCGCAGTGGCTGCGCCTGCCGCCGCTCGGCGCCGTGGTGATGCAGGTGACCGAGGCGCATCTGAAACACGGCGGCTCCGGCGCCTATTACGTCTATCTGCGTCGGATGCGTTAATTCGCTCCGCCCAGCGCGGTGATCGGCGACAGCACGATCCGCGTGGCATTCTGCACCGACAGCACCACCCCCGCCGCAAGATTGCGCTTGCCGGTCTGATCGCCTTCGAGGATCTTCACGACCTGCCCGGTCTGCCCCAGAAGCCGGATCAGCGCCGGGTTGTTCGCCACGTTGAAATGGCCATCCGCCGTCGAAAACGCCCCGGTGTCGATCATCGTCACCTTGAGGTCGGCCACCCGGCGCAGATCCTGCAACGTGCCAAGCCGGTCCGGTTCCCCCGCGATTTTCGACGACAGCAGCAAGGCCTTGTCCTTTTTCGAGGTGAAAATGACGAAGGGCTGCGGCAGCTGCCCGATCGTGCGGGCCTGTTCGCGGAACATGTCAACGTCGATATCGGGCGAAATCAGGATCACCCCCTCCAGCTCGGCCAGCGTGGACCTTTCGCCCGAGAGCGCCATGTCGCGCAGGGTTTCCATGGTGACCGACGACCCCATCGAATGCCCGACCAGCAGGATGCGCTTTGCCCCGGCCCGGTGCAGCTCGCGCAGGGTCTCGCGCAGGCCGTCGCGGGCGAAAATCGCGGAATCGCGGTCATAGGCATAGCCAAGCAGCTGCCCGCGCGAGGGCCAGGCGTAATAGACCAGCGTCTTCGGCAGGTCGAAATCGACGCCCATCTGCGCCAGACGATACAGCCCCTCGGCAAAGGTGTTGTTGAACCCGTGCACGAAAACGACGGCCTCGCCGCCGCTTTTTTTCAGGCTCTGCCGCAAAGCGGCCTGAAACGCCTCCGCCCCGGGGTATTTCTGCGATCCCGCCAGAACGAAATCTTTGCGCGGATCGATCTTGCGGCCCTGCAACGGATAGCTCAGCTGCCCCGTGCCGCGATCGGGCGGAACAGAGACATCGAACCGCGCCCGCTGCAGCGTCTCGCTGCGGCTGTGGCCGAATTCCGCCCCGGTTTCCGGGTCCAGCCCCCGGGTCGAGCCGACAAAGACCGGCCGGATATCGGCGCTTGGCTCGGGCGTATAGGCGATCTCTCCGCGCGGGGCGCAGCTGATCAGGGCAAGAAAGGCGGCAACGACAAGAAGACGGCTCTGCATGTCGGGGAGGATAGCACATGCCTCCCCGATCACCAGAGGTCAGAGCACGTAACGGCTCAGATCGGCGGATTGCGCCAGACTGCCCAGATGGCGTTCGACGAAAGCCGCATCCACCGTCACCTGATCGCCGGAACGGTCGGGCGCGGTAAAGGACAGTTCCTCGAACACCCGCTCCATCACCGTATAAAGCCGCCGCGCGCCGATGTTTTCAACCGAGCGGTTCACCTCGGCGGCGATCCGGGCCAAGGCCGCGATGCCCTCGGGGGTGAAGCTCACCGTGACTTCCTCGGTCGCCATCAGCGCGGTGTATTGGCGCGTCAGCGCATTGTCGGTCTCGGTCAGGATGCGGACGAAATCTTCCTCGGTCAGCGGCCGCAGCTCCACCCGGATCGGCAGACGCCCCTGCAGTTCCGGCAACAGATCCGAGGGCTTGGCGATATGAAACGCCCCCGAGGCGATGAAGAGAATGTGATCGGTCTTCACCGGGCCGTATTTGGTGGAAACGGTGGTGCCCTCGATCAAGGGCAGCAGATCGCGCTGCACACCCTCGCGGCTGACATCGGCACCGCGGGTTTCGGCCCGCGCCGCGACCTTGTCGATCTCGTCCAGAAACACGATGCCGGATTGGCTGACCGCTTCCAGCGCCGCGGTCTTCACCGCCTCGTCATCAAGCAGCTTGTCGGCTTCCTCGGAAATCAGCACTTCGTAGCTTTCCGCCACGCTCATCTTGCGCCGGGTCTTGCGGGCGCCGCCAAAGGCCTTGAACAGATCCTGCAGCCCCTGCATCTGCAGTTCCATGCCGGGATTGCCCATCATCATCTGCGGCGCCGAAGCCGTCTCGGCCACCTCGATCTCGATCTGCTTGTCGTCGAGCTCGCCATCGCGCAGCTTGCGGCGGAACATCTCGCGCGTCTGTTCGCGGGCATCGGTCCCGGCCAGAACCTCGATCACCCGATCCTCGGCGGCCTTGTGGGCGCGGGCCTTGACCTCTTCGCGCATGCGTTCGCGGGTTTCGACCATCGCCACATCGACCAGATCGCGGATGATCTGTTCCACGTCACGGCCGACATAGCCCACTTCGGTGAATTTCGTCGCCTCGACCTTGAGGAAGGGCGCCTTGGCCAGCTTCGCCAGACGGCGGCTGATCTCGGTCTTACCGACGCCGGTCGGCCCGATCATCAGGATGTTCTTGGGGTAAACCTCTTCGCGCATCTCGGGCGACAGGCGTTGCCGCCGCCAGCGGTTGCGCAGGGCCACGGCGACGGCGCGTTTCGCCTCGGCCTGGCCGATGATGAAGCGGTCAAGTTCCGAAACGATCTCGCGCGGGGTCAGGCTGGTCATTTCGAGATGCTCTCCACGGTCAGATTGCCGTTGGTGTAAACGCAGATGTCGGCGGCAATCGCCATCGCCTTGCGGGCAATCGCTTCCGCATCAAGGTCACTGTCCATCAGGGCCCGCGCCGCGGCCAGCGCGTAATTTCCGCCCGAGCCGATCGCCGTCACGTCATGTTCGGGTTCCAGCACGTCGCCCGCGCCGGTGATGACATAAAGATCGGCGCCATCGGTGACGATCAGCATCGCCTCCAGATTGCGCAGATATTTGTCGGTCCGCCAGTCTTTCGCCAGCTCGACACAGGCGCGGGCCAATTGCCCCGGCGCGGCTTCCAGCTTTTTCTCCAGCCGTTCCAGCAGGGTAAAGGCATCCGCCGTCGATCCGGCAAAGCCCGCCACCACTTCGCGCCCGCCGGGGCTCAGCCGTCGCACCTTGCGGGCCGTGCCCTTGATCACGGTCTGACCCAGGCTCACCTGCCCGTCACCGGCCACCACCACGCGGCCACCCTTGCGCACGCCGATGATCGTCGTGCCATGCCAGCCGGGAAATTTCTCGTCGGTCATCTTGCCCTCCGTTTGCGCAGATATGTGCGGCGCCGACACGGCTTGCAAGATGACGGATTGCGCGCATGCAAAAGGGCGCCCGAAGGCGCCCTTGCGGTTGCTTGGCGGCGATCAGAGCGAGGCTTCGATCCAGGCCTGCAGCGCGGCTTTCGGCGCGGCCCCGACCTTGTTCGAAACGACCTGACCGTCCTTGAACAGGAACAGCGCCGGGATCCCGCGCACGCCCAGCGCCGCCGGGCTGTCGGGGTTTTCGTCGACATTGACCTTGACGATCTTCACCTTGCCGGCCAGCTCGGTCGACAGGTCTTCCAGCGACGGGCCGATCATCTTGCAGGGGCCACACCATTCCGCCCAGAAATCGACGACGACGGGCAGGTCGGATTGGCGCACTTCGGCGTCGAAGGTGGCATCGGTGACGGCGACGGTAGCCATGGGATTCTCCAGATTGAGGGTTGGGGGAAGCTAGGTCTGCCCCGGCCGCGCGTCAAGATGCTGTGGCGGAAAGCAGGGCTTCCTCCAACAGGGTGTCACCCAACGGCATGACCGCGCCGGTCTCGGTCCAAAGCAGGAAGCATTCGACCGCCCGCCCCGGATAGATCTGCCGCAGCGCCGCGCGATAGGCCGCCATCTGCCGGACCAGCCCCAGCGGCACCTCGGCCGCGGTGTTCGGCACGATGGCATTCGATTTGTAATCCAGCACCCGGATGCGGTCGGGCCCGATCTGCAGCCGGTCGATGATCCCGTGCAGCCGCTGCCCGCCCAGCTCCGGCAGCTCGGCGGTCAGCTCCACCTCGGCCAGGGTGTCGGGGCCAAGGAAACCGGCCTTTTCGACCGCCGTCAGCACCTGAAGCGCCCGGGTCAGCAGCGCCTCGATCTCATCGGGAAAGGCTCTGTCATTGCCGAACCCCAGCAGCGACTGCGCCAGATCGGGCCAGGTTTCCGACGGCGCCTGCGGCAGATGTTCCAGCAGCAGATGCAGGCGCCGCCCGCGCAGCATCGCCGCTTCGGTCGAAAGCTCCGCCGTCTCTCCGGGCAGAGCCTTCGGCCCGCCCAGATCCGACGCCGAGAGCGCCTTGGCGGTTTTGTGCACAGGAAGAACCCGCTCCCGCGCCCAATTCGGCAGCGCGATCCGCACCACCTCGGCCGCGCCGACCGGCGTGCCATTTTCAGGCCAGTCGCCATGCGAGAACCGCAAGACCGGACCCAGCGCCTGCAAGGGTTCAGAAAGCGCCGAAACCGTCTCTGTTCCGGCCGATTTCATCCCGCCGGAGACCAGCGCATGCCAGCTTTCGGCACCCTCCTCCTCGTCACCCGCGGTGGCGACGATCAGCCATTTCTCCGCCCGGGTCATCGCCACATAAAGCAGCCGCAGACGTTCGTGCCTTTGCCGTTCCAGAACCTCGGCCTGCGCCTGCGCCAGCACGGGCGGCAGCGTCGCCGCGGCAGATTTCCAGAACGGGATGCCCTCGGCCAGCAGCAGCTCGCCGCGCTGCGAATTGCGCAGCTTCGCCGTGTCGGGCAGGATCACGATCGGCGCCTCGACCCCCTTCGACCCATGCACCGTCATCACCCGCAGCGCGGTCCCCGCACTGTCGGACTGCCGCTTGATCTCGATCTCGTCGGCACCAAGCCAGACCAGAAAGCCGGTCAGGCTGGGCACTTCGGTCTGTTCATAGGCCAAAGCCTGGGCGATCAGCGCGTCGATCCCCTCCTCGGCCTCGGCGCCAAGGCGGGCCACCAGCCGCTTGCGGCCCTCGTGCCGGGTCAGAAGCCGCTCGATCAGATCATAGGGCCGCAGGAAATCCGACCGATCCAGAAGATCGCGCAGAACGGTCAGCGTCGCCTCGTCGCCCGCCTCGCGCAGCGCGGCCCAAAGATAGCCCTTGCGCGGCTGCGCCAGCCGGAAAAGCTGGTCCTCGCTCCAGCCAAACAGTGGCGATCGCAGCGCCTCGGCCAGCGACAGATCATCCTCGGGCGTGGCCAGAAAGGCCAGAACAGAGACGATATCCTTGACCGCAAGCTCGCCGCCAAGCTTGAGCCGATCCGCCCCCGCAACCTCCAGCCCCTGCGCCTTGCAGGCCAGAATGATCTCGTAAAACAGCCCGGACCGGCGTTGCACGAGGATCAGGAAATCCCCGGCAGTGACCGGCCGCGGCCCCTCGCGCCCCGGAAGCTGCACCCCGGCATCCACCATCGCGCGGATCTCGGCGGCAATCGCCCGAGCCAGCACGACGGGCGCGGTATCGGCGCCGGGCCGATCGACGGGGTCGTCCCACTCCTCCGGCTCGGTCTTGTCGGGTTTCGGCACCACGGGCCAAAGATCGACTCGGCCCGGAAGTTTGTCGTGAAAGGCAAGATGTTCCGGGGCACCGCCCAGCGCCAGCGCGGGATCGCCGCGGAAGGTCAGATCGACCAGACGCAGGATCGCCAGCGACGAGCGGAAGGAATGCAGCAGGGCGGCATCCTGAAGCGGGCGCGAAATCGCCGCGAATTTTGCGGAAAACAGGCTCTTCATCGCCTCGAAATGGGTCAGGTCGGCGCCCTGAAAGGAATAGATCGACTGCTTCCGGTCGCCGACGACAAAGATCGTGCGACGGCTGTCCCGGGCCCCGTCGCCCGAGGTGAATTCATCGGCCAGCCGCTCGATCACCCGCCACTGCCCGGGCGAGGTGTCCTGCGCCTCATCGACCAGAATGTGATCGATGCCGCCATCCAGCCGGAACAGCACCCATTGCGCAACCGAAGGGTCGGACAGAAGCGCCCCGGCCCGCTCGATCAGGTCGTCGAAATCCAGCCAGCCCCCCTGCGCCTTCTTCAGGGCCAGAGCGGGCAGCAGCACCCGGGCGAAATCATGCAGCGCAAGGGTCCGGTTCAGCGTCGCAAGGGCGTTTTCCTGCTCCCGCGCCCAGCGCACGCGCTCGGCCAGGTCAAGGACATCCTCGGCAAGATCGGGACCGAAAGCCTCGATGGCGCCTTTGGTCAGAAACCTGGAGGAGACGCGGCTGCCGTCCTTGACGAGACAAAGATCGGCAAGACGCGCCAGATCCGCGGGCCCGGGGGCCAGCAGATCAAGCAGCGAAAGCTGCGCCGCCAAGGTTTTCATCGTCGCCGATTGCGTCTTCAACAGCGGAATCGCCGCGGCAATCACCCGATCGGTGCCGGGCAGAAAGACCGCATCGGGCAGGGTTTCAGGACGCAGATCCGGGGCCAACCCCAGCACCTTGCGCAGATCCGCCTCGGTCAGGCGATGCGAAAAAGCGTCTCTGTCATGGCTGATTTCGGCGATCATCCCGGTCAGATCGGCCCCGGTGAAGGCCTGCAGGAAGAGGTCCAGAACCGGCCGGTCCGGACCCGAGGCGATCTCTTCCAGAACCTCCTCGCGCATCCGTGCGGCGGTGCGGTCGTCGATTTCGGCAAATCCGTGCGAAACTCCGGCTTCCAGCGGAAACCGGCGCAACAAGGCGCCGCAAAAGGCATGGATGGTCTGGATCTTCAACCCGCCCGGGGTCTCGATCGCCTGGGCGAAAAGCCGCCGTGCCCGGGCAAGGCTTTCCGCATCGAGCGGCCCGCACTCGCCCAAAGCCGCAAGCTGCGCCCGCAGATCGGCATCGGGCAGCATCGCCCAATCGCCCAGACGCTTCAGAAGCCGGTTTTGCATCTCGGCCGCGGCGGCCTTGGTATAGGTCAGGCACAGCACTTTTTGCGGCTCTGTTCCGGCCAAAAGCAGCCGTGCGACGCGGTCGGTCAGCACCTTGGTCTTGCCCGATCCGGCATTGGCGGCCAGCCAGGTCGAGGCCGCAGGATCGGCGGCCTGAACCTGCCGTTCGCTGGCGGGATTGCGCTGGGTCATCCGACATCCTCCGGGACCGGCAGATCGGTGATGTCCCATTCGCCGAAACGGGACAGGTGGTCATAATCCCCGATGTCGCGGCTCATCTGCATCGCGCGGCGCGCGGCGAAGCCCTGCGACCTGGCAAGATAGCGCGCGATGAGCTCCTGCAACCGGGTCCAGGTCTGCGCGACATCCTCGCGACCCAGGGCCAGCATCCGGCATTCGCCACTGCCGCCCAGATGCACATAGCTCATCCCCGCCACCTGCCGCGGCCCGATCTGCGCAAAGGCGCCGCGTTCGATCATCGCCGCCTCCAGCAACAGCTGCTTGTCGAAATGCCGGACCTCGGCCTCTTTCGGGGGGGTGCCGGATTTGTAATCGTAAACAAGCGCCGTGCCGTCATGCTGCAGATCGATGCGATCGGGTCGTGCCGTCAAGGTGAACCCCGTCGGGCCAAGTTCGATCGACGCCGAGGTCTCGATCACCGCCGGCGTCGCTTCCGCGCGCCGTTGCGCTTCCTGTGCCACCAGCTGCGGCGCGATCCTGAGCAGACGATGCAGCCAGAGCCGCTGCGTCGAAGGCCAGGGGATCATTTCCTGCAACACCGTCTCGGCAAGCTCCGAGAGGTGTTTTTGGCCGGAATCGAGACTGTTTTTCGGATCGAAGCCGGTGACGAACAGCTCGACGACACGGTGCAGGGCCTCGCCGCGCAGACGCGGGTTCGGGCCGGGTTTCAGCGGATCGAGCGGCCGCAGCCGCAGGATTCGCGCCGCATAGATCGCATAGGGATCGCGGATCAGCGTCTTTATTGCGGTCACCGGAAGCTGGCGCGGACGCGCCTCGGCCGGGGGGCGCGGCGCAGGCCGGGGGGCGGGCGCAAGCCGCTCCTGCGGCAGATCAAGCTGAGAGGCGAGGTCGAGAAACCGCGCTCCCCGCGCCCGCATCTGCGCCAGCGCCTCGGGGCCCTGCGCCGCGGTCAGGCCCCCCGCAAGATTGAGCAGCCGGTTCAACCAGCGCGAGGGCACCGTTTCCGCCTCGCTGTCACGACGCGCCCGCGACAGCACGACTTCGGGTGCCGCAATCGCCTGCTGGAAGTCATGCGCGGACAGGCCGATCTGCCGTTCCGGCAACAACAGACCCGCATCCAGCCGCATCTTCCGGCTGAGCCAGGGATCGGGCGACGGCGCCTCGGGCCAGCTTTTTTCATTCAGACCGGCCAGAACGACCAGCTCGGCCCCATGCGCCCGCGCCTCGAGCGTGCCAAGGAACGTCACAAGCGGATGCGCCGCGAGGGTCGAGCGCACCTGACCCTCGTTCAGCAGCGTGTCGATCAGATCGGCGAAATTCGCGGCACTCACCGTGAGGCCGGTTTCGTCCTGCGCGGCCAGATCCGAGAGGGTTCGAAACGCCGCCTGACCGGCTTCGCCCAACCAGAGTTCACTCGCGGCAACGCTGCCGCCCGGCCCGGCGGCAAAGCCGTCCAGAAGCGCTGAAAGCGTCTCCAACCAGGCTGAAACCGGATGATTTCCGCCGGCAGGCACCGCGTCGATCAGGGCCGCCAGCCAATCGGACCAGTGCTGACGCTCGGGATCTGCGGTGCCGCCCCAGTCCCGCAAGGCCTCGGCATCGGGAAAGGCGGGGCCCTTGCGGCGCAGCGACAATTCGAATTCGCGCGTCAGCCGCAGATGCGCTCCGCGCAGGGCCGATCCCGTCGCCACCAAAGGATGCTTGAGGATGACAAGCAGGCTCTCCATCGGGATCTTGCGCCCGGGCAGGCGTGCAAGATGCCGGATCAGACGGCCGGGTGCAGTCAGTGGCAGCGGTTGACCGGCGGAATCGTCCGGCAGAATCGACCAGCGGTCCAAGGCCGCCGCAACGCGACGGGTCAACATGCGGTCCGGGCTGATCAGCGCCGCCTTTTTGCCCCGGAACACCGCTTCCCGCAGAACCAGCGCGATCGCCAGCGATTCCTGCCGCGGATCGGTGGCCTCGATCAATGTCACATTCGCGCAAGCGGCGGGCAGATCGGCAAGGGCCTGACCCTCGCGCATCCATTGATCCGTGACCGGCGCGGGCCGCAGCGCCAGCGAGACCAGCGCATTGCGCCCGGGCGCCTCCGGCAGTGTTTCGGTCCAGCGGGCCACCTGCGCGGGCGACAGAGTCAGCCCATCGAGCAGGGCGCGAAAGCGGAATTGCGGGTGATCTTCGATCGGAATCGGGCCGGAACAGAGACTGGCCCAGGCGGGTTCCGGCATGTCGAAATCGAAGCCCGGCAGGACCAGAGCCCCCCGCGGCAAAGCGGCGACGGCCTGCATCAGAAGCCGCGTCGCCCCGCGCGAGCCGGTGGAGCCCGCAAGGATGATGCGCTCCTGCGGCGGGCGGTCCGCCCAGGTCCGTGCCATCGTCTCGACGACACGCCTTTGCCGCCCCTCGGCGTCGAGGTCGGTCTCGAAATACCGCGACACGATGCGGATGAAGGCCAGGCTTTGCCGCCAATGTTCCGCATGCGAGGCCTGAATGTCGAGACGCTCGAAAACCTCGGGATGCACGCCTTCGCTTTGCATCTCAGCGAGCAGCGCCAGCAGGCTGTCGGTCAGGCTGAAGACGCCCGATCCGGTCTCGAATCCCGGCAGCCCCCGGGCGAGACGGTCCACCAGACAGGCCAGTTCCAGCTTGCGGCGCAGCGCGGGGACCGGCGCGGGCAGACCGGGCATCGGCACCCGGGCCAGATCCGAAATCAGCTCGATCCGCGGTAGAAAGCGGGTGCCCAGACCGTCGAATTCCTCGCGGACACGTCGGCTCATCCGCCCGGCGTTGAGGATCAGGCGAACCCGGGCCATCGCCTCGGGCGGCTCGTCCCGCATCCGCTGGACCAGCCCCTGCACCAGCTCCCGGGCGAAATCGACGCCGGGCGGCAGGGCGAAGACCTGCGGGTCAGCGGGCGGCATCGGACAACAGCCCCTCTGCCAGCGAAATGCATTCGGGTCGACCGACGTCACACCAGCCGCCGGGATGGACGACACCATAGGCACTCCCTTCGGCCAGGATCCGGTTCCAAAGCAGATTGAGCGAGAAAACCGGGTCCGGAATCGTCTCTATTCCGGCCGGATCGAGGATTTGCGCCCCGGTATAAACATAGCCCGTTCCGCGACGGATCCGGCCATCGGGCGCCAGCGCGAAATCCCCGGCGCCGGTATAACCCAGCGCCGCCTCGCGCGGGACCAGCGCCAGAAGAGCGGACATCCGACCGCCGTCCCAAGCCTGAGACAGGGACGTGAGCACATTCGGACCGGTCCAGACCGCATCGGTGTTGAGCGTGAAGACCGGCCCGGGACCAAGAAGCGGCAGGGCCTTGCGCAATCCGCCGCCGGTTTCCAGAAGAAGATCGGTTTCATCGGACACCAGAACCCCGGTTCCGGCCAGATGCGTCAGGATCTGATCGGCGTGATAATGCACATTCGCGACGATGCGACCGATCCCCGCCGTCCGCGGCAGATCAAGCGCATGGTCAAGCAGCGGCCTGCCTGCCACTTCCAGCAGCGGTTTCGGCCGGTGCAGGGTCAATTCCTTCATCCGCGTGCCAAGACCGGCCGCGAAAAGCATCAGCGCATCGGGTGTTGACCGCATTGCCGTCTCATCCTTTCGAGCAGTGCCGCATCGGGCGGCAGCAGCGCTTGTGTCACCAGCGCGCGCAGCGGTGCAAGAGCCTCGTGGCCAAGATCGCGGTGCAGTTGGCCCCAGACCCGCGGGATCAGATCGACATAGCCGGGCTTTCCGCCCGCCAGACAGAGACGCGCGAAAATGCCGAGGATGCGCAGCGCCCGTTGCGCGCCGATCAGGGCAAAGGCGCGCTCAAGCTCCGCCAGATCCAGCCCGCCTGCGCTGGCATAGCGGCGAAGTTCGGCCGCAAGGACGGCGGGCGCCACATCGCGGCGGGCGTCTTGCAGGGCCGAAACCAGATCGTAGACCGGATGGGTGGCCACCGCGTCCTGAAAATCAAGCAGTCCCAGGCGGGCGACACCGCTGCGGTCGGGCAGCCAGATCACGTTTTCGGCGTGAAAATCGCGCAGGGACAGAACCGGCGGCAGGGGCGCAAGACCCTCGCAAAGCCGGGTGACAAGGGGCGCGATCGCCTCGGCGGCGGCGGGGTCGCGCAGCGGATACCAGTCGCGGGCCAGCGACACGAGCGCGCCAAGCCCCGTCGCATCGAGGCGGGGAACGAAGTCGGGCGGCGGCCGACGGTGCAGATCAAGCAGGAAATCGGTGATCACG
This sequence comes from Rhodobacter capsulatus SB 1003, assembly GCF_000021865.1. Lineage (NCBI taxonomy): Bacteria > Pseudomonadati > Pseudomonadota > Alphaproteobacteria > Rhodobacterales > Rhodobacter > Rhodobacter capsulatus. The sequence goes on from NC_014034.1 coordinate 50,203, forward strand.
GCGTAATGCGCCGCCTCGCTTGCGGGATCTTGCCGCAGCAGCCGGGCCAACTGGTCGTCGCCGAAATCCTCGAGCAGCATCAGCCCGGTCTCGGTGTCGATACCGAAAATCCGCGGCGCGGAATAGCCCTGCGCCAGCAGCCAGGCATCGATGCGCTGAAACCGTGTCATCTCCGCGCCCGGGGGGGCGATCATCAGAACGGCGGTGTCGCCCTTGCGATGCAGCCGTTCATACCGGCGGGCAGAGGCATCCCCGGCCAGGGGGCGGCGCCTGGCCCCGGCCCAGCCGCAACGGCTCAGGAAGGTAAGGATGTCGGGTTCGGTCGCGGCCATCTCAGTCCTGCCCCAAGGTCGCAAGACGCGCCCCCCAATCGGCCTTGCCGCGCAGCAGAACCCGCCGCGAGGCACCGGCGTCAAGCAGCGAAAACTGCAGGGACAGAGCCTTTTCGGGCAGAAGATCGCCCAGACGTTCGGGCCATTCGATCAGACAGATCGCGGTGTCGAAGGCCTCCTCCAGACCGAGTTCGACGGCTTCGTCGGGATGGGTCAGGCGGTAAAGATCGGCATGCCAGATTTCGGGATCGGCGCCATAGACCTGCACCAGGGTAAAGGTCGGCGAGGGCACATCTTCGGGTCCCCCCAGACGGGCGCGGATCAGGGCGCGGGCGAAATGGGTCTTGCCCGCGCCGATCGGACCCTCGAGCAACAGCACATCCCCGGCCCGCAACAGCCGGGCCATCGCGATGCCGAAACGGTCGGTGGCATCGGCGTCAGGCAGATTCAGGGACAGAAGAACGGGGGCATCTTGCATGGCCGCACTCTAGCGGCCCTGCCCCCCGCGGCAAGCCCCTTAACTGGCCAGAACCTTCACCGCCCGGTCCTCGTCGAAGATCGCCCGGCTGGGCGGGTCCAGGGTCACGACGCCTTTCGGCAGAAAGCTGGCCATCATCGCCCCGCCGGTCATCGGCGCAAAGCGGCAGCCGATCATCATCCCGTCTTCGCGACGCCGCACCGTCCCCTCGATCAGCGAACGCTGGCCGAGACGGTTGTTGAACCCCCGCGCCAAGGACCAGAGATCGGAGCCGTCGCATTTGCCCTGCCACAGCCGGACCGCATCCAGAATGGTGGTGCGACGCAGCGAAGTATCGGTTTCCACGCCCCAAAGCCGGTCATAGGCGGCATTCGAGGCCGTCAGCTCGCCCGAGGGCTGGAACACCGCCACCGCCTCGCTCATCATGTCGAGGATTTCCTGGCCCTGTTCCAGTTCCGCCCGGAACCGGCGGGTCAGCGACACTTCGGACGAGATGTCCTCGAACAGGAAGGCCACGGCGCCATCGGGATGCGGACGGCCGGTGACGCGGTAGGTCTGACCCGAGGGCAGCATCCAGGTTTCCGAATGGAAGCCCGCGGCGGCGGCCTGTTCCAGTTCCGTCATCTTCAGCCGCCAGCTGCGATAATCCTTCGGCTCGGGCATCATCCGCGCCTCGCGCAGACGGTCGAGAAAGGCATAAAGCGTCGGCCGGTTCGACAGGAAATCGGTGCCAAGCTGGGTCAGATCGATCAGCGCCGGGTTGAACAGCTGCAGCTGCCGGGCGCGGTCGAAGATCGCCAGACCGATCGGCAGATCGGCAAAGGTCTTGGTCAGGGTCTGCACGAAATCGCGCAGCGCCTTTTCCGCCCGCACCGTCGAATCGGCCGGCAGGGCGAAATGCAGCGCGCCCTTGTCCATCGGGAAGGAATGGCAATCGAACCAGGCCGCCCGCTGATCGCCGTCATCCAGACGCAGCCGCCGCGGTCCGGTGTGCCGGGCGTTCTCATCCATCTGGAACAGCCGCGGCAAGGGCCAGAGCATCGCCTCTTCGGTTTCGGCAAAGGCGCCCGAGCGCAGCACATAGGCGCGGTTCGCCCAGGTGATCGTGCCGGTCTCGTCCTCGCGCCAGATCAGCGTCGGCGCCCGGTCCAGCGTCAGCCGCATCAGATCCAGTTCATCTTCCAGCGCGCGTTGCGACAACCCGTCGACCAGAACGCCGCGGCCCTCGGCCTCGGGATCGATGAGGGTGATGCGCGCCAGGCCGTTCACCTCTTCGGCGATCAGCTTGATCTGCGTGCGACGACCCTCTTCGGGTTTCGACACCATCTCGATCCGGCCGCGTTCGGCCAGGGTCAGCATCGCGGCCGCGAAACCGTCGAACCGCGGCGCGACAAAGGCAAGGAGCCGCGCCCAATCCGAGAGAGCCATCGGCGAGGATTCCAGCAGCGCCCGCGCCGGGCCGGTCGCATCGATCAGATCCTGATCGTCGAACAGGAACACCGTCTGTTCCAGCACCGGATGCGTGGCCACCCTTGCATCCGGACCGGTCTTGCGCACCGAGACCATGCTCAGCAGCAGCAGCGCCAGAAGCGCCGATCCGACCGAGGTCGCGACAATCAGGATCGCCTGGAATATCTCAATCTGCATGACTGCAGCCCTCTCGCCTGTCCCGCAGTCATGATTGATGAATAAAGGTTAATGTGCCGTTAAGTTAACGAACGATTGTGATCATCAGGCGGTGATCGGAACATTCTCGCCCAGCGGCCCGGTTTCGGGGGCGATCAGACGGCCGATGTGCCAGCGCAGCTCGACCACCGCGCCCGAGCGCCGCGGCACCGGCGCATTCTTCTGATAGGGCTCGGATCCATTGGCGAATCGCAGTTTCGCCCCGGTGCGTTCCAGAAGCGTCTTGGCGATGAAGAGGCCCAGCCCCATGCCCTCGTATTCCTTGCGCTCGGCCGAGCGGGTCGAGATGAAGGGATCGCCGATGCGGTTGAGAACATTGGGCGAATAGCCGCGGCCATCGTCGGTGACGCGCACGATGATGCTGCGGTCGGTCCATTCCGCATCGACCCAGACCGTGGTCTGCGCGAAATCGACCGCGTTCTGGATCAGGTTGCGCAGCGCATGCACCAGCTCGGGGTAGCGATAGATCGTCGGCTGCCGTTCCGAGCCGCCCTCGCCCGGGACAACGTCGAAATAGATCATCTTGCCGCGGTCCAGATGCGGCTCGGCGGCCTCGCGCAGCACGGCCAGCAGCGGCGCCGTGCGCAGATGCACGTCATCCTTGCCCGCCCGCCCCATCGACCGCAGGATGTCGCGGCAGCGTTCGGCCTGTTCACGGATCAGCACCGCATCGTCGTGCAATTCGGGATCGTCGACCAGCTCTTCGGCCAGTTCGGTCGAGACCAGCTTGATCGTCGCAAGCGGCGTGCCCAGCTCATGCGCGGCGGCCGCCACCACCCCGCCCAGATCGGTCAGTTTCTGCTCGCGCGAGAGCGCCATCTGCGTCGCGAAAAGCGCATCCGACATCGAATGGATCTCTTGCGCGATGCGGTGGGCATAGGCGCCCAGGAAGATCACCCCGATCACGATCGCCACCCAGGAGCCGAATTCGATCATCGGCGGCACGCCGATATGCGCCCCGTCGCGGGTCTGCAGCGGCTCGTTGAACACGGCGACAAAGGTGATCATCGCAATCGTCGCGCCCCCCAGCAGCAGCGTCGGCCGCAGCTTCAGCGCCGTCGCGGCGATCGTCACTGGCACCAGGATCAAAAGCGCGAAGGGGTTGTTCAGCCCGCCCGTCAGCGACAGCAACAGCGCCAGCTGCGCGGTGTCAAAAAGCAGCGTCGCCGTCACCTCGGCCTGCGACAGCCGCCGGGATTCGGGATAAAGATAGATCGCCGCAATGTTGGCGGCGACCGCAAAGCCGATGGTTCCGATGCACATCGGCAGGTTCAGCGCGATGTCGTAATAGCCGTAAGCGGCAATCAGCGCCGCCAGCTGACCGACGACCGCGGCCCATCGCAACAGGATCAATGTCCGCAGCCGGACCCATTCCTGATGGCTCAAACTTGCCGACATGTCGAATTCCGGCCGGTCGACAGCCCTCATCATATCTGCCATCGTCGTCCCTCCCGCCTCACCCTTACCGCAACCCCTTGATATTCCCGTTGCGCTGCGCAATCAATCTCCAGCACGTGAAGGAGAGGCGATGAACGTTTCGAGCAAGACCGCCGCGCTGGCTGCCACGGCAGCCGTCGTCGTCGTGGTGGGCATCTCTGCCGCCGTCACCCTCGTCCCCCATGAGACGGATCGCTTTGCCGCCTGCCGCAAGGGCACTGGCAGCGCCTCGGCGCAGATCGGCGGTCCATTCACGCTGATCTCGGAAACCGGCGCAACCGTGACCGACAGGGACGTGATCACCAAACCGAGCCTTGTCTACTTCGGTTACAGCTATTGCCCCGACGTCTGCCCGATCGACAGCACCCGCAATGCCGCCGCGGTCGATCTGCTGGCCGAGCGCGGCCATGACGTGACGCCGGTGTTCATTTCCGTCGATGCCGCGCGGGATACGCCGCCGGTGCTGACGGAATTCACCGATCTGATGAGCCCGAAGATGATCGGCCTGACCGGCACGCCGGAGCAGATCGATGCGGCGGTCAAGGCCTATCGGGCCTATTACCTGATCCGCAATCCCGGCGATCCGGCGACACTGGTCGATCATTCGACCCAGACCTATCTGATGGATCCGAAGCTTGGCTTTCTCGATTTCTATGATCGCGACGCCACACCGGAAATGGTGGCCGACAGTGTCGGATGCTTCCTGGACGCGCTGCAGACCCCCGGGGATACCCCCGCGGCGGGCAACGGAAATTGACCAGCGCAAAATATAGATTTAGAACCGAAAAAGAGGGTGAAAGGGGGGAGCCATGGCCGAAGAAGAATTCGCCGAACTCGGAAGCGACAGGTCGCTGCTTCTGGTCGATGACGATAATGCGTTCCTGACCCGCCTTGCGCGCGCGATGGAAAAGCGCGGGTTTCAGACGGAAATCGCCGAAACGGTCTCGGCCGGCAAGGCGATCGTGCAGAACCGGGCACCGGCCTATGCGGTGATCGACTTGCGTCTGGAAGACGGCAACGGGCTCGAAGTGGTGGAAGCGCTGCGCGAACGCCGCCCCGAGGCGCGGATCGTCGTTCTGACCGGCTATGGCGCCATTGCCACCGCGGTTGCGGCGGTGAAAATGGGCGCGACGGATTATCTGTCGAAACCGGCCGATGCGAATGACATCACCAATGCGCTTCTGGCCAAGGGCGAAGCCCTGCCGCCGCCGCCGGAAAATCCGATGAGCGCCGACCGCGTGCGCTGGGAACATATCCAGCGGGTTTACGAGCTGTGTGACCGAAATGTGTCGGAAACTGCCCGCAGGCTGAATATGCACCGTCGCACCTTGCAGCGGATTTTGGCCAAACGCAGCCCGCGATAAACAAATATATCTTGATTGCGCGAACATAATATTCGATATCCATGAAACCACTCACTGGAGGTTTTCATGGATATCGACGCGCTTTCACTGAACGAACTCAAGGCGCTGCGGTCCAAGGTCGACCGCGCAATCGTCACCTACGAAGAGCGCAAGAAAAAGGAAGCCTTTGCCGAACTCGACGAGATCGCGCGCAAGATGGGCTATCCGCTGGCTGAAATCCTGACCATGGTCGAGACGAAACCGCGCAAGACCGTCGCGGCGAAATATGCGAACCCGGCCAATCCCTCCGAAACCTGGACCGGCCGCGGCCGCAAGCCGAAATGGGTCGAAGCCGCGCTGGCTTCGGGCAAGTCCCTGGAAGATCTGACGATCTGATCAGGCTTCGGCCTTCAACCAGTCGATGAATATCTTGGCCGCCGGGTTCAGCCGACCCGGCGGCCTGACAATATAATAGCCCAGGCTTTCCTCGGTCAGCTCGTGGATTTTCACCAGCCAGCCGAGTTTCAGATCCTCGACGATCAGCGCCTCGGTTTCCAGATGCAGGCCGATGCCTTCACGTGCCGCGGCCAGCGCCAATTCCTCGTTCGGAAAATCGACGAATTTCAGCGCTGCCGGAACCAGCCCCATCGATTCCAGCAATTGCATCTGCTCCGGCCAATCGCCTTCTCGCACCCATGGCAGCATCGCCATTTCCCGCAGCGATAGTTTTTTTCGCCCGCCAAGCAATTCCGGCGCCGCCACCACAACCTGCGGGGCAGCGGTCAGAAACACCGAAATCACCCCGGGCCATTTTCCGACCCCGAAACGAATGCCGATATTCGCGCCGATTTCCTTCAGATCGACCAGCCGGGCATCGGGCAAAAGCGACAGCGGAATATCGGGGTGTTTCTTCCAGAACCGCGCCAGTCGCGGCATCAGCCATTCCGAGGCGAAAACCGGCGGCACCGTCACCGTCAGCGCCTTTTCGCTGGTGTCGGCGCGCAGCATGTCCGCCGCCGACTGGATCATCGAAAACCCGTCTGCCAGCGCCTTGGCAAAGCGTTCGCCCTCGGGCGTCAGGTGCAGATGCTTGCCGTCGCGCCACACGAGCGGCACGTCCAGATCGGCCTCCAGCGCGCGGACTTGTTGCGCTATGGCAGCGTGGGTGACATTCAGCTTGCGGGCCGCCGCGCTGAACCCCCCCTCGCTTGCCGTTGCGGCAAAGGCGCGCAGGGCTGTCAGCGGCGGCATCTTGCGCCAGTCGATTTCGCTCATCTGTTAGCCTGCCTATCATCTGTGGAAAAATTCCTGACTCGCCTTGCGGCCCGCGTCAAGGCATTCAGAAGGCACAGAGAGAAAAGGAGATCCGCGATGTTCCGGATTCTTGGAGAAGTGATGGCCCTTGCCATGGGTGGCTATGCCCCCCGCGCCCGCAACGCTGGCGAATACAAGTTCAACCGCTGAGGGACCTCAGAAGCACATGGTGACGCGCGGTAAAGGCTGCGCGCACCTCGGGCGGGGGACGCAGGCGGATCGCCAGACCCCGCACAAGGACAGGATCGGGCTTTCCGAAGATCCTGTCCGCCTCGGCCTCTGAAAATCCCGCGATCTGTTCGGCCTCGAGCCGGGCCGAAACCGTGTCTGCCGCCTTGATCGCGCGTTTGATCGGGGCGGGCAGCACCGCGGGCAGGCCGAAGCGCAGATGCACCGCCGCCGTCAGCCGGTCATCCAGCTCCACATAGCCCTTGCCGATCGCCGCCTTGACCGGGGTGATCATGTCGCCCAGCACATATTCGGGCGCGTCATGCAACAAGGCCGCCAGCCGCCAGCGTTCGCCGATGCCGGGATTGGCGCGGGCGAAAAGCTCTTCGACCAGCAGCGAATGTTCCGCCACCGAATAGGCGTAATCCCCCGTCGTCTGGCCGTTCCAGCGCGCGACAAAGGCCAGCCCATGGGCGATATCCTCGATTTCGATGTCCATCGGCGTCGGGTCGAGCAGATCCAGTCTGCGTCCCGAAAGCATCCTCTGCCACGCCCGTTTCATCGCATTCCCCCGTTTACCCCCTGCTAGCCAAAGCGAAACGGACTGTAAACGTCGCAGGTGCGCTTCGTTGCGCCACGGGGCTCAAGATGCTATGCAACCACCGACTGAAATTCGAGGAGCGCCCGATGGCCGATTACATCGTCAAGGATATCAAACTGGCCGAGTTCGGCCGCAAGGAATTGGATATTGCCGAAACCGAAATGCCGGGCCTGATGGCCTGCCGCGAGGAATTCGGGCCGAGCCAGCCGCTGAAAGGCGCCCGCATCGCCGGTTCGCTGCACATGACGATCCAGACCGCCGTTCTGATCGAAACGCTCAAGGCGCTGGGGGCCGATGTCCGCTGGGCCTCGTGCAACATCTTCTCGACCCAGGATCACGCCGCCGCCGCCATCGCCGCGGGCGGGACGCCGGTCTTTGCCGTCAAGGGCGAGACGTTGGAAGAATACTGGGCCTATACCGACAAGATCTTCCAGTTCCCGGAAGGCACCTGCAACATGATCCTGGATGATGGCGGCGATGCGACGCTCTACATCCTTTTGGGCGCCCGCGTCGAAGCTGGCGAAACCGATCTGATCGCCACGCCCACCTCGGAAGAGGAAGTCTGCCTCTTCAACCAGATCAAGAAGCGCATGGTGGAAAGCCCCGGCTGGTTCACCCAGCAACGCGCGGCGATCAAGGGCGTTTCCGAAGAAACCACCACGGGCGTGCACCGTCTTTACGACCTGCACAAGAAGGGTCTCTTGCCCTTCCCGGCGATCAACGTGAACGACTCTGTCACCAAGTCGAAATTCGACAACAAATACGGCTGCAAGGAATCGCTCGTGGACGGCATCCGCCGCGCCACCGACGTGATGATGGCGGGCAAGGTCGCCGTCGTCTGCGGCTATGGCGACGTGGGCAAGGGCTCGGCGGCCTCGCTTCGCGGTGCGGGCGCCCGGGTCAAGGTGACCGAAGTCGATCCGATCTGCGCGCTGCAAGCGGCGATGGACGGCTTTGAAGTCGTCGTGCTGGAAGATGTGGTCGCCGACGCCGATATCTTCATCACCACCACCGGCAACAAGGACGTGATCCGCATCGAGCACATGCGCGAGATGAAGGACATGGCCATCGTCGGCAACATCGGCCATTTCGACAACGAAATTCAGGTCGCGGCGCTGAAGAACCACAAATGGACCAACATCAAGGACCAGGTGGACATGATCGAGATGCCCTCGGGCGCGCGGATCATCCTTTTGTCCGAAGGCCGTCTGCTGAACCTCGGCAATGCCACCGGCCACCCCAGCTTCGTGATGTCGGCCAGCTTCACCAACCAGGTTCTGGCGCAGATCGAACTGTGGACCAAGGGCGCCGAGTATCAGCCGGGCGTCTACATCCTGCCGAAATCGCTCGATGAAAAGGTGGCGCGTCTGCATCTGAAGAAGATCGGCGTGAAACTGACCACGCTGCGTCCCGATCAGGCCGAATATATCGGCGTCACCGTCGAAGGCCCGTTCAAGTCGGACCATTACCGCTATTGATCCTGCCATTTGCGGCAGCGGGCGGGGCCTTCGGGCCCCGCTTTCATTTGTCCCCTGCCCTCTCGGCAAAGACATGCCGGTGCCGCGGAAATTCCTTTGTCTCGCTGCGCGGTCCCGCCTAGGCTTCTGGCGGAGGACGCGCCAAACCGGAGAGAGGCAGATGGGCAAACGGGACGCATTGATCGCAAAATATGCCGAGGCTCTGCAGGGCAAATGCGGGATCACGCCCGACATGGCGCTGCTGGAGAAAGTCACCATCGGCTGCGGACCGGCGATCTATGACCCCGATGCCGAGATCGTCGCCGCGACGCAGAAATCCGAGATCGATCAGATCCGGCGCAATTTCCTGATCCGGAAGCTGGGCCTGCCCGACGGCCCCGATCTGGAGGATGCGATCGATGCCGCGATCGAGACCTATGGCCGGTCGGAACCGCGCAAATATCGCGCGGTGATCTATTACATGCTGGTCCGGCACTTCCGCAGGGAAAGCCTGTATCTGTAAGTCAGATCAAGGCCTTGATCGCGGCCACATGGGCGGGCCTTGCGGCGGTCGCATCGGCGAGCAAATCGGCCAGCGCCGCATCCATCGCCTCGGGGGCGACGATCCGGTCGAGCAACCCCCAGGCAAGCGCCTCCTCGGCCTCGATCTTCTGCCCGGCCATCAGGATCATCTTGGCCCGCGACGGCCCGACAAGCGCCGCAAGCCGCTTCGGGTCCGAGGGCTGCGGCAGGAAGCCCAGCTTCATCACCGGGTAGAACAGCTTCGCCTGCGGCACCGAAATCCGCAGATCGCAGGCCAGCACCATCCCCATCGCCCCCCCGGCCAGCGTGCCGTTCAGCGCCGCGATGGTCAGACAGGGCAGCGCCGCGACCGCGCCGGACAGCCGTTCCCAGACCGGATCGGTGGCCAGCCCCGCCCGGGCCTCGTCCAGATCGGCCCCCGCCGAAAACACCTTGCCGGTGCCGCGCAGCACAAGCGCATGCGCCTCGGCCCGACCGGCGGCCTCGGCCGCATCGGCAATGTCGGAGAGCATCCCCCGGGTCAGCGAATTCGCCTTTTCCGGCCGGTTGATCGTCACCGTCCAGATGCCGTCCGCCGATTTCACCTCGATCATCTTGCCCTCCGCCTGCCGCCTTGCCCCCGTGTTAGCAACCCCATTGCCCCTTGACCATTACCGATGTGCAGCGGAAGGTGGAGCCATTCCTTATCCAAGAGGCCCCCGATGGCACGGCTCACATCCGCTGGCACAACCACTTTCATCGCCCTTCTCATGAGTTCGACCGCCGTCATGGCCGATGTGACGCCGGAAGAGGTCTGGGACAGCTGGCAAAAGCAGTATTCCGCCTATGGTTTCACCGTCACCCCCGGCGCGGTCGCGCGCGACGGCGACGTTCTGACGATTTCCGATCTTGTCCTGACGAACGAGAGCACCACCGAAATCGGCACCGACAAGCAGGTGTCGAAAACCGTGCTGACCGTGCCCGCGATCCTGCTCGAGGATCTGGGCGACGGCACCGTCGAGGGCACGATCGAGGGCGAGATCACCGGCAGCAATGACACCACCGACGCCACCGGCAAGACCGAGACGGCAAAGATCAGGATCGACAAGACCGATGCCAGCGTGGTGATCTCCGGCACGCCCGAGGAAATGTCCTATCTGGTCGATGCGCCCGAGATTTCCGCCAGCATCGAGGCCCAGCCCTCGGCCCCGGGCGCGCAGCCGGCGCTTTTGGGGATGACGCTGACCGGGCTTGCCGGCACGCAGATGATGACCACGACCGGCGGCCAGGGCACCAAGGCCGATCTGACCGCCGAAACCATGGCGCTGACGATGACCGGCAGCGATCCCGAAGACGCGACCACGATCGATGCGACGATCGAGATGCAGGATCTGGCGATCAAGGGCGACAGCCTGATGCCCGAAGGCGCGGATGCCGCGGAACTGGGCGATGCGATCGCCAAGGGGATGCGCACCAACAGCCAGATGAGCTATGGCGCGCTGAGCTACACCATGTCCTCGAAGACGAAGACCGGGCCCGTCAGCATGTCCGGCTCTGCCGAAAGCGGTCAGGCGATCATCGCTTTCTCGCGCGAGGCGGTGCGGTATTCGGCCACCGGCAGCAAGACCAAGGTCGATATCCAGACCGCCGAATTCCCGATGCCGCTTTCGGCCACCATCGATCAGGGCGAAGTCGACTTTGCCATGCCGCTGAGCGCCAAGCCCGAGCCGCAACCCTTCACCAGCAAGGTCTCGCTGGTCGGGCTGAGCCTTTCCGATCAGATCTGGTCGATGCTCGACCCGACGGCGCAGCTGAGCCATGGTCCGGCGACGCTGATCGTCGATCTGACCGGCACCGGCAAGCCGCTGGTCGATCTGTTCTCGGCTGCGGCGGCCGCCTCGCCGGTGCCGCCGGTGCAGATCGACAGCCTGAACGTCAACAAGCTGCAGCTGACCGCCGCGGGCGCCGAGCTGACCGGCAATGGCGCGCTGACCTTCAACAATGCGACGGCCACGCCGATGCCGCTGGGCGCCATCGATCTGAAACTGTCGGGCGCGAACAAGCTGATGGACGGGCTGGTGGCCATGGGGCTGATGCCGCAAGATCAGGTGATGTTCGCCAAGATGATGATGGGCATGTATGCCGTGCCCGCGGGCGAGGATCTGTTCACCTCGAAGATCGAGTTCAAGGAAGGCGGCCAGATTCTGGCCAATGGCCAGCCGATCAAGTAAGACAAACCTGCCGAACCAGCGAAACCGCCCGGCTTCCCGGGCGGTTTTCCACAAGGAGAGCCGATGCCCCCCGTTCTTGCCGATCTGACCGATGCCCTGCTTTCCGCCGCCCGCAAGGCCGGAGCCGAGGCGGCCGATGCCCTGGCCGTCGATGGCCGCGCCGTGTCGATCGATGTCCGCGGCGGGGCGCTGGAACAGGCGGAACGTTCCGAAGGGCTGGAAATCGGCCTGCGCGTGCTGATCGGCGGGCGTCAGGCCTGTGTTTCCGCCTCGGACATTTCCGCCCGCACCATTGCCGACATGGCCGAACGCGCCGTGGCGATGGCCCGCGAGGCGCCCGCAGACCCGCATGCCGGTCTGGCCGATCCGGCGCAGCTGGCGCGGGACTGGGACGTTGCGGCGCTTGAACTGGCCGATCCGGGGGCGGAACCCTTGGCCGCGGCACTGGAAACCGACGCGCGCGAGGCGGAAGCGGCGGCGATGGCGGTGCAAGGGGTCTCGCAGGTGCAATCGGCCTCGGCCTCGTGGTCGAAGCGGCTCTTGCACATGGCGGGAACGAACGGCTTTTCCGGCGGTTACGCCCGGACCTCGCGCTCGATCTCGGCGGTGGCGATTGCGGGCGAAGGCGCGGCGATGGAACGCGACTGGGCCTCGGAGGCGCGGATCTTCGGCGCCGATCTGCCCTCGGCCGCGTCGATCGGGCTGCAGGCGGGCGAACGTGCCGTGGCCCGTCTTGGCGCGGTGCAGCCGAAAACCGGGGCCTTTCCGGTGCTGCTCGATGAACGCGTCGCCGCCAGCCTGATCGGCCATCTGCTCTCGGCGATCAACGGCACCGCCATTGCCCGCGGCGCCTCCTGGCTGCGCGACGGTCTGAACACGGACGTGCTGCCCAAGGGCCTGAGCCTGATCGAGGATCCGTTCCGCCGGCGCATCTCCGGCTCGCGTCCCTTCGATGCCGAGGGCCTGCCCCCCGCCCGCCGCGCCATCGTCGAGGATGGCGTGCTGACCGGCTGGGTGCTGGATCTGGCGACGGCGCGCAAGCTGGGGCTGCAAAGCACCGGCAATGCGTCACGTGGAACATCGACGCCGCCCAGCCCCGCCGCAGGGAATGTGGCGCTGACGCAGGGGACGAAATCGCGCGAGGAGCTGATCCGCGACATGGGCACCGGGCTTCTGGTGACCTCGTTCATCGGCGCGACGATCAACCCGACGACGGGCGATTATTCGCGCGGGGCTGCGGGCTATTGGGTTGAAAACGGCCAGATTTCGCATGTGGTGAACGAATGCACCGTGGCCGGAAACCTGCGCGAGATGCTGCGCCGGATCCTCCCCGCCAATGATGCGCGCGGCCATCTGAGCCATGTCGTGCCGTCGCTTTTGATCGAGGGGCTGACGATTGCCGGGTCCTGATGCCGCCACCGATCTTGACCTGCTGATCCGCGCCGCCGAGGCCGCGGGCGAATTGGCGCTGCAATATTGGAAACATGCGCCGAAGCAATGGGACAAGGCGGGCGATGCCGGTCCGGTCTCCGAGGCCGATCTGGCGGTGAACGACCTGCTGGCGCATCTTTTGCGCAAGGCACGGCCCGAATATGGCTGGCTCTCCGAGGAAAGCCAGGACGATGCGGCCCGTCTGTCCTGTCGGCGCCTGTTCGTCGTCGATCCGATCGACGGCACCCGGGCCTTCCTGTCGAACGAACCGGGCTTCGCCCATGCGATCGCGGTCGTCGAAGATGGCGAGGTTCTGGCGGGCGTCGTGCATCTGCCGGTGTTCGAGGAAACCTATGCCGCCGTGCGCGGTGGCCCCGCGCTGCTGAACGGGCAACCGATCCGCAACACCGACCCGGGGGCGATCGAGGGCTCCAGCCTGCTGGCCTCGAAAGTTTGCGACATCGCCACGCATTGGCGCCACGAAAGGCCCGGTTACCGGCGGTTTTTCCGCCCCTCGCTGGCCTGGCGGCTGTGTCTGGTCGCTGAAAGCCGCTTTGACGCCAGCCTGACGGTGCGGCCGACCTGGGAATGGGATGTGGCGGCCGCCAGCCTGATCGCCACCTGTGCGGGGGCGCTGGTGACCGACCGTTCCGGGGCGCCGCTGCGCTTCAACACGCCCTCGGCACAGATCGAGGGGCTGCTGGTCGGTGCCCCCGGATTGCACGCGCAATACCTTGCGCAGTTGCGGCCGCAATCCGAAGAATCCGGGCTCTGATTACCGGATATAAACCTTCTCTCCCTAGGTTCAGCCTTGGCAAGAACTGCTGAACAAGGGGGAACCCCATGCCAAGGCTTTGGCGAATCGTCTTTTTTCTCATGCTTGGCATGTCTTTTCCGCTGCGCCCCGCGCAGGCTTCGGAAACCGCGCAGGGCATCTCGGCCACCTGTGAACGGGTGGCGGAATATGCGGCGCAGCAAAGCGGCGTTCCCGTTTCCGTCCTGAAGGCGATTTCGCTGACCGAAACCGGCAAGAAGATCGACGGCAAGCTGCGTCCCTGGCCCTGGACCGTGAACATGGAAGGCGCGGGGCATTGGTTCGACACGCTCGACGAAGCCCGCGCCTATGTGTTCCAGGAATTCAAGCGCGGCGCCCGCAGCTTTGACATCGGCTGCTTCCAGATCAATTACAAATGGCACAACGAACATTTCTCCTCGATCGACGAGATGTTCGATCCGAAGGCGAATGCGCTTTACGCCGCCCGCTTCCTTTCGGATCTTTATGCCGAAACCGGCTCGTGGAACGCGGCGGCGGGGGCCTATCATTCCCGCACCAAGGAACATGCCGACCGCTATTCCGCCCGCTTTGCCGAGCTGCGCGAGCGTTTCATGGGAGCGGATGGCGAAGCTGACGTGCTGGCGATGAATGCCGCGCCCGACCAGATGCCCTATGGCGACATCCCCGAGATCCCCGATATCGTCGCCGCGATGAACGCGCCGATGACGCCGCCGAAACCGCCGCGGGTCAATTCCTATCCGCTGTTGCGGCGCACCGGAACCGTCTCGCCGCCGCTGGGGGGCGCCCCCGGCGCCAGCCTCTTCGCCATCTCTCTCGACAAGTCCCAGGTGAACTGATGCCGAAGCTGACCCTTGCGGCGATCTTCCAGCCGACCATCCTGCTGGCCATCGCCCTGATGACCGTGATCGTGATGATGATCCTGCCGGTTCCGGCCTGGGTTCTTGACACCGGCCTCGCGGTGTCCTTCGCGCTGGCCATCCTGATCTTCACCGTCACCCTGTTCATCGAGCGGCCGCTGGATTTCTCGGCCTTTCCGACGATCCTGCTCGCCTCGCTGATGCTGCGACTGTCGCTGAACGTCTCCTCGACCAAGCTGATCATCGGCAACGGCCATACCGGCACCGCCGCCGCCGGTCACGTGATTGAGGGATTCGCCAATTTCATCATGGGCGGCTCGGTGATGATCGGGCTGGTCGTCTTCGGCGTGATCATGATCGTGAACTTCATCGTGATCACCAAGGGCGCGGGCCGGATGGCCGAAGTCGGCGCCCGTTTCGCCCTTGATGCGATGCCCGGCAAGCAGTTGGCCATCGACAGCGACATGAACGCCGGCGCCATCGACCATGCCGAGGCCCGGGCACGGCGCGAAAAGGAACAGGCGGAAACGACCTTCTTCGGCTCGCTTGACGGTGCGTCGAAATTCGTCAAGGGCGATGCCATCGCCGGTCTCCTGATCACGCTTCTGAACCTTGTCGTCGGCCTTGCCATCGGCACGATCGTGCATGACATGCCGCTGGGTCGCGCGCTGGAAACCTATGCGATCCTTACCGTCGGCGACGGTCTGACCAGCCAGATCCCGGCCGTGATCATCTCGATCGGCTCGGCCATCCTGCTGTCGCGCGGCGGCACCAAGGGCTCCGCCGATTCCGCCGTGTTCGAGCAGCTGGCGCGCTACCCTTCGGCGCTGGCCACGGTGGCGGCGCTGATGGCGGGCTTCGCCATTTTCCCCGGCCTGCCCTTTGTCCCCTTCATGACGGGCGCGCTCATTCTGGGCGGAACCGCCTTCTTCGTGAGCCGGAAAGCGCAGAAAAAAGCCGAGCTGGAGGCGATGAAGATCCCCGAAAGCGCCGAGCCGAAGAAACGCAAATCGATCGGCGACGTGTTGGATGTCGATGATATCCACGTCGAATTCGCCCCGGATCTGGTGGCGATGGCGCTTGATCCGGCGACCGGCCTTGATGCGCGGATCACCAACATGCGCAACCATGTGGCGGCAAGCTATGGTCTGATCCTGCCGGAAATCCGCCTGACCGACGATGCGACGCTGGAGTCCGGTTGCTATCGCATCCGCATTCAGGGGGTCGAGCAAGCCAAGGACCGGCTTTTCCCCGACCGGGTTCTGGCGCTGATCACCGACAACCGCGATTTCCTGCCCGATGGCGAAGACGTGCGCGAGCCGGTCTATGGCGCCCCCGCGCGCTGGCTTCCGCCCGGAAAACAGGAAGATGCCGCGCTGGCCGGGTCCACGGTGGTCGGCCCGACCGAAGTTCTGGCGACGCATCTTCTGGAGGTGATCCGGCGCAACTTCGGCCGTCTGATGACGCTGCGGGCGCTGCGCCGCCTGCTCGAGGACGTGTGCAACCTTTCCGATCCCGCCCGCGCCGAGTCTAACCGCCGCCTGCTTGACGAGCTGATCCCCGACAAGGTTCCGGTCGATCTGCTGCTGGCGGTGCTGCGTCTGCTGCTGGAAGAACGGGTGTCGATCCGCAACCTGCTGGTGATCGTCGAATCGATTGCGGAAGTGCGCGGCATGCAGTCGCCCGAGGCGATCTGCGAACATGTCCGCCAGCGGCTCGGGTTCCAGCTGGTCGCGGAATATCGTCGCGAGGATGGGACTTTGCCGCTGCTGCAACTGGCGCCCGAATGGGAAGACACGTTCTCGACCTTCCAGGTGGCGGGCGATCGCGGTCAGACCGATGTCGCGCTGCCGCCCGACAAGTTCAACCGGCTGGCAAACAATGTCGCCGAACGGATCGCGAAAGCGGGCGAAGCGGGGATCTTCCCGGCCATCGTCACCTCGACCCGGCGGCGGCGGTTCCTCAAGACGGTGCTGGGCGCCAAGGGCATCCTGGCCCCCGTGCTCAGCTTCGAGGAAATTGGCCTCGATGCGCGGCCCTCGATGGTCGGTGTGGTGCAGGCATGATCGAGGATCTTGCAACCCTGATGCAATCGACCCGGGATCTGCTCTGGGTCGGTTTCATCGTCTTCCTCCGCGTCGGCGGCACGATGGCGGTGATGCCTGCCTTTGGCGAAATGATGGTGCCGACCCGGGTCAAGCTGGGGCTGACCTTCGCCTTTACCCTGATCGTGATGCCGGGGGCCCTCCCCTTCGTCAACGCGCCCGACACCAGCCTGCCGGTGGCGGTCTGGATGTTCGCGGAAATCGTGATCGGGCTGTTCATCGGCCTGATGCTGCGGCTTTTCGTTCTGTGCCTGCAGATCGCGGGCACGATCGCGGCACAATCGACCTCGCTCTCGCAGCTCTTTGGCGGCACGACGGGGGAACCTCAGCCCGCGGTCGGCGAATTGCTGGTTCTGGCCGGTCTGGCGATTGCGGTGCATCTGGGTCTGCATGTGAAAGTGACCGAGATCTTCCTCGGCTCTTATCAGGCGCTGCCGCCCGGGGCCTTTCCCGATGCCGATCTGTTCCGGCAATGGGGGCTTGGCGGCATTTCCCGCGCCTTCGCGCTTGGCTTTTCGATTGCCGCGCCTTTCGTGATCGCCGGTCTGATCTACAACGTCGCGCTTGGCGCGATCAACCGGGCGATGCCGCAACTGATGGTGTCGATGATCGGCGCCCCGGCGCAGACGCTTGGCGGTCTGGCGCTGCTGATGATCGCGCTGCCGACCGGTCTCCTGGTCTGGAATGATGCTTTCGACGCCTTTCTGGCCAACCCGTTCGAGGTGCTGCGATGAGCGAGGAAGACGACAGCTCCAAGGAATTCGACCCTACTCCGCAGAAAATCGAGCAGGCGCGCAAACAGGGCGATCTGGTCAAATCCACGGAAGTGACCGGCGCCGCGGTCTATGCCGCCATCGTGATCACCGCCCTCGCCTTCGGCAAAAGCTCGCTTGAAAGCTTCGGAACCTGGGCCAGCGTGCTGATCGATCAGGCCGATTCGATTTCGGTGCAACTTCTGGGCGGTGGCACGGTGGTCGCGGGCAACATTCTGGGGCGCATGGCCTTGACGGTTGCGCCCTGGTTGCTGTTGCCCGGCGTTCTGGTTCTGGCGGCCCTTGCGGCGCAACGCGCCATCGTCTTTGCGCCGGAAAAGCTGATGCCGAAGGTCAACCGCATCGATCCGATCGCCAATTTCAAACAGAAATTCGGCAGCACCGGCCTTTTTGAATTCGCGAAAAGCTTCGTGAAGCTGGTGGTGATCTCGATCATCCTTGGAAATTTCATGCTGCGGGAACTGCCGGCAATTCTGCTCAGCCAGAAATTCGAAGCGACGGTGGTTGCGGTCAGCTTTCCGCAGATGATCGTCGAATTTCTGCTGCTGATGCTGCTTTTGGCCGGGGTGATCGCGGCGATCGACTATCTGTGGCAAAGGTTCGACTTCCTGCGGCGCAACAAGATGACGCGCAAGGAACTCACCGACGAGATGAAACAGTCGGAAGGAGACCCCCATATCAAGGCGCAGCGGCGCCAGAAAGCAATCGAGATCGCGACCAAGCAGATGATCGCCGATGTCGCCAAGGCCGATGTGGTGATCGTGAACCCGACCCACTATGCGGTTGCGCTGAAATGGGAACGCGGGGCGAAACGCGCCCCCCTCTGTGTGGCCAAGGGTGTGGATGAAGTCGCGGCGCGGATTCGGGAAGTCGCGGCCGAGGCCGGGGTGCCGATCCATTCCGATCCGCCGACGGCCCGGGCGCTTTATGCGGCGGTCGACATCGGTCAGGAAATTCATCCGGACCATTATCGCCCCGTCGCCGCGGCGATCCGCTTCGCCGAGAAGATGCGCCGTCGGTCGCGCGAACGCGGGGCCCGGAAATGAGGCGCAAGGATCTGGACTCTCTGAACAATATCGCCTCGATGATCCGGGACCGCGCCATGACCGATCTGGCGCGGTTGACCCGGCAAAGGCTGGACCTAGAGACGGAGCGGACGCAGATCGCGCAAGACATGCAGGCCGCCTGGCGCGAGGGCTGCGACAATCTGATGTTGGCGAAAGCCGCCGAGAATTACGAAAAATGGGCGCAGAGGCGCCTTGGCCAGATCGCGGAGAGCCTTGCGCAGCTGCAACCGCTGATCGAGGCGCAACGGCAGCGCACCGCTGCGGCCACCGGCCGACATCGCAACCTGGGGGAAATCGCAAAAAAGATGGTTGCGGAACAACAGGTTGCGAAAGAAAAGCGGCTTTGACCCGGCGCTCTCGGGCCAGGTCAAAGCTTCGGAAGACCGCGGTCAGCCGATCTGGCTGAGCGCCTGACAAAGGTGGTCAAGGTCATCAAGCGTCCGATAGCGGATCGTCAGGCGGCCGCCCTCGACGCCATCGTGATCGATGCTGACGCTCATCCCGATCGTTGCCGAAAGATCCGCTTCCAGCGCACGGGTGTCGGCGTCTTTCTCTCGCGGCGCTCTGGAAGAGGATTTCGACGGCACGCCCGGGCCTGCCGATGTCTCATCCTTCGCAAGCCTTTCGACGTCGCGCACCGAAAGACCCCTGGCGATGGTTTCCTTGGCCAGGCGCACCGGATCGGTGGCCGTCACCAGCGCACGCGCATGTCCGGCGGTCAGTTTGCCCTCGCGCAGGAAATCCTGCACTTCTTCGGGAAGATTGAGCAATCGCAACAAGTTGGCAATATGGCTGCGGCTTTTGGAAAGCGCCTCGGCAAGCTTTTCCTGGGTATGGCCGAAACGATCCATCAGCTGGCGATAGCCCATCGCCTCTTCCAGCGGGTTCAGGTCTGCGCGCTGGATATTCTCGATGATCGCGACTTCCAGCACTTCGGTATCGGTGAAATCGCGCACGATGACCGGCAATTCATGCAGTTTTGCCAGCTGCGCCGCACGCCAACGCCGTTCCCCGGCAACGATTTCGAAGCTGTCCTCGCCCTTGGGATGCTTGCGCACGATCAGCGGCTGAATGATGCCCTTTTCGGCAATCGACGCGCGCAATTCCTCCAGCGCCTCGGGCGCAAAACTGCGCCGGGGTTGATCCGGATTCGGAACGATCTTTTCGATCGGAACAAGCATATCCTTGCGCCGCGGCGCAACCTCGGCTTCAGCGGCGGGGATCTGAACATCCGCCATCAGCGCCGACAGGCCCCGGCCCAGGCCCCGACGTTCGGGTTTTCTCTCGTTCATGCCCTGGCCTTTCGTTCTTGTGTCGCATGGAGGTCAAGCAGCTCTGCCGCCAGGGACCGATAGGCTTCCGCGCCTTTCGACCCCGCATCATAGCTCAAGACCGGCAAAGCATAGGATGGCGCCTCGGAAATCCGGACGTTGCGCGGAATCATCGTCCGGAACACCAGCTCGCCCAGCGTCCCCCGCGCATCGGCTTCGACCTGCTGCGACAGGTTGTTGCGCACATCATACATGGTCAGCACCACACCCTCGATCCGCAGGTCGCGATTCGCGGTCTGGCGCACCTCCCGGATCGTCAGCATCAGCTGCGACAACCCCTCAAGCGCGAAGAACTCTGCCTGCAGCGGCACCAAAACCGATTGCGCCGCAACCATCGCGTTGACGGTGAGCAGATTGAGCGACGGCGGGCAGTCGATCAGAACATAGTCCAGCCGAAGCAGGTCGATATCGGTCTGACGCAGCGCATCATGCAGCAGAAAGGTGCGCTTTTCAGACGACACAAGCTCCATATCCGCGGAAGACAGGTCGGTCGTCGCAGGAGAGATCAACAGCCCGTCAAAGGCGGTTTTCTGGACGACCTCCGACAGCGGCGCCTCTCCGAACAGCAGGTCATAGGTGCTGAACTTGCGATCAGCCGCCTCGATTCCAAGACCTGTCGAGGCGTTCCCTTGCGGATCAAGATCAACCAGCAGCACGCGGCAACCGCGCTCGGCCATCGCGGCGGCCAGGTTGATCGCGGTCGTCGTCTTGCCAACGCCGCCCTTCTGGTTCGCGATGGCAATGATTCTTGGCTGAGTCGGGCGAATGGGATCAGGCACGGTGCAACCCCTTTATGTTCAGAACGACGGAGTCCGGATCCGTGGCACTGGGTTTCGGTTCGAACGCAAAGGACCATTTCTGCTGCGCCTGCGCAACCTCTTCCCGCCAGCGATTTCCTTTCGGAAAAAGAGCGATGCCCGCCGGTGACAGGTGACGCTCGGCATAGGCGAGCAGGGTTTCAAGCGGCGCCAAAGCCCGTGCCGACAGCACATCCGCCTTGAGCGGTTCGAGCGATTCGATCCGTTTGTCAGCCACCACGGCGGACAGCCCCAAATCCCGGACCGCATTGAGAAGGAACGCCGCCTTGCGCTTGTCACTTTCGACCAGGGTCAGCCGCATGTCGGGAAATTGCTCTTTCGCCAGAACACCGACGACAAGGCCGGGAAATCCGCCGCCGCTTCCCAGATCGGCCCAATGCTGCGGCGCGTGGTCCACAGATCGCAGAATCTGAGCCGAATCCAGAAAATGACGCGTCCAGACTTCCACAAGCGTCCGCGGAGAGACCAGATTGATGGCCGGATTCCACTTTTTCAGCAACGCTTTCCAGCCGCTCGAGGCGTTGAATTGTTTCACGTGAAACATCGACCAGTTTTGCGAAAGCTTCCGACTCGGTCATGTCCGCCCGGCCCTTTTGGTCTGGCGAAGCCGTGCAAGAATCAAGGACAGCGCCGCCGGTGTCGCGCCATCGACCTGGCTCGCCTGATGCAACGTGCGAGGGGCCGCCGCGCTGAACTTCATCTTCAGCTCATTCGACAGGCCGGACAATGCGCCATAGTCGAAGTCGGCCGGAATCTCCCAATTCTCGTCGCGACGCATGGCGTCAACATCTCTTTGCTGCCGCAAGATGTAGTTTGCGTAGAGCGCCTCGATCGAAAGCTGCGTCGCGATGTCGGGTGCAATCGCGTTCAGATCGGGAAACGACTCCCGAAGCTGCCCGAACGTGACGTCCGGAAAGGCGAGCAATTGAAACGCCGACCGCTTCACCCCATCCTGATTCAGCGCAAGACCAAGTGAGATCGCCTGCCCCGGGGTCAGCACGATCCCGTCCAGGATGCCCTTTCCGGCGGCCATCTTCTCCATCTTTTCGTCAAACCTGCGCTGACGCTCCTCTCCCACGCAACCAATCTCGACTCCGCGCGGGGTAAGGCGCTGATCCGCATTGTCCGCACGCAGGAAAAGCCGAAATTCAGCACGCGATGTGAACATGCGATAGGGCTCGCTGACCCCCCTGCTCACCAAATCATCAATCATGACGCCGATATAGGAATCGGTCCTGCTGAACGTCACAGGATCCCGACGCAGGGCCTTGCTGGCTGCGTTCAATCCCGCGACCATCCCCTGTGCTGCTGCCTCTTCGTAACCCGTGGTGCCGTTGATCTGACCGGCCAGAAACAGACCTTCCTGGTCACGCAATTCAAGCGTCAGCTTCAGCGCCCTGGGATCCACGTAATCATATTCGATCGCGTATCCCGGCTGCAAAATGCGTGCCCGTTCCAGTCCGCGGATCGACTGCACATATCTCTCCTGCACATCCGCGGGCAAGGAGGTCGAAATCCCGTTCGGATAAACGGTATCATCGTCCAGCCCCTCCGGCTCAAGAAAGACCTGATGCGAGGTCTTGTCGGCGAACCGCACAACCTTGTCTTCGATCGAGGGACAGTACCGCGGCCCGACGCCCTCGATATGACCGCCATACATGGCGGATCGTTGCAGGTTTTCCCGAATCACCTCATGCGTCGATTCGTTCGTATGGGTGATGCCACAGGCGATCTGACGGACAAAGGGGCCGGTGCTCAGGAAGCTCAGCATCACCGGATCTTCGTCGCCGGGCTGCTTTTCCAGACTATCCCAGTCGATGCTCCGCCCATCCAGGCGCGGCGGCGTTCCGGTCTTCAGGCGACCGACAGCGGGCGCAATCTCGCGCAACCTTTGCGACAACGGCACCGAGGGCCGATCCCCGACCCGGCCACCCGGCGATTGCTGATCGCCGATATGGATCACACCGTTCAGGAAAGTCCCCGTTGTCAGCACGACAGAGGGCGCAAAGATTTCGGATCCGTCCATCAGCCGCACACCAGATATGGTGGTCCCGGCCAGAAGCAGATCGGTCACTTCGCCTTCGACCACGTCCAGAAGCGGTTGCGTTGCGCAAAGCTCGGCAATCGCCAGGCGATAGAGCTTGCGATCCGCCTGCGTCCGCGGCCCCTGCACCGCCGGGCCCTTGCGGCGGTTCAAAAGCCGAAACTGGATGCCGGCGCGATCGGCAGCCTTGCCCATCACGCCATCCATCGCATCGACTTCCCGGACCAGATGCCCCTTGCCCAACCCGCCAATCGCCGGATTGCACGACATCACGCCAATCGCCTCGCGCCGCATCGTCACAAGGACCGTTCGGGCCCCAAGCCGGGCAGAGGCATGGGCAGCCTCGGTCCCGGCGTGGCCACCTCCGACAACAATGACGTCAAAATGTTTCACGTGAAACACTCCTCACTTGCCGATGCAGAAACTGGAAAAGATCTCGTCAAGCAGGTTCTCGACATCGACCCGTCCCAGCAGCGATTCCAACGCCCGAACACCTGTCCTGCAATGCTCTGCTGCAAGATCCAGACGTTCAAGACCATGACCCAGCTCTTCCAGGGCCGATTCCAAAGCGCCAGAGGCGCGCCCCAGACAATCGCGATGGCGTTCCCGCGTCATCACCCCGGCCCCCGCCGCCCGTGCGGACAGCCGCTCGGTGATCGCCGCAACCAGCGCATCCACGCCCTCGCCAGTCTTTCCCGAGACGCGCAGATCCCCCGACCCGCCAAGATCGGCCTTGCCTTGCACGACCAGATCATCCCCGATCGGTTGCAACAGCGGAATATCGCCGTCATCAAGCAGAAATACCCGCAAATCGGCCCGTTTCGCCCGCTCGATCGCTCGTGCAACCCCGATCGCTTCGACCTGATCCTCGGTATCGCGCAACCCTGCCGTATCCAGCAAGGTCACCGCAAGCCCCGAAAGATCCATCCGAACCTCGATCACATCGCGCGTGGTCCCGGCCACTTCCGAGGTGATCGCCGCTTCTCGCCCGGCAAGCGCGTTCAGAAGCGTCGATTTCCCGGCATTCGGCCGCCCGACGATCGCAACTTCAAAGCCTTCCCGCACCCGTTCGGTCACCGAAATCCGGCCGATTTCCGCCGAAAACTGCGCCGCAACCTCGGACAGCAGCGCAAAAGCCTCCGGCGTCACATCAACCGGCAGGTCTTCATCGGCGAAATCGATGCAGGCCTCCATCAGCGCCGCCGCCCGGATCAGCTTGCTGCGCCAGGTCTCGACCATCCGCCCGACCGAGCCCGACAGCACCGCCAAAGCCTGTTTCCGCTGTGCCTCGGTCTCGGCCTCGATCAGATCCGCCAGCCCTTCGACCTGCGACAGATCCAGCCGACCGCTCTCCATCGCCCGCCGGGTGAATTCCCCGGGCTCGGCCAACCGCAAAAACCCCAGTGACCCAAGCGCTTTCAGAACCGCCGCAACCGTGGCAAGGGCGCCATGCAGATGCAGTTCCGCCGATTCCTCGCCGGTGAAGCTGCGCCCCGCCTCGAAACACAGCACCAAAGCTTCGTCCAGCGCATCCGCGCCGATCCGCAACAGCCGAACGGCGGCCTGCCGCGGCGCGGGCAGACGGCCGCACAGGGCCGCCACCGCCTCCCAGGCGCGCGGCCCGGACAGGCGAATGACAGCAACGCCGGCCTTGCCGCGGCCGGATGCCTGCGCATAGATCGTGTCCATCGAAATCCCTCTCGGGGCAACGATACCTCAGCCGTTCATCGAATCGAAGAACTCGCCGTTGGTTTTCGTCTGCTTCAGCTTCGAAATCAGGAATTCGATCGCATCCGTGGTCCCCATCGGGTTCAGGATGCGGCGCAGCAGATAGGTTTTCTGCAGGTCTTTCTGATCGACCAGCAGATCTTCCTTCCGCGTACCCGATTTGAGAATGTCCATCGCCGGGAAGACGCGCTTGTCGGCGACCTTCCGATCCAGCACGATCTCGCTGTTGCCGGTGCCCTTGAATTCCTCGAAGATCACCTCGTCCATCCGCGAGCCGGTGTCGATCAGCGCCGTCGCAATGATCGTCAGCGAGCCGCCCTCTTCGATGTTCCGCGCCGCGCCAAAGAAGCGCTTCGGCCGCTGCAGCGCATTCGCATCCACACCGCCGGTCAGAACCTTGCCGGAGCTGGGCACGACGGTGTTGAAAGCCCGCCCAAGTCTTGTGATCGAATCAAGCAAGATCACAACATCTCGCTTATGTTCCACCAGACGCTTGGCCTTTTCGATCACCATCTCGGCCACCGCCACGTGCCGCGTCGCCGGTTCGTCGAAGGTCGAGGAGATCACCTCGCCCTTCACCGAGCGCTGCATGTCGGTGACTTCCTCGGGACGTTCGTCGATCAGCAGCACGATCAGGTAGCATTCGGGGTGGTTCACCTCGATCGAATGCGCGATGTTCTGCAGCAGCACGGTTTTCCCGGTGCGCGGCGGTGCCACGATCAGCGAGCGTTGCCCCTTCCCGATCGGCGCCACCAGATCGATGATCCGCGCCGAGCGATCCTTGATCGTCGGGTCTTCGATCTCCATCTTCAGCCGCTCGTCGGGATAAAGCGGCGTCAGGTTGTCGAAGCTGACCTTGTGACGCGCCTTTTCGGGATCTTCGAAGTTGATCTTCTCAACCGCGGTCAGCGCGAAATAGCGTTCATTCTCGCCCGGCGCGCGGATGATCCCCCAGACGGTATCGCCGGTGCGCAGGCTGTATTGCCGGATCATCTCGGGCGACACGTAGATGTCATCCGGGCCGGGCAGATAGTTCGCCTCGGGCGAGCGCAGGAAGCCGAACCCGTCCTGCAGCACTTCCAGCACGCCATCGCCGCCGATCTCGACCCCTTCCTCGGCATGCTCTTTCAGGATCGAGAACATCATCTCGCCCTTGCGCATCGTCGAGGCGTTTTCGATCTCCCAGTCCTCGGCCATCGCCAGAAGGTCCTTGGGGCTCTTCGCCTTGAGATCGGAAAGGTTCAAACGTTCGGTCATCTCGCATCCATCCGCGAAAGGCGCCGGGACCCCTCGGGGCGGCGCAGCATGGGTCAGGGTTCGGCAGAACCTGCGGCCGGACGGCCGGGGCTGCGGCGCTTCTACGCCCAAAGCCCGCGGCGAGTCAACGAAATCAGAACTTCACGATCACCGCGATCACGATCAGGAACATCAGCAGCGTCGGCACTTCGTTCATCATCCGCCATTGCCGACCGGCCAGATCATTCGTGCCATCGACGAATTTGTGCCGGGCCCGTGCCAGGAACATGTGAAACACCGTCATCGCGATCACGCAGGCGCCCTTGATCCAGGGCCATTGCATGCTCCAGTCGATGATGCCGGGCGTGAACACCAGGCAAAGCCCGAAAAACCAGGTCGAGATCGCCGCCGGGTTCATGATCGCCTTGAGCAGCATCCGTTCCTGATGCTGAAACAGCAGGTCCATCTCGCTGCCACGGACGACGCCCTGCTTTTTCAGGCCTTCGACGTGGTAAACGTAAAGCCGCGGCAGATAGAACAGCCCCGCCATCCAGGCCAGGACCGACATCACATGCAGCGATTTCGTCCAGAAATACCAATCGGAAAGGAAATCCGTGACGAGTTCGAACATCTGTGCCTCCTGTGTCGGCTTCTTCTTAAGAATAATTCTTGAAAAGAAAAGATGTTGATTTTGTAGGGGCTGTGGACAGTGTGGATAGCCCGGTTTTCCAGACCTTTTCCCAAGCCTTGAAAGCTCTGCAAGCCAGATTGCAAAACCCTGTTGATAAGCTTTCGATCTCGTTTCAGATCAACGGCTTGCGTGGTTGATACCGAAGGGGACGGATTGGGGGCGTTCCGTTTTGTTCTTGTGGGTTGCGGCACTTCCTCACATCTGCCCTCTCGGCCTTCCCACATGCGGAGAGTCTCCTTTCGTTCCTTGACAAACGCGCCCCTTCCCGGGGAGGAAATCTTGCGCCCCCCTTTCTCCCCAGGCGTCGCCCTCCGGTTTTCCCAACGGTGGTCCACATGCTGGCCCCCCTTGTTCTGGCCTCTTCCTCCGAAATCCGCGCGCAGCTTCTGCGTTCTGCCGGGCTTTCGGTGACGATCTCCCCCGCCCGCATCGATGAAGAGGCGATCCGCCAGGCGCTTGATCTCGAGGGCGCCAAGCCCCGCGATGTCGCCGATCAGCTGGCCGAGGCGAAAGCGATGAAGCAATCCGCCCGCCATCCCGGCGCGCTGGTTTTCGGCGCAGATCAAGTGCTTGAATTGCAAGGCGAAATCTTCGCAAAACCCGAAAGCCCGGATCAGGCGAGGGCGCAGCTACGGGCGCTCTCGGGGCGGACGCATCGGCTTTTGTCCGCGCTCGTCGTGGTGCAGGACGGCCGTCCGCTCTGGCGTCATCTGGCCGAAGTGCGCCTGACCATGCATCCGCTCTCCGAGACCTTCATCGCCGATTATACCGCCCGCAACTGGGAGTCGATCCGCCACGCCGTCGGCTGCTACAAGCTTGAAGAGGAAGGCGTGCGCTTGTTTTCCGCCGTCGAGGGCGATTACTTTGCCGTTCTGGGCCTGCCCCTGATCGAGGTTCTGAACTGGCTGCGCGCCCGAGGAGATCTGACGACATGACCCGCATTCCCCTGGCTGGGGTGATCGGCCATCCGATCCATCATTCCCGCTCGCCCGCGCTGCATGGGCACTGGCTGAAAACCTATGGAATCCGCGGCCATTACATCCCGATGGACGTGGCCGAGGGCGATCTGGAAGCCGTGCTGCGGACGCTTCCCAAAGCCGGGTTCGTCGGCTGCAACATCACCATTCCGCACAAGGAAACCGCGCTGGCCCTGGCCGATGTGGTTTCCGACCGCGCCGCCCGGATCGGCGCGGCCAACACGCTGGTTTTCGATGAAACCGGCCGCATTCACGCCGACAACACCGATGGTATCGGCTTTCTCGCCAATCTGATCGAGGGCGCCCCGGGCTGGCAGGCCAAGGCTGGCCCCGCCGCCGTCATCGGCGCAGGCGGTGCCGCCCGCGCCATCGTCGTCGCCCTGCTCGAGGCCGGTTGCCCGGGGATCCGCATTTCCAACCGCACCCGCACCCGGGCCGAGGTGCTTTGCGCCGAATTCGGCCCCCGCGTCGTGGTTCAGGATTGGGAGAAGGTCGGGATGATCTTCGACGGCGCCGCAACCGTGGTCAACACCTCTTCGCTCGGCATGGCCGGCAAGGCCGCCTTCGACCTGACGCTGGATGCGCTTTCCCCGACCGCGGTCGTCACCGACTGCGTCTACACCCCCCTGCGCACCGATTTCCTGACCGCCGCCGCCGCCCGCGGCTGTGTCACCGTCGACGGCCTTGGCATGCTCCTGCATCAGGCCGTCCCCGGCTTTGAACGCTGGTTCGGCCGCCGCCCCGAGGTCACCCCGGAATTGCGCGCCGTGGTTCTGGCGGCATGAAAGGCCCGTTCCGTCTCGGTCTGACCGGCTCGATCGGCATGGGAAAATCGACGACGGCGCGGCTTTTCGCCGAAGAAGGCATTCCGGTCTGGGATGCCGACGCCACCGTGCATGCGCTTTACGCCAAGGGCGGCGCCGCGGTCGCGCCCCTGTCCGCGATCTTCCCCGACGCGATCCGCGATGGCGCGGTGGATCGCGACCGACTGAAGACCCTGCTGCAAGCCGACAAACAGGCTCTGTTCCGGCTGGAATCGGTGGTTCACCCGCTGGTGCAGGCCGCGCGGCAGGCCTTCTTGCTGGCGCATGAAACGGCGGATCTGATCCTTCTCGACATTCCGCTGCTTTATGAAACCGGCGCCGACAGGGATTGCGACGCCGTGCTTGTCGTCACCGCCGCGCCCGATGTGCAACGCGCCCGCGTCCTTGCCCGCGGCCAGATGACCGAAACCCAGCTGGAGATGATCCTGGCCCGCCAGCTGCCCGACGCGGAAAAGCGCCGTCGCGCCGATCATGTGATCGAGACCTTGACCCTTGAACAGACCCGCGCCGAAGTGCGAAAGCTGATCGCAACCCTGCGGAGCCGCCATGCGTGAGATCGTCCTTGATACCGAAACCACCGGATTTGAACCCTCCGAAGGGCATCGCATCGTCGAAATCGGCGCCGTCGAGCTGATGAACCACGTCCCCACCGGGCGGACCTATCATCAATACATCAACCCCGAACGCGCGATGCCGCAGGAAGCCTTTGCCGTGCACGGGCTTGGCGATGATTTTCTGCGCGACAAGCCGAAATTCGGGGCAATCGCCCAGGATTTCCTCGATTTCATCGGCGATGACTCGAAGCTGGTGATCCACAACGCCGCCTTTGACATGAAATTCCTGAATGCCGAACTGGGCTGGGTGCAAAAACCGCTGCTCCCCATGGATCGGGCGCTGGATACGCTGGCGATGGCGCGGCGAAAATTTCCCGGCTCGCCCGCGACGCTCGATGCGCTGTGCCGTCGTTTCGGCATCGACAATTCGGCCCGGACCCTGCACGGCGCCCTGCTCGATTCCGAGATTCTGGCCGAAGTCTATCTGGAACTGATCGGCGGCAGGCAGCCCGGTTTCGGGCTGAATATCGACCCTGTTCAGGCCAAATCCGCGGTTTCCAGCACCGAATGGCGGCCCCGCCCGCGTCCGGTTCCCCTGCCCCCGCGCCTCACCGAGGCCGAGGCCGAAGCCCATGCCGCCTTTGTCGCGAAACTGGGCGAGGGTGCGATCTGGAAGCGGCGCAGCTGACACATAAATTTCACAAAACGCAGCCTTGCGGCAATTTTCCCATTCCATCCCCGCCCCGCAGCCATTAGATGCATCGCGTTCGCAGTTTAGGGCGTTCGCAGTTTTGGGGAGGGAGCCCATGCTGGACTTCGCTACGATGCGCGCTTCTCTGGCCGAGGCCTATGATCTGGCGCCCTCGCTGACGCTGGCCGAGGAGATGGCCGAGGTTCACGCCCGCATGGGGCGGGTGATCCCCCTGCCCGATTTCGCCCGCCACGCGCCCTATATCCGCGCGATCAACCGGCTCAAGCGCGAAAAGAACGCGGTGATCCTGGCGCATAACTACATGACGCCGGAGATTTACCATGGCGTTGCCGATGTCGTGGGTGACAGCCTGCAGCTGGCGATCGAGGCGACCAAGGTCGAGGCCGAGACGATCGTGCAATGCGGCGTGCATTTCATGGCGGAAACGTCAAAGATCCTGAACCCGGCCAAGCGCGTCCTGATCCCGGATGCGCAGGCGGGCTGTTCGCTGGCCGAAAGCATCACGCCCGAGGGGATCGCGCAGATGCGGGCGCAATATCCCGGGGCGCCGGTGGTCAGCTATGTCAACACCACGGCGGCGGTCAAGGCAGCCTCGGACATCTGCTGCACCTCGGCCAATGCGGCGCAGATCGTCGCAGCCCTGCCCGAACCCACGATCATCATGACGCCCGACCAGTATCTGGCGCAGAATGTGGCGAAAGCCGTGCCGCAGAAAAACGTCGTCTGGTGGGCGGGCTCCTGCATCGTGCATGAACAATACACGCCGCAAGATCTGCGCGATTTCCGCAGCTATCACCCCGGCACGAAGATCATCGCCCATCCGGAATGCCCCCCCGATGTGGTGGCCGAGGCGGATTTCTCCGGCTCGACCGCGGGGATGATCGATTTCGTCACGCGCGAAAAACCGGCGCAGGTGATGCTGGTCACCGAATGTTCGATGGCCTCGAACATCGCCGATGCCCTGCCCTCGGTCGAATTTCTGGGGCCCTGCAACATGTGCCCCTACATGAAGATGATCACGCTGGAAAAGATCCTGTGGTCGCTGCATGCGGGCACCGAAGAGGTCACCGTGGATCCCGCCATCGCGGGCAAGGCGCGTTTGGCGGTCGAGCGCATGATCGACCTGTCGCGAAAGCTGGCCCGGTGACCGAGTCCGTGATCGAGACGCCGCGCGTCGTCATTGTCGGCGCGGGGCTGGGGGCGCTTTACGCGGCGCTGAAACTGGCGCCGCATCCGGTTCTGGTGATCTCGCCCGAAACCTTGGGCGAAGGCGCTTCCTCGGCCTGGGCGCAGGGCGGTGTGGCTGCCGCGATGGCGCCGCCCGACAGCGCCGAGGATCACGCGAAGGACACCGAAACCGCGGGCGCGGGCACGGTCGATGCGGCCATCGCCCGGCTGGTGACACAGGAAGCCCGGGACCGCATTCTTGACCTGACCGCGCTTGGGGCGCCTTTCGACCGCGATGCGCAGGGCGATTACGTGATGTCGCGCGAGGCCGCCCATTCCCGCCCCCGTGTCGTGCGGGTCAAGGGCGATCAGGCGGGCTACGAGATCATGCAGACGCTGATTTCCGCCGTGCGGGCCTGCCCCTCCGTTCAGGTGATCGAGGGCGTGATCGCGACGCGGCTCGAGGTCGAAAACGGTGCTGTCACCGGGCTTTGGGTCGAATCCGCCGCCGCCTCGACCGGCCGTGTGCTGATCCGAACCCCTGCGGTGCTGCTGGCGGGCGGCGGCTCGGGCGGGCTTTTTGCCGTCACGACGAACCCGCCGCGCATCCGCGGTCAGGTCATCGGCATGGCCGCCCGGGCGGGCGCGCAGATCGCCGATGCGGAATTCGTGCAATTCCACCCGACGGCGATTGCGACGGGCGAAGACCCGGCCCCCTTGGCGACCGAGGCCCTGCGCGGTGAAGGCGCCGTTCTGCTCAATGACCGGGGTGAACGCTTCATGCGGGCGATCCATCCCGATGCCGAACTGGCGCCGCGCGACATCGTTGCCCGCGCCGTCTATCTGGAACGACAGGCGGGGCGGAACCCGGTTCTGGATACGCGCCAAGTGCTGGGGGCCGAGCTGCCGAAACGCTTTCCCGCCGTGGCCGAAGCCTGCTTTTCAGCTGGAATAGACCCTGTTTCGCAGCCGATCCCGGTGGCCGCCGCCGCGCATTATCACATGGGCGGGATTGCGGTCGATGACCGCGGCCGATCCTCGCTGAACCGGCTCTGGGTCTGCGGCGAGGCCTCTTCGACCGGGCTGCATGGGGCCAACCGGCTGGCCTCGAACGGGCTTCTGGAAGCCCTCGTCTTTGCCCGCATCTGTGCCGAGGGCATTGCCGAAACGGTCCCCGTGACACCGGCCGAGAGCGTTGCCCTGTCCTTCCCCGCGGGCGGTGCCCCGGTGGACGAGGTCGCCGTGGCCCGGCTGCGGCAGGCGATGACCGATGGCGTCGGGGTTGTCCGCGACGCCGCGGGGCTGAAAGCCGCCCTGCGCACGCTTGCGGAAATCGAGGCCAAGGCCGAGCGCGAGGCGCTGCGTAACATGACCGCCACCGCGACGCTGATTGCCGCCGCGGCGCTGATCCGCACCGAAAGCCGGGGCGGTCATTACCGCTCCGATTACCCGAAAACAGACCCTGTTCAGGCCAAACGCAGCTTTCTGACCCTGACCGAAGCGCTGGCCATCCGGTCCCGCGCGCTGGAGGAAGAATGACCAACCTGCCCGATTTCCTGCTCGAACCCGTGATCCGCGCCGCGCTGATGGAAGATCTTTCGCCGATGGGCGATGTCACCACCCGCGCCGTTGTCCCCGCCACGACGCGGTATGAGGCCCGGGTGAACGCCCGCGAGGAAGGGGTGGTTTCGGGCATGCAGGTCGCCGCCCTTGCCTTTCGCCTGGTCGATCCGGCGCTGGCCGTCACGACCCATGTCGCCGATGGCCATCCCTGCGGCAAGGGCCAATGCCTGATGACGATTTCGGGCTCGGCGGCGTCCATCCTGATGGGGGAACGGGTTGCGCTCAACTTTGCCGGCCGGATGACCGGCATTGCCAGCCTGACCGCCAGTTTCGTCGCACAAACCCGCGGCACCAAGACCCGCATCACCTGCACGCGGAAAACCACCCCCGGCCTGCGCCTGATCGAGAAAACCGCGGTCGCCCATGGCGGCGGCTCGAACCACCGCTTCGGCCTGTCGGATGCGATCCTGATCAAGGACAATCACATCGCCGCCGCGGGGGGCATCCGCGCCGTGCTGGAGGCCGCGAAAGCCGCCCGCAGCCACATGATGCGCGTCGAGCTGGAGGTCGACAGCCTTGATCAGCTGGAACAGGCGCTCTCGATCGGCGGCGCCGACGTGATCTTGCTCGACAACATGGACACGCCGACCCTGCGCGCGGCGGTGGCGCTGACCAAGGGCCGCGTCGTGCTGGAAGCCTCGGGCAACATGCGGCTGGACCGCATCGCCGAAGTCGCCGCGACCGGAGTCGATTACATCTCCTCGGGCGCGCTGACCCATTCGGCGCGCACCTTCGATCTTGGCCTCGATTTCTGACGGCTCAGATCATTTCTTCAGGTGTTCGGCGAAACTGTCGAACACCTGCTCATAGACGGCGCGCTTGAAGGGCACGATCTTTTCCACCAGTTCCGCCGGTTCCATCCAGCGCCAGACCGAAAATTCCGGGTGCTCGGTGGCGATATTCACATCGCTGTCCTGGCCGAGAAAGCGGAACAGGAACCATTTCTGCTTTTGGCCGCGATATTTCCCGCCCCAGATATTGCCGATCAGCTCTTCGGGAAGGTCATAGACCAGCCAATCCTCGGTCTTGGCGAGTTTCTCGACCAGATCCGGCCGGACCCCGGTTTCCTCCTGCAACTCGCGCAGCGCGGCTTCCTTCGGCCGTTCGCCCGCATCGATGCCCCCTTGCGGCATCTGCCAGGCATGGCCCGGATTGTCGATGCGCTGACCGGCAAAGATCAGACCTTCGGCATTGATCAGCACAAGGCCGACATTCTTGCGATAGGGCAGCGCGGCAAGCTCTTCGGGGGTCATCTTGTCCTCATGTGGCAAGGGGGCCTTTCGGCCCCCGGTCCAGGATTACGGCTTCGCGGCGGCTTTCGGCTCATCGACCGGCACCAGCGTCTGACCGGCGACCGCCAGCCCCTTGATGATGTCGATCCCGTAGGCCAGCTGGAAATCCTCCAGCCGCAGCTTTGCGGCCTCCTCGGCCTTGGCGCGTTCATCCTCGGCCTGCTTCTTCTCGTCCTCGGTCATCGAGTCGTTCGACAGCACGCCGCGCAGATCGGCTTCGGACCGGGTTTCCGGGGTGTCCTCGGCCTTGTCGGTCTCGGGTGCGGCGGGCGGTTGCGGCACGACGATGTCGGGGGCAATCCCCAAAGCCTGGATCGACCGCCCCGAGGGCGTATAATAGCGCGAGGTGGTCAGCCGCATCGCGCCGTCATTTTGCACCGGAATGACCGTCTGCACCGAGCCCTTGCCGAAGCTTTTCGTCCCCACGACGATGGCGCGGTGATGATCCTGCAACGCCCCGGTGACGATTTCCGAAGCCGAGGCAGAGCCGCCGTTGATCAGAACGACAATCGGCTTGCCCTGCGCCAGATCGCCCGGCGTGGCGTTGAACCGCTCGCTTTCCTCGGGCTTGCGGCCGCGGGTGGAGACGATCTCGCCCTTGTCGAGGAAGGCATCCGACACCGCGATCGCCTGCGTCAAAAGCCCGCCCGGGTTGTTGCGCAGATCCAGGATCACCCCGTTCAGCTTGTCGATGCCGCCCGCTTCCTCGGCGACCTTCTTCAGGCTTTCCTGCAGGTTCGGGAAGGTCTGGTCGTTGAAGGTGGTGATGCGCAGGATCGCCGTATTGGCCTCCAGCCGCCCCTTGACCGCGGTCAGCTTGATCGTGTCACGGGTCAGCGTCACGTCAAAGGGCTCGGTCTTGCCTTCGCGCACGATCTTCAGCGTCACCTCGCTGCCGACCGGGCCGCGCATCTTGTCCACCGCATCATCCAGCGTCAGCCCCATCAGGCTTTCGCCGTTCACATGGGTGATGAAATCGCCCGACAGGATCCCCGCCGCCGAGGCCGGGGTGCCGTCCATCGGCGAGACCACCTTGACCGCGCCATTTTCCATCGTCACTTCGATGCCCAGACCGCCGAAAGAGCCGCGCGTCTGCACCTTCATGTCGTCATATTCGTCGGCGGGCATGTAGCTCGAATGCGGATCCAGCGAGGACAGCATCCCGTTGATCGCCGCCTCGATCAGCTTCTTGTCGTCGACCTGTTCGACGTAATCGCCGCGGATGCGCCGGAACACGTCGCCAAACAGGTCCAGCTCCTGATAGACCGAGGCCGGTTTCGACGCCTCCTCCGCCAGCAGCGGCGCCACCTGCACCGAGAGCAGCGTCCCGGCGATTGTTCCGCCCAGTGCGGCAATGACGAATTTCTTCATTTTCAGCCCTTGTTCTGGTCTTTCGTCGGGGTGAACCATGGCGCGGGGTCCACGGGCTTCTTGCCCTTCCTCAACTCGATATAAAGCGTCTCCGAGCGCGTGGCGCCACTCCCCATCTGCGCGTTCTTCAGGAAATCCTCGCCGAATTCCTGTGCCCCGGGTTCGCGCCCGCCCATCAGCCCGACCGGGGCCCCCGCGGCCAGCACGTCGCCGGTCTCACCATAGACACTGCCAAGCCCCGCCAGAACAAGAAGATAGCCTTCCGCCGGTTCCAGGATCATCACATTTCCGTAGTCGAGAAGCGGGCCGCGATAGCGGATCGTGGCGGGCCAGGGCGTCGTCACCAGGGCCGCGGGCGCCGTCGCCACCACCAGCCCCGGACGGCGGATGCCCGCCGCATCGGCCTCGTCGAACTTGCGCAGCACCGTGCCCAGAACCGGCATCGGCAAGCTGCCCTTGGCGCCTGCGAAATCTTCGAGCGGCGGGCCGATATCGCCTTCAAGATCGGCCAGACCCGAGGCGAACCCCTCCAGCGTATCGACGCTTTCGACCAGCTCGCGCAGCTCTTCGGGTTCCTCCAGATAGCGGCGCGGCAGTTTCGACCGATCCGCCACCGCCTTCGACAAAGCCGTCCGCGCCGCCTGCACCGAGGCCAGCCCGGTTTCCAGCACCTTCTGCGCATTGCCCTGCACCGCGCGCAGGTCTTCGATCTCGATCAGATCGGCGCGCATCCTTTCCGCCTCGGCCTGCAGCGCGGGCGTCACCGCGCCCAGCATCATTCCCGACCGCGCCGTGCCCAAGGGCCCCGAGGGATGCAGCAGCAGCAGCGGCCCCTCGGTGCCGCTCATCGTGCTCATCACGCCCAGCAACCGACCGATATCTTCGCGTTTCGCCTCGAATTTCGCGCGGATCTCGGCCTCGCGCACAGCGGCACGGCGCAGCCCGTCGCGCAGCGCGCCCAGGCCCTTTTCATAGGCCGAGATCGTCCGCGTCAGCGCCGCCACCCGGTCGGCCTTGGTCTGCGCCGCATCCAAAGCCTCGATCGAGGCGCGCAGATCCTCGGCGGCCTTTTGTGCCACGTCACCGGCAGGGCTGGCCAAGGCCGCCCCCGCCGAAAAAAGGAAGGCAAGGACCGCCTGACGGATCATCTGTCGATCAGCGTCTTGCCGGTCATTTCCGGCGGCACGGGCAGCTGCATCAGATCCAGAAGCGTCGGCGCCAGATCCGAAAGCCGCCCCGGATGCAGCCGCACCCCGGCGGGGCCGCCGACCAGCGTCACCGGAACAAGGTTCGTCGTATGCGCGGTATGCGGCCCGCCCGTCACCGGGTCGATCATGGTTTCGCAATTGCCGTGATCGGCAGTGATGATCATCGCCCCCCCGGCCTTTTCCAGCGCCGCCAGCACCCGGCCCAGATCGCGGTCGATCTCCTCGCAGGCCTTGATCGCGGCGGGAAGGCTGCCCGTGTGCCCGACCATGTCCGGGTTGGCATAGTTGACGATGATCAGGTCATAGCCCTTTTCGATCGCCTCGACGAATTTGTCGGTGACCTCGGGCGCCGACATCTCGGGCTGCAGGTCATAGGTCGCCACTTTCGGCGATTTCGGCATGTAGCGATCTTCGCCCGCCCAGGGCGCTTCCTTGCCGCCATTCAGGAAGAAGGTCACATGCGGATATTTCTCGGTCTCGGCCAGATGGAACTGGGTCAGCCCCTGTTTCGACACCCATTCGCCCAAGGTGTTGACGATATCGCGCTTGGGGTAAGCGGCGGTCATGTAGGCGTTATGCGTGACCGAATATTCCACCATCCCCAGCATCGCTGACCAATGCGGCCGCGCCGAGACGTCGAATTCCGCAAAGCCCGGCTCGCCCAGCGTGCGCAGGATTTCCCGCGCCCGGTCGGCGCGGAAGTTCAGGCAGAAGAAGCCATCGTTGTCTGCCGTGCCGGTATAGCCCGCAATCACCGTCGGCTTGATGAATTCGTCCATCTCGCCTTTCGCGTAGCTTTGCGCGACGGCCTCGGCGGGCGTTGCGGCGCTGAACCCCTGCCCTTTCACCATCGCATCAAAGGCGGTGCCGACGCGTTCCCAGCGGTTGTCGCGGTCCATCGCCCAGTAGCGGCCGATCACGGTGGCAACGCTGCAGCCCGCGGGCAGACGCGCGCAAAGATCATCGACAAACCGCGCCGCGGAATCCGGGGCGACATCGCGGCCATCGGTGATCGCATGCAGCACGACCGGAACCCCTGCCCCGGCAATCATCTTGCAGGCCGCCAGAACATGTTCGATATGGCCATGCACGCCGCCATCGGACACGACACCCATCAGATGCGCGCGACCGCCCGCGGCTTTCACTTTCTCAATGAATTCAAGGATCGGTGCGTTTTGGAAAAACGAGCCATCCTCGATCGCAAGGTCGATCTGGCCCAGATCCATCGCCACGACGCGCCCGGCGCCGATGTTGGTGTGCCCCACTTCCGAATTGCCCATCTGCCCGCTGGGCAGGCCGACATCATTGCCATGGGTGATCAGCGTCGCTTTCGGGCAGGTCGCAAAGACCCGGTTCAGGTTCGGCGTATGGGCCAGTTTTGGCGCGTTGCCCTCGGTCTCGGCGCGCTCGCCCCAGCCATCGAGAATGCACAGAACAACGGGTTTCGGACGGGTCATCGGCGCCTCCTGACGAATTTGCCCCTTCCTACGCTGCCCCGGCCGAAACGGCAAGTTCGGCGGGATCAGACGCGATGATAGGGCGTGCCCGCCAGAATCTGCCCGGCGCGGTAGAGCTGCTCGGCCAGCATCACCCGCACCAGCATATGCGGCCAGACCATCTTGCCGAAGGAGAGCGACCAGTCCGCCTTCGCCCGCAGCGCAGGCGCGATCCCGTCGGCGCCGCCGATGATGAACGTCACATCCCGCGCCGCATCGCGCCAGCCGCCCAGCCGCGTGGCAAAATCGGGCGAGGAGACCAGATCCCCCCGCTCGTCCAGCGTCACCAGCACCGATCCGGCGGGAATCGCACGTTCCAGAAGCGCCGCCTCGGCCTCCATGCCCAGATTGCGCTTGTCCTCGACCTCAAGGATCGTGGCCGGCCCAAGACCAAAGGACCGCCCGGCCTTGCCGAAGCGGTCCAGATAATCGGTGATCAGATCCAGCTCGGGGCCCTTGCGCAGCTTGCCCACCGCGCAGATGCTGACCTTCATGCGCCGATCAGACCTTGGCGCCGGTCGGCATCCACATCTTTTCCAGCTGATAGAATTCGCGCACTTCCGGGCGGAAGACATGCACGATCACATCGGTGGCGTCGATCAGAACCCAGTCGCCCTGATCCTTGCCCTCGATCTTGCAGCTGCGGCCAAAGGCTTCCTTCAGCCGTTCCGTCAGCTTTTCGGCGATGGCGCCGACCTGACGCGACGACCGGCCCGAGCAGATCACCATGTGATCGGCAATCGAGGACCGACCGCGCAGATCGATCGAAACGATGTCTTCCGCCTTGTCGTCGTCGAGGGAAGACAGCACGAGCGCCAGCACCTGATCGCTCGTTTCGGCATCCGTGACATTCATGGTCATGGCTGCCACCGGTGCACCCGAAGCGACGGGCGCGGCATTGAGATGAGACAGGACATTGTCCTCCGAAACTCCACACGCCACTAACCCCGGGCGCCAGGTCGAAGCCAAACCTAACATCGCGGGGGCGAAATCTCAACCGATGGGCGACAGAATTGCTGAAGCCGTGGCAAAGGGTGTCACATCGCGGCCAATTTCCTTGCGTCAAGACCCGCCTTGGCCTATATCGCGGCCATGATCCGCATCTTCGACATGGACGATCGCGCCCGGCTTCGGGAACGCTTTTACGGCGAAAGCCGTTCCATCCTCGCCCGACTTTGATGTCGGCCGCGGGGTGTCCGCCCCTGTCTGCCCGGCCGTTTCGGCCACGATCTTCCTCAGCTATCCAAAGAGAGAGCCATGTCCGCTCCGAAGACCCTTTATGACAAGATCTGGGATGCCCATGTCGTCAGCGAAGACGCCGATGGCACCTGCCTGCTCTATATCGACCGCCATCTGGTCCATGAAGTGACCAGCCCCCAGGCCTTCGAAGGCCTGCGCCTGGCCGGTCGCAAGGTCCGCTGCCCGGAAAAGACCATCGCCGTGCCGGATCACAACGTCCCCACCACCGAGGGCCGTGAAAAACACATCGAAAACGAGGAAAGCCGGATCCAGGTCGAGGCGCTGGACCGGAACGCCAAGGATTTCGGCATCCATTATTATCCGGTGACCGACATCCGTCAGGGCATCGTGCATATCGTCGGCCCGGAACAGGGCTGGACGCTGCCGGGCATGACGGTGGTGTGCGGTGACAGCCACACCGCCACCCATGGCGCCTTTGGCGCGCTGGCGCATGGCATCGGCACCTCGGAAGTCGAGCATGTTCTGGCGACGCAGACGCTGATCCAGAAGAAATCGAAGAACATGAAGGTGGAAATCACCGGCCAGCTGCGTCCGGGCGTCACCGCCAAGGACATCACGCTGGCCGTGATCGGCCTCACCGGCACCGCGGGCGGCACCGGCCATGTGATCGAATATTGCGGCGAGGCGATCCGGTCGCTCTCGATGGAAGGCCGGATGACGGTCTGCAACATGGCGATCGAGGGCGGTGCCCGCGCCGGTCTGATCGCCCCCGATGAAACCACCTTCAACTATGTCCGCGGTCGCGCCCATGCACCGAAAGGCGCGCAGTTCGAAGCCGCGCTGGCCTGGTGGAAGACGCTTTTCACCGATGAAGGCGCGCATTTCGACAAGGTCGTGACCATCCGCGGCGAGGATATCGAGCCCGTCGTCACCTGGGGCACCAGCCCCGAGGACGTGCTGCCGATCTCGGCCGTCGTTCCCGCGCCCGAGGATTTCACCGGCGGCAAGGTCGAGGCCGTGAAGCGCTCGCTCGACTACATGGGCCTGACCCCGGGTCAGAAACTGACCGATATCGCCATCGACACGGTCTTCATCGGGTCGTGCACCAACGGCCGCATCGAAGACCTGCGCGCCGCGGCGAAGATCGTCGAAGGCAAGAAGATCAAGCCCGGCATGCGAGCGATGGTGGTTCCGGGCTCGGGTCTGGTCCGTCATCAGGCCGAGGAAGAGGGCATCGCCCAGATCTTCATCGACGCGGGCTTTGAATGGCGTCTGGCCGGGTGTTCCATGTGCCTTGCGATGAACCCCGACCAGCTGGGCGAATACGAGCGCTGCGCCTCGACTTCGAACCGCAATTTCGAGGGCCGTCAGGGCTACAAGGGCCGCACCCATCTGGTCAGCCCGGAAATGGCCGCAGCCGCCGCGCTGACCGGCCACCTGACCGATGTCCGTGACTTGATCTGAAGGGGCAAAGCCATGAAAAAGTTCGAAAAGTTCACCGGCATCGCCGCCCCCATGCCGCTTGTCAACATCGACACCGACATGATCATCCCGAAGGGGTTCCTGAAAACGATCAAGCGCACCGGCCTGGGCGTGCATGCCTTCGACGAGATGCGCTATGACCGCGCGGGCAACGAGATCCCCGATTTCGTGCTCAACAAGCCGCAATACCGCAAGACGGAAATCCTGATCGCGGGCGACAATTTCGGCTGCGGCTCCTCGCGCGAACATGCGCCCTGGGCCTTGGCCGATTTCGGCATCAAGGTGATCGTCTCGACCTCGTTTGCGGATATCTTCTTCAACAACGCGTTCAAGAACGGGATGCTGCCGATCGTGCTGCCCGCCGAACAGGTCGAGGTGCTGATGAAGGATGCCGACCGCGGCGAAAACGCCCGGATGACGGTGGATCTGGAAGCGCAGGAAATCACCACCTCGGACGGTCAGGTGATCAAATTCGAGGTCGATGCCTTCAAGAAGCACTGCCTGCTGAACGGGCTCGATGACATCGGGCTGACGCTGGAAAAGGCCGCCGCCATCGACAGTTTCGAGTCGCAATCGGCGCAGGCCCGCCCCTGGGTCTGAGCCCGTTAGTGGCGCCAACCCCTTGAAGCACAAGATGAAGGGCCGCCCACTGGGCGGCCTTATTTTTGCACCAAAATTGATGCATTCGCGCACTAGTTCTTCCCAGAAAACGTCCGATTATGGACCGAGACGTTAAGCATCCGTTGCCACCCCCGACGAAACAGGGCAATTTCATGGCAAGAATGAGGCAGTTCGCCACAATCGGCGGCAACGACTGGCACGGCTCCGGCAAAGCATCGGAGCTGGCAAGGGCAAAGGGCAGAATCGTGGTGGCACGTTATCTGGGCGCATTGGTGCGGGCAATTCTGGTCCTTGCGGTCATTGCCATGCCGTCGCTGCTGCTTCCCACCGTCAGCGACGACACCGGCCAGATCGTGGCGCTGGTCGGGCTTTTTGCCGCCGCGCTGACCTTTTTCGAATATGCCTCGGTCTATCCCGGGCTGATCGAGTTTCGCGATGCGCCGCCCTTCAACCGCATCCGCTACGCCTCGCTTGTGGCGACGGTGGGGATGCTGTCGATGGTGGTTCTGGCCCGGACCGAACCTTCGACGCTGACGCTCTTCGTCGATGTGCTGGGCTCGGCGATGGCACGCGCGATCGACCTGCCCTATTCCCCGGTGCGGCTTCTGGTGCTGATGCTGCCCGCCGACGCCTCGGCCGGGCAGATCGGGATCGTCCGCACCGCAGGCGGCATCGCCTACATGACCTCGCTGCTCACGCTGGGGTATTTCTGGGTG
This sequence comes from Rhodobacter capsulatus SB 1003, assembly GCF_000021865.1. Classification (NCBI taxonomy): domain Bacteria; kingdom Pseudomonadati; phylum Pseudomonadota; class Alphaproteobacteria; order Rhodobacterales; genus Rhodobacter; species Rhodobacter capsulatus. The sequence goes on from NC_014034.1 coordinate 91,892, forward strand.
ATGATCCGGGCGACGGGCTGGCCGACCTCGGGGCAGGGGTTCAACGTATGGGTCAACCTGCCGACCTTCGACCCCACGGCGGGTGGCGACGTGGTCGAACGGCTGCGCCGCGACGCCTGGTTCAACATTGCGCTGGGCTTCCTTTTGCCCTTCCTGATTCCGGCGGTGATCAAGGCGCTTTCGGCGGGCTTTTCCCCGGTGACGCTTGAATCGCCGCATACGATGATCTGGACGGTGACGGCATGGGCCTTCCTTCCCGCCAGCCTGTTCATGCGCGGCATCGCGATGGGCCGGGTGGCCAGCATGATCGAGGAAAAACGCCGCGTCTCGGGCTTGGCGGAGTTGCATCCGGCCTGATCGCGGTTTTCCTCGGCCTTCCCGCCGCGGCCGAGACGCTGCGGCTGGCGACCTTTTCCCCCGGCCTGTCGCGCCCCGGTCCCGGGCTGGTGCTGGCGGCGCTGCAAAAGGGGAATGATCCGCAGATCACGGCTGCCATCGCGCTGATCGCCGAAGCGAAAGCGGATGTTCTGCTGCTGACCGATCTCGACTGGGACTATCGCGCCGAGGCGCTGGGCGCCTTGCAAAGGCGGCTGGCGGGGCAGGGGCTTGACTACCCCTTTGCCCATGCGCCGCAGCCCAACACCGGGAACGACACCGGTTTCGACATCGACGGCAACGGCAGGTTCTCCGAGCCCCGCGACGCGCAGGGCTACGGGCAGTTCACCGGCCAGCATGGCCTGGCGCTGCTCTCGAAACGGCCGATCCTGACGGATCAGGCGCGGGATTTCTCGGCCTTCCTGTGGGCGGATCTGCCCGGATCGCAGCTGCCGCAGGCGGACCTGCCAGAGGGTGCCGGGGCGGTGCAGCGGCTTGCCTCGACCGCGTTCTGGGACGTGCCGGTGCAGACCGGGGCAGGGGCCTTGCACATCTGGGCCTATGCCGCCACGACGCCGGTTTTCGACGGTCCCGAGGATCGCAACGGCCGTCGTAATGCCGATGAAACCGCGTTCTGGCGGCACTATCTTGCCCGGGCGGGGTCGTCTGCGCCTTTCGTGCTCATGGGGCTGGCAAATCTTGACCCCGACCGCGGCGAAGGACAACGCGCAGCGATGCGCAAGCTGCTGGCCGATCCGCGGCTGCAGGACCCGCGCCCGACCGCCACCGACGCGCCCGCGGGCCATCCGCTGGCCACCGCCGATTTCGGCGGCACGGTCGGGCCGCTGCGGGTGGATTACATCCTGCCAGCCGCCGGGCTGAAGGTGCAGGCGGCGGGCACGCTGGGCGATCCGCGGGCCAGCAAACACCGTCTTGTGTGGGTCGATCTGGCGCTGCCGTAAGACCCGCGCTTGACCCCGCCCCGGCCCTCGGCTAGGCCGCTTGAAACCCTTGTTCCATTGGAGAAAACGATGGCCAACCCTTCCCTTCTCATCCTTGCCGGTGACGGCATCGGCCCCGAAGTCATGGCCGAAGTGAAGAAGATCATTTCCTGGTATGGGGACAAGCGCGGGCTTGCCTTCGACGTCAGCGAGGATCTGGTCGGCGGGGCCGCCTATGATGTCCACGGCGTGCCGCTGGCCGATGCGACGATGGCGAAAGCGCAGGAAGTCGATGCCGTGCTGCTGGGCGCTGTCGGCGGGCCGAAATATGACGTGCTCGATTTCTCGGTGAAGCCGGAACGCGGCCTGCTGCGTCTGCGCAAGGAGATGGACCTTTACGCGAACCTGCGCCCGGCGCAGTGCTTTGACGCGCTGGCCGATTTTTCCTCGCTGAAAAAGGATGTCGTCGCCGGTCTGGATATCATGATCGTGCGCGAACTGACCTCGGGCGTCTATTTCGGCACGCCGCGCGGCATCACCACCCAGCCCGACGGCTCGCGCGTGGGCATCAACACCCAAGTCTACACCACCGAGGAAATCCGCCGCGTGGCGCGATCGGCCTTTGAGCTGGCGCGCCGTCGGAACAACAAGGTCTGCTCGATGGAGAAGGCCAACGTCATGGAATCGGGCATCCTGTGGCGCGAGGAAGTGCAATGGGTGCATGACAACGAATACCCGGACGTGGAACTCAGCCACATGTATGCCGACAACGGCGCGATGCAGCTGGTCCGGCGGCCGAAGCAGTTCGACGTGATCGTGACCGACAACCTCTTTGGCGACGTGCTCTCCGACTGCGCCGCGATGCTGACCGGCTCGCTCGGCATGCTGCCCTCGGCCAGCCTTGGCGCGCCGATGGCGAATGGCCGTCCGAAGGCGATGTATGAGCCCGTGCACGGCTCGGCGCCCGATATCGCGGGGCAGGGCAAGGCGAACCCGATCGCCTGCATCCTCTCCTTCGCGATGGCGCTGCGCTACAGCTTCGATCAGGGCGACGAGGCCACCCGGCTGGAAAAGGCGATCGAGACAGTCCTGGCCGATGGCGTCCGCACCGCCGATCTGATGGGCCCCGAGGGTGGCCAGCCGGTGTCGACCACCGAAATGGGCGACAAGATTCTTGCGGCGCTGAACGCCAGCCTCTGATCTTCCGACCAGACGACAGGACGGCGCGGGGGTAACCACCCCGCGCCGTTTTCATTGCCACCGCTTGCATCCGGGGCGCTTCGGCGCGATTGTCAGCGGTAACGGAGGACATCCATGCATTCGGGAAAGCAGAACGCGAAAGGGGCCGGTCTGGGGCTTCTGTCGATGGCGATCTATGCCACGCATGACGCGGTGGTGAAGCAGCTGGGCTACAGCTATTCCGCGGTGCAGATCATCTTCTTTGCCGCGCTGCTGTCCTTTCCCTTGCTGACGGTGATCCTGCTGCGTGATCCCCGCGCGGGCAGCCTGCGCCCGGTGCGGCCGTTCTGGGTGATCCTGCGCGCGGTCGCCACGGTCGCCACCTCGGTCAGCGCCTTTTATGCCTTTGCGCATCTGCCGCTGGCGCAGGTCTATCCGCTTTTGTTCGCCATGCCGCTTTTGCTGACGATCATGGCGATTCCGATCCTGGGCGAGCGTGTCGGCTGGCACCGCTGGGCCGCGGTCGTCGTCGGGCTGATCGGGGTGATCATCGTCGTCCGCCCCGGCCAGGCCGAACTGGGCCTCGGGCATTTGGCCGCAGTCTTCGCCGCCTTCTGCGGGGCGCTTGCCTCGGTGATCGTGCGCAAGATCGGCCACGAGGAACGCTCGGTCGTGCTGCTTCTGTCGCCGCTTCTGGGCAACTTCCTGGCGATGGGGGCGGCGCTGCCCTTCGTCTGGGTGCCGTTGCAGCTGCCCGACCTTGGGCTGATGGCGGTCGTCGCGCTCTTCGGTCTTGTCGCGGCCTTTCTCTCGATCCTGGCCTATCGGCTGGGCGAGGCGGTGATCGTTGCGCCGATGCAATATTCGCAGATCCTCTGGGCGGTCTTCTTCGGCTGGGTGCTGTTCCGCGAGCCGGTCGACACCCAGACGGTGGTCGGCGCGGGGGTGGTGATTCTGTCCGGGCTTTACATCGTCTGGCGCGAAAGCACCGCCGACGTGTCACAAAACACCCCGGTGCTGCGGACCCGCGGCCGCACCGAAACCGTCACCACGCCGCGGCCCTCGATCCTGCAACGGGCGCTGAATGCGGGAACGCGCAGATAGCCGCACGAATCCCCCTTGCAAATACCTTCGGGGTTCGGTAACTCCCGCCCCACACGGTCGGAGCGTAGCGCAGCCTGGTAGCGCACCTGCTTCGGGAGCAGGGGGTCGGAGGTTCGAATCCTCTCGCTCCGACCATGTAAATCCCCCTGAAAACGCTTTCGAATTGTCGCCCCCCGGGGCGATCAGGGCCGTGCAGCGGCCCGTGTCGGCAGCACCTGCGCCAGCCGCGTCGCCGCCTGCACAAGGCCGCTGATGTCATTCGCCTCGCACAAGAGGAAGGCTGCGCGTTCCGCCTTTTCGCTCTGCCGCTGCCACATCAGGGTAATGATCTGAAGGAAAAGCGATTCATGCGCCGTCATCACGGCGGCGCAGCCGCTGCAATCCGGGTTCGAGAACCGGAACATCGAGCGCCGCGACCGCCCCATCCGGTCCAGCATCCCGGCCAGCGCGGCAAAGACCTGCGGCCCCTCGATCTCTCCCCAGACCGACGAAGCCAGCGCCAGACCGCGCTGCCAGCTGTGCCGCTCGGGGGCGATCTGGCTTTGAATCTGCAGCCGCAGGATCTGCAGCAGCGCCCAGGGGTGTGATCCCGGCGCGGGCGCGGGGCCAAAGGCGTTGCGGGACGAACAACCGGGATGCGACATCGGCGAACCTTTCGAAAGGGAAGGGGAGAGCTGCCGTGCGCAAGGCTGGGTGGGAAATAGTTGACTTTTTTACTTGGTCACGTCAAGTCCGCGCCTTGCCGTGCCGCCCGCGATATGATACCCATACCCCTATAGCTATATCGAAAGCCAGCATGTCCCACCTGACCCATCCCGAAGACAAGTCCGCCCTTTTGTCGCGCATTCGTCGGCTCAAGGGCCAGATCGAGGCGATCGAACGCGCCGTCGAGGCCGATCGCGACTGCGGCGGCATCCTGCATCTGGTCGCCTCGGTGCGCGGCGCGGTCAGCGGCCTGACCGCGGAACTGATCGAATCGCATCTGGCCCATCACATCCGCGAGGTCGACGACCCCGAGGCCCGCCGACGCGGTGCAGAGGAATTGTCCAAGGCGCTGCGGATCTATCTGAAATAGAGGCTCCCATGCATGATCACGCCGACCATCCTGCCGCCAATCCCCGTCTTGCCGGGATGGCGGCGCCGCACGACCATGTCTTTCTGGGCGCGCATCATGATCGCAACGCCCGTCGCACCCGGCTGGTGATCGGCATCACCGCGGCGATGATGGGGACCGAGATCGTCGCGGGCACGGTGTTCGGCTCAATGGCGCTGCTGGCCGATGGCTGGCACATGGCGACCCATGCGGCGGCGCTGACGATCACCGCGGCCGCCTATGCCTATGCGCGCAGGCAAGCCCGCAACCCGGCCTTCAGCTTCGGCACCGGCAAGATCGGCGATCTGGCGGGCTTTGCCAGCGCGGTGGTGCTGGCCGTGGTTGCGGTGCTGATCGCCGCGGAAAGCCTGTGGCGGCTGGCCAATCCGGTCGGCATCGATTTCACCCAGGCGATCCTGGTCGCGGGGATCGGGCTTGTGGTCAATCTCGGCTCGGCGCTTTTGCTGCACGAGGATCATTCCCACCATCACGACCATCACGATCACCACGATCATCACCCCCACGGCCATGACAGCAACCTGCGCGCCGCCTATCTGCATGTGCTGGCCGATGCGCTGACTTCGGTTCTGGCGATCGTGGCGCTGATCGGCGGGCGGATCTGGGGCTGGGTCTGGCTGGATCCGGCCATCGGTCTGCTGGGCGCCGTGGTGATCGGGCGCTGGGCCTTCGGGCTGATGAAACAGACGGGCGGCGTGCTGGTCGATCACATCCCCGCAGAGGAAACCCTGCCCGCCGAGATCCAAGAGGCCCTTGCGCCCGTGGCCCGGATCACCGACCTGCATCTGTGGCAGCTCGGGCCGGGGCAGCACGGCGCCATCGTCGCGCTGACGGCCGACCCGCCGCAGCCCCCCGCCACCTATCGCGCAAGGCTCGCGCATCTGCACGAACTTGCCCATGTCACCATCGAAGTGAACCCGGCGCGCTGACCGGCGCCCCGCCGCTTGGCACGCTTCTCGCAGCCCCCCGGCAGGGGGGCTTTGACGGCTGCGCGCTTTTGACCCATACTATTTCAGTCAGGAATGACGCAGTTCTTGACTTATCCAGTCAGATTACGCGAGGCAGTCGGATGACCATGGCTTTTCACCCCGATCTGAAGGCTTTGCCTTTGGCGATGGCGCCCCTTGGGGTGGCGCTGACCGTGCAGAGCCTGTCCGGCTGCGCCGATTTTTCGGCGCGGATGCTGGCGATGGGCATCGGCCCGGGCCGGGTGATCCGGCTGGTCCAGCGCGAGGGCAGCCATGTGGTGCTGGCCGTCGGCGACAGCCGCTTCGGCATCGGCCGCGGCGTGGCGCAAAAGATCCTGGTCACCGAGACCCGCACGGGGGATCTGGAATGACCATTCAGCTCAAGGACATGAAGATCGGCGCCCGGGGCCGGGTGGTGCGTCTGGCCGGTGGTGCGGGCGGCTATCGGGCGAAACTTCTGTCGATGGGGCTGACGCCCGGGGCCGAATTCACCGTGCAGCGGGTGGCGCCGATGGGCGATCCCGTGGAAATCGCGCTCCGCGGCTTCCGTCTGACCCTGCGCAAGGCCGAGGCCGATGCCCTGCAGGTTGAAATGCTGTCGGAGAACGCACAATGAAGAAACTGATCGTCGGCACCGTCGGCAACCCGAACTGCGGCAAGACCACCCTGTTCAACGCGCTGACCGGCGCCCGGCAACAGGTCGGCAACTGGCCCGGCGTCACCGTGGAACGCAAGTCGGGCAAGTTCCGCGACGGCACGACCGAGGTCGAGCTGATCGACCTTCCGGGCACCTATTCGCTGGATGCCTCCGAGGGGGATCTGTCGCTGGACGAACAGATCGCCCGCGATTTCGTCGCCGCGCGGGAAGCCGATGTGGTGCTGAACATCGTCGATGCCTCGAACCTGGAACGCAACCTCTATCTGACCGCGCAGCTGCTGGAGATGAAGGTTCCGGTGGTGCTGGCGGTGAACATGATCGACATCGCCGAGGCCCGCGGCCTGAAACTGGATCTGGCGGCGCTTTCTGCAAGCCTTGGCTGCCCGGTTTACGGCGTCGTCGCGGCCGAGGGCCGGGGCGTCGCCGCGCTCAAGGCCGGTCTCGCCGCGCTGGGCCACGAGATCGTTCAGCCGCACCGGGCCAGCTTTCACGCCGCGCCGGTGCAGGCCGCCGTCGCCGCCCTGCGCCCGCAGATCGAGCCGCTGGCCACCGCGCGCGGATTGGAGGCCGACTGGGCCGCGCTCTCGCTTCTGGAAAGCGACAGCCTTCTGGGCGACACGCCCGATCCGGCGCTGGTCGCCGCGCTGACGAAAGCCCGCAAGGATCTGACCGAAAAACTGGGCGAGGATATCGACATCGTCCTTGCCGATGCCCGTTACGGCTTCATCGGGCAGGTGATGGCGGCCACGATCCGCGACCAGCGCCGGGTGTCGGAAACCACCTCGGACCGGATCGACCGGGTGGTGCTGAACCGCATCTTCGGCGTGCCGATCTTCCTTGCGCTGATGTATCTGATGTTCCTGTTCACCATCGATATCGGCGGCGCCTTCATCGACTTTTTCGACATCGCCGCGGGGGCGATCTTTGTCGACTGGCTGGGCAATGCGCTTTCCGCCATCGGCACCCCCGACTGGCTGCGCGAGATCCTCGCCACCGGCCTTGGCGGCGGCGTGCAGACGGTGGCGACCTTCATTCCGGTCGTCGTCTTCCTGTTCCTCTTCCTCTCGGCGCTGGAGGATTCCGGCTACATGGCCCGGGCGGCCTTTGTGATGGACCGCGCGATGCGGGCGATCGGCCTGCCCGGCAAGGCCTTCGTGCCGCTCATTGTCGGCTTTGGCTGCAACGTGCCCGCAGTCATGGCCACCCGCACCATCGAGCGGCACCGCGACCGGCTGATGACGATCCTGATGGCGCCCTTCATGTCCTGCGGCGCGCGGCTGCCGGTTTACGCGCTGTTTGCCGCCGTGTTCTTCCCCGGTCATGGCGGGCTGATCGTGTTCAGCCTTTACATGGCGGGGATCGGGGTGGCGATCCTCTCGGGCCTCGTGATGAAATCGACGCTGCTCTCGGGCCCGGTCACGCCTTTCGTGATGGAACTGCCGCCCTATCACGTGCCGACGCTGAAGGGCGTCGTGATCCGCACCTGGGAAAAGACCCGCAATTTCGTCACCCAGGCGACGAAAATCATCGTGCCGATGGTGATGGTGCTGAACGTGCTGAACTCGATGGGCACGGATGGCAGCTTCGGCAATGCCGACAGCCGCAATTCGGTGCTCAGCGAAATCGGCCGCTCGATCACCCCGATCTTCGCCCCGATGGGCATGACCGAGGAAAACTGGCCCGCCGCCGTCGGTGTTTTCACCGGCATTCTGGCGAAAGAGGCCGTCGTCGGCACGCTGGATGCGCTTTATGCCGAGGCGGGCAAGGCCGATGCCGCCGCCGCGTCCGCGTCCGGGGCCGCGGAAGAAACCCCGGCCGAGGAAGAGGCGCCCTTCAGCCTTCCCGCCGCGCTGGGCGAAGCCGTGGCCACCGTGCCTGCGAACCTCGGCGATGCGCTGGCGAACTGGACCGACCCGCTCGGCCTGGGCGAGATCGAGGCGCAGGCGGGCGCCAATGCCACCCCCACCGGCCAGGCGATGCTGACCCGTTTCGACGGCGCCGCCGGGGCCTATGCCTACCTGCTGTTCATACTGCTTTACTTCCCCTGCACCGCGGCCCTTGCGGCGATGGTGCGGGAAGCCGGCATGGGCTGGACCGTCTTCGTGGCGGGCTGGGCGACGGCGGTGGGCTGGATCCTTGGCACCGGCGTCTATCAGGCGGCGCGGTTCAGCCTGCATCCCGGGGCCTCGGCAAGCTGGCTGATCGGTCTGGCGCTGGTCTCGGCGGCGATGTTCGGCGGGCTGCGGCTCTGGGCGAACCGGGCCGAGCGCGCCCGCACGGTGGCGGCGCAATAGGAGGCGGCGATGGCCCTGCAAGACATTCAAGACTACGTCGCCCGGGTCGGCCGGGCGAGCCTGCGCGATCTGAGCCTGCATTTCGGCTCCTCTCCCGAGGCGATGCGGGACATGGCCGGGCGGCTCGTCCGCAAGGGACGGCTTGTCCTTGCGGTCGAGGAGGCCGCCTGCTGCGGCTGCAAGTCGAAGGAGGGCTGCGCCTCGGCGGAATATTACTGCCTGCCTCAGCCCAGCGACGCGGCCTGAGGCAGAAGCCACACCCCCTTGCGCGGCGCGGTGTTGAGACAGAGCTGACAGCGATAGGCCCGTGACAGAAGCGGCGCCGTCATCACCCGCTCGGGCGGGCCGGAGGCTGCAATCCGGCCCGCTTCCATCAGGATCATCGCATCGGCATGCATCGCGGTCAGGTTCAGATCGTGCATCACCGCGACCACGCCGCCGCCCGCATCGGCAAAGCGGCGCAGCACCGCCATCACCTGCAGCTGATGCCCGATGTCCAAGGCCGCCACCGGCTCATCGACGAAAAGCCAGGCCGGGCGGCCCTCTGCGACCGGCTCCCAGACCTGCGCGCGCACCCGCGCCAGATGGCCCCGCGCCTGCTCGCCCCCCGACATGTCCTGAAAGAAGCCGTCGATCTTCGCCGCCAGACCGACCTCGGCCAGCGCGGCCTCGACCACGCCCGGCCGGGCGGCACTGGCCCCGGCCTGATGGCCCATCGCCACCACCTCGCGCAGGGTGAAGGGAAAACCAAGCGTCGCCGCCTGCGGCAGCACCCCCCGGCGCAGGGCCAGAGCGCGGGGCGAGAGTTTCGCCACCGGCTCGCCCTCCAGCAGAACCACGCCGCCGCCCGGCAGATCCCCGGTCAGGCGGCGCAGAAGCGTCGTCTTGCCCGATCCGTTCGGTCCGACGATGGCGGTGATCTGTCCCGGCCGGGCCTCGACATCGAGCCGGTGCAGCACCTCGCGCCCGCCCAGTTTCGCGGTGATCTCTGTGGCAATCAGCATCGGTCAAATCTCCACGACGGCACGGCGGGCCAGGAGGATCCACAGGAACACCGGGGCGCCGATCAGCGCCATGATGATGCCGATGGGCAATTCGGAAGGGGCCACGACCAGCCGCGCGACGGTATCGGCGGCAACCAGCAGCGCCGCGCCAAAGAGCGCCGAAAGCGGCAACAGCAGCCGGTGCGAGGGCCCGATGGCAAGGCGCAGGATATGCGGCACGACGATGCCCAGAAAGCCGATGCCGCCCGAAACCGCCACCGCCGCGCCGGTCATCGCCGCCACCGACAGGATCGCGCCGCGTTTCACCCGCTCGACCGGCACGCCCATGTGATGCGCCACCGCCTCGCCCAAAGCCATCGCATCCAGACCGCGCGCCAGAAACGGCGCAGCCGCAAGCCCCGCCAGCAGGATCGGCGCGGCGGCGCTCAGTTTCAGCCAGTTCGCCCCGGCCAATGATCCAAGCCCCCAGAAGGTCAGGTCGCGCAGCTGGTTGTCATCGGCGAGATAGATCAGGATCCCGGTCACCGCGCCCGCAAGCGCACCGAGCACGATCCCCGCCAGAAGCAGCGTCGCGATCGAGGTTTGCCCGCGCAGGCTGGCGATCCGCGCAAGGATCAGCACCGCCGCCCAGCCGCCCGCAAAGGCCGCCAGCGGCACGACATAGGGCCCGGTTGCGGCCCGGAACGCCGCGGGCAGCAGGCCGCCCAGAACGATCGCGGCCACAGCGCCCAGCCCCGCCCCGGCGCCAACGCCCACCAGCCCCGGATCGGCCAGGGGATTGCGGAAAAGCCCCTGCATCAGCGCCCCCGATACAGCCAGGGCCGCGCCGACCAGCGCCCCCATGAACAACCGCGGCAGACGGATATCGAGCAAGATCGCCGTCTCGACCGGCGACAGATCGCGGATCAGCGGCTCCCAGGGCAGAAGCCCCGAGGCGCCAAGGCTCAGGCTTGCCGCCGCCGCCAGCACAAGCGCAGAAAGCAGCGCCGCCGTCACCAAGGGCACCGGCAGCCGTTGCGGCAGCCCCACCTGGCGCGGTCGCGGCGCGGCAAGCGTCGTTTCGGCCATCTTACGGCGCCTTCGGATGAAGCGCGGCATGCAGCGCGGTGATCGCCTCGGGCGTGCGGGGACCAAAGCCCAGAAGCAGCATCCCGTCCATCCGCACGACGCGGCCCGCCTGTCCGGCGGGCGTCGCGGCCAGCGCCGGATGGCTGGCCAGATCGGCTGCACCATGATCGCCCGCGTCCTCGCCCGTGCGCGCCATCATCAGGATCACCTCGGGCGCCGCAGCTGCAATCGCCTCGTCGCCCAGCGCCTTGTAGCCCGCAAAGCCGGTCAGCGCATTCTGCCCGCCCGCGAGCGCGATCATCGCCGCGGCCGAGGTGCCCGTGCCCGCCCCGGTCAGCCGCCCGCCGGAATTCGACAGGACAAACAGCACCCGCGGCTTCGGCCGGCTGTCCTGCGCGACCTGCGCCAGAGCCGCCGTCATCTCGGCGTCCAGCCGGTCGGCCAGCGCTGCGCCCTTGTCCGCCACGCCCAAAGCCGCGGCCACGGTGCGGATCTTGTCCAGAACCGCTTCGGGGCTGTGCCCCTCGGGCACGGGGACAAGCGTCACCCCGGTTTCGCGCAGGGTTTCCAGCGTTTCCGGCGGGCCTGCGCCCTCGGTCAAAAGGATCAGGTCGGGCGCGACCGACAGCACGCCTTCGGGCGAAAGCGCGCGCATGTAGCCCACGTCGGGCAGGGCGGTGATCGTCGCCGGATAGGTCGAGGTGGTGTCGCGCCCGACCAGGCGGCCCGCCTCGCCCAGAGCCGCGACCACCTCGGTCACGCCGCCGCCGATCGAGAGCACGCGGTCTTGCGCGGCAAGCCAGCCCGGCAGCAGCGCAAGCACCGTGGCACAGACAAGCGTCCTCATTCCGCCGCCTCCCGCAGCGGGGCATCGGGCAGTTCGGCCACCAGCGTGTTCCATTCGGCCACTGCCTGCGCCCCCGCCCGCAGCACCCCGAAGATCTGCGCGATCAGCAGGCCGCGCGCATCGAAGAACTCTACCGAATGGGCGGGGCCGCGGGCGGTGTTCTTCACCACGGCATAGATTTCCGCGATCTCGTCCATGCGCAGATGCAGATCAAACCCGTGATCAAAAAGCGTGATCCAGGGCCCGGCATCGCCCACCCGGCCGACCGGGCCGGTGTGGATCTCGATGCAGCCGCGGTTGCCGACGAAGATCATGATCGGCACCTCGATTTCGGCGGCACGATACAGCAGCCGCTCGACCGAGCCCGGGGCCAGCCGCCGCACGAAAGGCGCCCCGGCCAGCCGATAGGCGCCCAGCCGGTTCATCTTCAGCTTCGCGCACAGGCGCAGGAATTGATGCGTGTCTTCCAGCGCCGCCCAGCCCGCGCGCAGATCCTCCAGCCGGGCCGGGTTCGTCTTGGCGACCTCGGGCGGCTGCCGCGGCGCCAGCGCCAGCGCCGAGGCCTGATCGGCAAGCCGCAGATCGTCCAGCAGCGGCTGCCACTGCCCGACATCGCTGCCCGGGCGCAGATGCACCTTGTGCACCGCATCCCCCGCCGCATCAAAGATCTGCAACGAGCGTTTCAGCCCCTTCTCCGTCTCCTCCTCCAGCGCGAAGGCATGCACCCACTGCGCCGGAAAGATCCGCAGGTCGATTTCCTCGTTCACCACCAGCGCCGCATGGGGCCCCGGCCGGTAATCGTCATAGACGCCGACCTTTTCGATCACGCAGGCATCGTTGCGGGTCAGCGCCATCAGCGGCCCGAAGGCGGTCAGCCGCGGCATCAGCAGATCGGGGCTGGCGGCGATCCTCGTGGCGCCAAAGCCCACCAGAGCGGCGCAGATCTCGGCTTCTGCCAGACCCAGCTGGCTGGCCAGATCGCGGGCATGCAGGCGGCGGTCCAGCGCACGGACCTTGCGGATGTCTTCGGGGCTGAGCGGCGTCATCGGCTCTCCTTTCATGGGGCGGAAGGGATCTCGGAAACGGATCTCAGAAACGGATCGAGGTGCCGACATGCAGGGTGCGGCCCTGCCCGTTTTCAGAGGCATTGGCCGACAGCCAGGGCGCATAGACCTCGTCGAAGACATTCGTGACCTTGGCATAGATCACCGCGTCGTCGGTCACGTCATAGCTGGCGAACAGATCGACCAGCTCGTAGCTGTCGTCCTTCTGATAGGGCGTCGAGGTGTAGGCGTCGGTGAAAAGCCCGCCCGAGACATGGGTATATTGCGCCCCGACCGTCAGCCGATCCGCCATGAAATCGCGCGAAAGCCGGACGGAAACGGTGTCATCGGGCAGATATTGCCCGGCGCCAAGGCCCGGGGTCTGGCTGGGCAGATGGCTGGAATTGTGGGTATAGCTCAGGCCCAGATCGAAGGCGCGGTGGGCATAGTCCAGCTCGATCTCCACCCCCTCGGTTTCCGTCCTGCCGGGCACGTTGACAAAGGCCGCGCCGGTCTGGCCGAAGGCATTGGTGAAGGCCATCGAGCTGACGATGTAATTCTCCACCTCCATGTTGTAGTAATTCACCCGCCCGGTCAGCCGGTCGCCCTCGGCGAAAAGCCCTGCACGATCCAGGGTGAAGCCCAGTTCGACCCCCTCTTCCGTCTCGGCCTCCAGCCGCGGGTTGGCGATCATGCCGATGCCGCCGCCCGGATGGCTGCCACCCAGCATGGTTTCCTGCAGCGTCGGCGAGCGCATCGCCCGCGACAGCGTCACATAGGGCTGGACCCAGTCGGTCGCCTGATACGCCAGCGTCAGCTTCGGATCGAGCGAGGTATTCTTGATGTCGATCGTGCCCTGCGAGGCCTCTCCGTCCAGCCGATAGGAATTCGCCCGCAGCCCCGCGGTGATTTCCCATTTGCCCTGAACGAAGACGTTTTCCGAAAAGGCCGAGAGCCTGCGCGCCTTGCCCGTGGTCGGGTTCACCCCGCCCTTGGTTCCGCCCAGACTGTCCTGCGACGCCTCGATGCCGTTCACGCTGGTCAGCTGCCAGCCGCCAAAGCGCAGCTCTGACGTGTTCGTCACGTCCAGCCCGCCCGTCTCGGTCGACATGTTGCGCCCGACCGCCGAAGCAAAGGGAGAGCTGCCGCGCAGCCAGTCGGTCTCGGTCCTGGCGAGATAGGCATTCACCCGCAGGTCGATCAGCTTCGAGCCGGGGTCGTAGTGATAGCCGATCTTCGCCACATCATTCGTCAGATGCTGGAAATAGCTCGTGGCGAAAAAGTCGGTCTCGTAGCGCATCAGCGAAAAGGTCAGCCGCTGGCTCTCGGTCAGGTCATAGCCCAGCTTCAGCAGCGCCGAGGAAATGTCGGTGCCGGTATTGGCGACCTCGATGCCGTCGCCGTCCTCGTAGCTGTCGCCGCTGTGGCGGCTGATCGCGGCCAGCGCGTCGAACCGCCCCGCCTTCACCGCCGCCGCCGCCATCCCCGAGGTGGTGTCGCCGTTCGAGGCATGGTCCAGCCGCACCAGCCCGCCCCGGCTCTGCCCCTCCTTCAGCACGTCGCCCACATCAAGCGTGCGGAAATTCGCCGAACCGGCGATGCCCGACCCGCCCAGCCCGGTCACCGGACCGCGCGTGATGTCGATCCCCGAAAGCAGGTTTTCATCCACGAAAACATAGCCCTGCGCCGCATGGCCGGTCAGGCGGAAGCTTTGCGGCACGCCATCCACCGACATCGCCACCCGGCCCGAGCCCTCGAAGCCGCGGATATTCACCGAAACGCCCGGATTGCCCGGATCCTTTTGCGTGAAGACCGAGGTCTGCACCCGCAACAGCCCGTCGACATCGGTGGTGCTGGTGGCGCCGCGCAGGTCGTCGCCGGTCAGATGGGTGGCGTTTTCCCCCGCAAGGATCGGCGTGCCGTCCTCGGCGTAACCGATCACGATCTGACCAAGCCAGGTCGTGTCGTCAGCCTGTTCGGGCGCAAGCGGCAGCGACAGCGCGGTCGAGCAAAGCAGAAAGGCGGCAAAGTGCCGGGAAAGGCGGCGCATGGGTGTCTCCAGTCAAAAGCGGCTCTGGGCTTTGCTGGCAATGCGCTGGCAGTCCTTCATCTGCCGGGATCATCATTATCCTAGTCATTTTGTCAAGAAATGGTTTTTGCCGCGCCGAAGTCAGGTTGGGGGCGTTCAGACCGTTGTGGGCAGAGCTTCGAGGGAGATCTGCCGGGAACACAGCGCCCGGCGCAGCGCGGCATCGTGGCTGATCACGAGCAGCGCCATGCCGCGGGACCGTGCCAACGGCACAAGCCCCCGCCACAGCGCCTGCGCCGAAAGCGCATCGAGCTGCGCGGTGATCTCGTCGCAGATCAGCACCCGCGTCTGCGGCAGGAAGAACCGCGCCAGCGACACCCGGGCCAGCTCGCCGCCCGACAGCTCGGCCGGGTGGCGGTCGGCCCAGCCGGGACGGATCGCCAGCGCGGCCAGAACCTCGGGGTCGGGCGGCGCGGCATTGGCCAGGATGCGCCCGACATTCCAGCGCGGATCGACGGCCAGTTCCGGCGCCTGCGGCACATGCTGCACCGGGCCGGGCTGACGCCGGGGCAGGGCGGCGCCCTGCCACAGCACCCGTCCGGCATCCGGGGTCAGCGCCCCCGACAGCACCCGCGCCAACGTCGATTTCCCCGCGCCCGAGGGGCCGCAAAGCCCCAGAACCTCGCCCGGCGCCAGGGTGAGGGAGAGATCCTGCAGCACCGGACGGCCGCCGAAGGCCAGCGAGATCGCCTCGGCCCTCAGCATGGCAGATCCGCCCCGGTCCAGGTCTGCGCCGACCAGAGCGCGCGGGAAAACGGATGCCGCAGCTGCCCGCCGGTGAATTCCTGCGCCTGCGCGGTTTCGACCATCCGGCCCTCCTGCAAGATCGTGACCCGCCCGGCGATGGCGATCAGCCGCGGCAGATCATGGCTGATCACGCAGACCCCGTGCCCCTCGGCGGCCAGCCCGGCCAAAAGCGCCAGGATCCGGTCCGCGGTCTCCGGGTCAAGGCCCAGCGTCGGCTCGTCGGCGATCAGAAAACCGGCGCCGGTGGCCAGCGCAGTGGCGATCAGCGCCCGTTTCGCCATGCCCCCCGACAGCTGATGCGGAAAGGCCCGGGCGGCGGGCGCGGGCAGGCCAAGCCGGGCCAGACAGGCGGTCACATCGGGCGGCGGCTGCCCCGCCAGCCGGGCAAAGCGGCGGATCTGATCGCCCAGCCGGGTCAGCGGATCAAGCGCGTCGATCCCCTGCGGCGCCAGCGCCAGCTGCCCCCGCGCCAGCGGTTGCCCGGCCAGCGTGATCTGCCCCGAAACCTCGGCATTGCGGGGCAACAGGCCCATCAGCGCCTCGGCCACCAGGCTTTTGCCCGCGCCGGAGCCGCCCACCAGCCCCACCACCTCGCCGCGGGCCAGGGTCAGGTCCAGACCGGAAAGCGGTTGGCTGTGACCGCCGTCATGGCGGCGAAACCGCACCGAGAGCGCCGTGACCCGCAGCATCACGCCACCCCCTCGCGCGGGTCGGCGGCGCGGCGCAGGGTCTCGCCGAAAAGCTCGAAGCTGAGCGCGACGATCATCAGCCCCAGCCCCGGAAACAGCGCCACCCACCAATGCCCGGCCAGAATCCCGCGCAGGCTTTCCGACAGGATCACCCCGATCGAGGGCAGATGCGGCGGAATGCCAAGGCCGATGAAGGAGAGCCCCGCCTCGTGCAGGATCGCATGCGGAAAGATCAAGACGAAGCCCGCCACCACCTGCGGCAGCAGATGCGGCGCCAGATGATGCCGCGCGATCCAGAGCGGCGACCGCCCCAGCGCGCGCGAGACGGTCACGAAATCGGCCACCGCGACGGTCTGCGCCTCGTGCCGCAGCACGCGGGCCAGCCGCGGCCAATGCGTCAGCCCGACGCCGAAAACGACCCCCCAGATCCCGCCGCCCGCCGCATAGGCGACCAGCATGATCAGCACGAAATGCGGCAGGCCCAGCGCCATCTCGGTCAGCACGCCGACGATCCGGTCCAGGCGACGGTCCAGCGCCGCGGCAAGGCCAAGCCCCACCGCCAGCGCCGTCGACAGGATCGCGGCGAAAAGCCCGACCTTCACCGAAACGGCGAGCGCGGCAAAGCTGCGCGCCGCCATGTCGCGGCCCAGCGCATCGGTGCCGAACGGATGCGCCACCGAGGGCGGCAGGTTCCGGGTCAGCGCATTCACCGCCGGGCCGGTCTCGGGCAGGGCCAGCGCGATCAGGATCGGCGCCGCGAAGACCGCCGTCACCAGCCCGCCGCGCCAGAGCAGCGCCCGGCGCAGGGGCGATCGCAGCGCCATCGGGCGCAGGCTCAGGCTGGCATCGGTCATCGCATCTCCTTCAGCCGCGGATCGGCCAGCCGCGCGGCGATATCGGCCAGAAGGTTGCCGCAAAAGACGAACACCAGCGTCGCCAGCGCGATGCCCAGCAGCAGCGGCGCATCGGCCCCGGTGGCGGCGCGCACGGTGGCCTGCCCCAGCCCGGGCCAGGCAAAGATCGTCTCGGCCAGAACCGAGCCGCCGACCAGCTCGCCCGCCCCCGCCAGATGCACCGTCAGCGCCGGGCCGATCGCATGCCGGGCGCCATAGCGAAAGGCCAGCCGCAGCGGCGAGGCCCCATGCGCCGCCAGATGCCGCGCCGCCGGGCTTTCCAGAAACGCCGTGGCCCGGGCGCGGGTATGCAGGATCAGCGCCGAAATGCCGACGACCGAAACCGTCGCGGCAGGCAGGATCAGATGGGTCAGCCGCGCGCCAAGGCTGGCTTCGGCGGCGGTCAGGCCGGGCGGCGCGGCGCAGCAGGCGGGCAGCCAGCCCAGCCCCACGGCAAACACCGAGATCAGCAGGATCGCGATCCAGAACCCCGGGCTGGCGGAAAGCATCACCGCAAGACCCCGGATCAGCCGGTCCGGCCAGCGCCCCCGCATCGCCGCCGCCAGCAGGCCCAGGGTGAAGCCCAGCGCCAGCGCCAGACAGAAGCCCGTTCCGATCAGCGCCAGCGAGGCCCCGGCGCGCTGGGCGATCAGATCCAGCACCGGGGCGTTGTAGCTGATCGAAGTGCCGAAATCGCCCGTGGCGAGATGCGACAGCCAGAGCCAGAACCGCTCCGGCGCGGGGGCATTCAGCCCCCAGGCCTCGGCGATGGCGGCGCGTTGCTCGGGGCCGACCTGCGCCACCCGCGCGCCGACATAGGCCTGCACCGGATCGACCGGGGCCAGCGAGACCAGCGTGAAGAGCCCCGCCATCGCCAGCGGCAGCAGCCAGATCAGCCGGATCAGCCGGTCCAGAAGCAGCCGCGCCAGCCAGCTGCGGGCCATCACTTGCAGGTCCATGTCCAGCCTTGCAGCCCCTGCGTGATCGGATAGCCATGGCCATGCGGCTCGATCTGCAGCGGACCAAGGTCAAGGCAATCGCTGACCCAGTAATTGTGATCGATGTTCACCAGCCAGGCCCAGGCGGCATCGCCGCGCGCGCCAAAGCCGGTGCTGCCATCCCATTGCGCCGCCTGCCAGTCCGGCAGCGAGGCGGCGAAATCCGGGGCGGCCTGCGCGGCATCCAGATGCGCATCGACGGCCGGGTTCCGGTAATAGCCGGCGTTGTAGTAATCGACCCCCGCGAAATCGCCGTGATAAAGCGCATGAATCTCAGAGGGATCATGCGCCCCCCAGCCGAACAGCACCGCATCTTGATGCATTACGTTCTCGATGTCGTCCCAGCTTTTCCCCGAGGGTTCGATGGCGATCCCCACCGATTTCGCCTGTTCGGCAACGCCCAGCGCCAGCGCCTGGCGCAGCGAATCCGAGGCCGGATAGACAAGGGTGAACCGCGCCTCCTGCCCGTTCTTTTCGCGCAGACCGTCGCCGTTGCCATCGACCCAGCCCGCGGCCTCCAGCGTGACGGCGGCGGCGATCGGATCGGCATCGGGCAGGGCGCTTGCGGGCTGGTCCCAGGGCAGGCCATCGGCCGGACCATGCGCCGGGCGGCCATGGCCCTCCAGCGCCAGATCGACCAGCGCCTTGCGGTCAAGAAGCTGGTTGAGCGCGCGGCGGATCGCGGGATCGGCGGTCACGTCATTGCCGATGGGCTTGCCCTCCGCGGTCTTGCCCCCGGCGGGCACCATCGGGAACATCACGCCGCGGTTGTCGACCGTCTTCACATGCAGCGCCCGCATGCCCGCAGGCGGCGCGTCAGAGCCTGCCGGGGGCACGGCCGCCACCTGCACCGCCCCGGTCTGCGCCAGCGCGATCGCCGCCGCTTCTTCGCCGAAGATGAAACTGACCCGCGGAAAGGCTATGGCGCCGCCGTGCCAATAGGGGTTCCGCTCGACCACCAGCTGCTCGCCCGGGCGCCATTCGACCATCCGGAACGGCCCGGCGCCAATAGGATGGCGGGCGTAATCCGCGCCATAGCCCGCCTTCGGCACGATGCCGAGCCCGACCAGATGGCTGGTGAAGGTGATCTGCGGCCGCGTCAGCTCCAGCGCCACCGTGTCGGGGGCGATGGCGCGGGCTTCGCGCAGGATCTTCATGTCGACGAGCCCGCCCGCATCGCGCGCGGTGTTGAAGGTGAAGGCCACATCCTCGGCCGTCAGCGCCGTCCCATCCGAGAATTTCGCATCCTGCCGCAGTTTGATCGTCCAGGTCAGCCGGTCGTCCGACAGGCTCCAGCTGGTCGCCAGATCGCCGACCATCGTCAGATCGGCGTCGAAGCGCAGCAGCGTTGCCTGAAACAGCGGGTTGCCGTAGCGGCCCCAGCCCATCACCGGATCGAAGCCGCCCTCGGGCTCGCCCCCCACCGCCAGAACCAGCGGCGGCACCGGACCGGCCTGCAGCGGGGGTGCCAAAGCCAGACCCAGCAGCGCGGCAGGCACAAGCCCTTTAAAGGTTTTCAGCGACATCTTGCCCCCAAGTATGATTTCGTCGAAACTAAATCATACGATCCGGGCCTCTGTCCACAGCCAATGCGGGGGGCGGGGGGTCAGGCGGTGGGACGGCTGAAGACATAGCCGACGCCGGTGACCATCAGCGCGGCCACGCCGGCGGTCTGCCAGGCGGCGGGATGGCGCAGCAGGATGAACAGCGCCAGACCCAGCGCCGAGCCGCACAGCGCCATCACCTTGCCGCGCCGCGGGATCGCACCGCGTTCGCGCCAGTCGCGCAGCATCGGGCCGAAAGCGGGATGGGTCAGCAGCCAGTCCTCCAGCCGTTCGGAGGAGCGGGCAAAGAAAGCCGCGGCAAGGATCAGGAACGGCACCGTCGGCAGCACCGGCAGAAAGATGCCGACAAAGGCGACGGCGGTGAAGATCAGGCCGATGGTCAGATAGACCGCCCGCACAAGACGTTCTCCGGGCGTGTGCTGGGTCATCTTTCGCCTCCCTCTCGTGGCCGGACGACCGCGCCGGACCGGGCGGCGTCGCGTGAAACCGAATCACCCCCCGAACCGCCGAACCCCGGACATGATGTCGCGGTCCTCTGGCGTGAAGCAGGCCACAGCCGGGACAAGGACGCAACGGAAATTGCCGTTCTGCCGAGGTCCGGGGCAAGTGCGGGGTCGGATTCGTCAAAGCTGACAAAAACAATCTGCCATGTCAACGCCGCCGGGCGGGCCGGGGATCAGGCAGGCGCCAGATGATGCAGCACCAGCGGGCGGCCGCCCTGCGTGATCACCGCGATCTCGGTGTCGTAAAGCGCGGAAAGGCGCGGCCCGGTCAGCACCGCCTCGGGCGTGCCGGTGGCCACCACCGCGCCCGCCTTCATCGCCACGACATGATCGGCCCAGGCGGCGGCGAAATTCAGATCGTGCAGCACGATCAGCACCGAGCCGCCCGCATCGCGCAGCCGCGCCAGATGCGCCATCAGCGCCCGTGCATGCGCCAGATCGAGGTTGTTCAGCGGCTCGTCGAGGATCAGCCAGGGCGTTTCCTGCGCCGCCGCCATTGCCAGATGCGCCCGCTGCGCCTGCCCGCCCGAAAGCGTGTCAAGGAAGCGATGCGCCAGCGGCTCCAGTTCGAAATCCCGCAGCGCCCGGTCGATCGCGGCGTGATCGGCGGGCCCCGGACGGCCATGGCAATGCGGCCAGCGCCCGAAGGCCACCAGCTCCCGCACCCGCAGCCGCGAGGCGAGCCCGGTGTGCTGCCCCAGAAAGGCGAGGTCCCGTGCCAGCACTCCGCCCGGGGTCGTCGCCACATCGCGCCCGTTCACCCGCACCCGGCCCGGCGGCGGCGTCTCGATCCGCGCGATCAGCCGTGACAGCGTCGATTTCCCCGCCCCGTTCGGCCCGATCAGCGCGGTGATCTGGCCCGCGGGCAGGGTCAGCGTCGTCGGCGCCAGAATCTGCACCCCGCCCACCGTGAAAGACAGCTCCGTCACCTCGATCATCGGATCTTCCCCCGCATCAGCAGCACCAGGAACAAAAGCCCGCCGCCGCAGTCCAGCACGACGCTGAGCGTCGCTTTCAGGCCCAGCACCCGTTCGAAGGCCCATTGCCCGCCGATCAGCCCGATCAGCGCCAGCCCCACCGACAGGGCCAGCAGCTGCCGATGCGGCGCCCCGGGCGCGAGGCTTTGCGCCAGCCCTGTCACGATCAGCCCGAAAAACGCGATCGGCCCCACCAGTGCCGTCGCCGTCGCGGTCAGCACGGCAACCAGCGCCAGTGTCGCCCTCACCATCGCCCGATGCGGCAGACCAAGCGAGAGCGCCCGGTCGCGGCCCAGGGCCAGCACGTCAAGCCGCGGCCCCAGCCAAAGCGCCAGCGCCATCGCGGGCAGGGCAAGGGTGGCGGCGCAAAGCAGCGTCTCGACCGAGGGGCGGGAGAAATTGGCGAAACTCACCGATTGCACGACGGCATTGGCATTCGGGTCGAGCACCCGCATCACCAGCACCGACCCGGACCGGAACAGGATGCCGAGGATCACCCCGCTCAGGATCGTGCGACCGATGTCGGCGCCCCGCGCGCGGCCCAGAAGCGTGCCGAACAGCGCCGCGGCAAGGCCGGTCATCAGCGCGGTTTCCAGCAGGAATTTCGGCCCGGCAGGCAGGGCGGCAAAACCCGAGATGCCCAGCGTGGCCAGCGAAACGCTCTGCACCAGCAGATAAAGCGCATCGAACCCCATGATCGAGGGCGTCAGGATCCGGTTCTGCGCCACGGTCTGAAACAGCACCGTCGCCATCGCCACCGAGGCCGCCACCAGCGCCAGCGCCGCCAGTTTCCCTGCCCGCAGCGACAGCACGAAACCGGCATTGCCGGAAAGGCCCTGAAACAGCCAAAGCCCGGTGACCAGCGCCACCCCCGCCGCCAGCGCGATCCAAAGCCTAGCGCCCATCGCGATCGCCCCGCCACAACAGCCACAGGAAGGCAAGCGCCCCGATCACGCCCAGAATCGTCCCGGCGGGGATCTCGTAGGGGTGGATGAGGATCCGCCCGAGCAGATCGCAGGCCAGCACCAGCGCCGCCCCCGCCAGCGCCACGACGGGCAGGGCGGCGCGCAGATTGTCGCCCATCACCCGCGTCACCAGATTGGGCACGATCAGCCCGACAAAGGGAAACATGCCCACCGTCACCACCACCATCGCGGTGACCAGCGCCACCACCGCAAGGCCAAGGCGCAGCACCGCCCGGGGGTTCAGACCCAGCGCGGTGGCGGCCTCGGGGCCAAGGCCGAGGATGGCGAAGCGGTCGGCGGCGGCCCAGGCCAGCGCCACCGCCACGCCCGCGACCCACAGGAGTTCATAGCGCCCGGCGATGACGCCGGAAAACTCGCCCGACATCAGCCAGACCGAAACATAGGGCAGCAGATCGGTTTCCCAGCCGACAAAGGTCACGCCCGCGCCCAGAACGCCCGACAGGATCAGCCCGGAAAGCGGCACCAGATAGATCTCGCGCGGGGGCAGGCGGCGGATCAGCGCGGCGAACAGAACGGCGCCGACAAGGGCCGAAAGGGCCGCCACGATCATCTTGGCCCAGATCGGCGCGGCGGGGGCGACAAGGGTGATCGCCAGAAGCCCGGCCGCCGCCGCCTCGGGCGTGCCCGCCGTGGCGGGCTCGACGAAGCGGTTGCGCACGATCTGCTGCATCACCACGCCCGCCACCGCCAGCGCCGCCCCGGTCAGGATCGCCGCCGCCGTCCGCGGCAGACGCGAGACCGAGAGCAAAAGCCCCGCCCGCCCGTCCAGACTGGCCGCGCCGATGCACAGGCTGGCAAGGGCCAGAAGCCCCAGCCCGCCAAGCGCAAGAAACAATGGGCGCGGCATCGGCCCTTAGCCTTTCAGCGCGGCCAGAAGCTCGGCCAGATTTTCCATCAGCGCCTGATAGCCGCCGCCTGCGATGTAAAGATCGGCGGCGTTCAGCATGACCACCTGCCCGGCCTTCGCCGCCTTGGTGCCCGCCACCAGCGGGTTGTTCAGCGTCTCGGCGGCCGAGGGCCCCTCGGCTCCGGTGGCGGCGCCGCGATCGACGACAATCAGCCAGTCGGGATCGACCTCGGCGATGAATTCGAACGAGATCGCATCGCCATGCACCTCGGGTTTCAGCGCCGGCCAGGCCTCGGGCAGGCCGACCGTGTCATGGATCCAGCCAAAGCGCGAGCCGCGGCCATAGGCGGAAATCTTCGGCCCGTTCGTCAGCACGATCAGCGCATCGCCCTTGCCCGTCGCGGCCGCCTGCAGCGCCGCGATGCGGGCCTCAAGCGCGGTGGCCAGCTCGGCCGCCTTGGCCTCCTTGCCGAAAAGCGCGCCATAGGCGGCCAGCCGGGCCCGGGCATCGCCGACCACATCGGCGGAAATCGACATGTCGAGCGTCGGCGCCACCTGCGCCACGGCGTCGAATTGCGCCGCCGACCGCGCCCCCACGATGATCAGATCGGGCGCAAGCGCCGACAGCGCCTCGAGGTCGGGCTCGAACAGCGTGCCGATCGGCGCGGCGGCTTTCGGGTCAAGATATTGGACGTAAAGCTTGTCCGGCAGGCCGCTGGGCGTGACGCCAAGCGCCGTCAGGGTATCGGCGGCGGCGACGTCGAAGACGGCGACCGAGGCGGGGGCGGCAGGCAGGCTGACCGGGCCGCGGGCGGTGGCGATCGTCACCGGATCGGCAAGGACGGGAAGGGCGGCCAGCGTCAGCGCCGCCGCAAGTGCAAAGCGTTTCATCGGGTCTCTCCGGGTCTGGCGTGGCTGAAACTGGCTTCGCCCGGGCTCAGATACCCCCTTGCCCGGGTCTTGACCAGCAGGTAGCCTACAAAAAAACTAAGGATATACGGATGTTCGTCACCACTGCCCGTTTTGCCACCCCGCATGCCGCGAAATACATCGCGCAGTTGTGCAAGCATTTCGCCCACAAGGTTCCCGCCGACTGGGACGAGGGGCAGGGACAGGCGGCGCTGCCCTCGGGCCCGGTCAGCCTGCGCGCCGAGGCCGATGCGCTGCTGGTGCGGATCACCGCCGAGGATGCCAAGGCGATGATCCAGTCGCGCTTCGTGGTCGACAGCCATCTGGTGACCTTTGCCCATCGCGAGGGGTTCACCGGGTTGCAGTGGCAGATCGAGGCCGCTCCGGCCGAGGTCGGCTGAGATCAGCGCCACAGGAAACTGACCGCGGCAGCCAGAAACCCCGGGACAGAGCCGCCATGGCCCTGACCGGGGATGTCCTGAAGTTCGGTGCCCAGATCCTGCGCCAGCCGTCCGGCCCGGCCCGCCATGTCGCGCTCGGCCAGCCGCTCTACCCGGTCGGGGGCGATCCCGGCCGCCTTGGCCGCAGCGGGCCGTTCCAGCGCCCCGATCGTCAAGAGCACCGCCGGGCGCGGCCCGGGCGGCGGCGCATAGGCCCCCGGATCGGTCCAGAGCGAGGGGCTGCCCGCCGCGACATGGCTGAACAGATCCGGCCGCGCAAAGCCCGCCCGCAGCGCAAAGGCGCCGCCATAGGAATGGCCCAGCACCATCCGGTGCCGCGGATCGACGGGCAGCACCGCCTCGACCCGCGGCAGGATCGTCTCGGTCAGCAGCGCAAGCGTCGCCGCCGCCCCCGGGGCCTCGATCAGATCGGGGCCGCGCCGCGCCAGATCGATCAGCCCCGGCCCGGGCCAGCCGATCCCCACCACCACCGTCGGCCGCACCGGCCCCGCCGCCTGCGCCGAGCCCTGCAGCACCAGCGCCTCGCGCAGCGTCGCGAAACTCCAGCCCGCGTCCAGCGCATAGATGATGCCGTAGCCCTCGGGCGGGGGCGGCGCGTCGGGCCAGCCCACCACCACGGCCAAGGGCCCCTGCGGCGCGGCGATCTCGAACCGGGCGGTGCGGTCAAGCACCAGCGCCGGTCCCAGATCCTGCACCGTCCCGACAGTCTGGGCGGCCGCCCCCGTGCCGCCCAGAACCAGCGCCAAGGCCAGCAGCCGTCGCATCAGAACCGCCGCGTCAGCGCCAGCGAGACGCTGCGGGGCTCGCCGCGGAAGTTGAAGACGGTCGGGCCGCCGACGCGGGAATAGTAATCCTTGTCGAGCACGTTCGAGACCGTCAGCCGCAGATCGGTCATCTCGTTCAGCTGCCGTTTCGCGGTCAGGTCGAGCACGCCATAGCCCGGGGCGCGGATCGTGGTCGTGCCCGAAACCGAGGAAAAGCCCGAGACCGCCCGCCATTGCCCGCCAAAGGACCAGTCGGCCAGTGCCCCCTCGGTCACGTCATATTCGGCCGAAAGCTTCAGCATGTGCCGCGGCGTGTAGGTCGAGAATTGCTCGCCCGCGGTGGGGCCGTTGCGATATTCCGAGGTCGACCAGGTGTAGCCGCCCGCCAGATGCAGCGAAGGGCCGATCTCGCCCGCCGCTTCGATCTCGAAGCCGCGCATCCGCACTTCGCCCTCGGCCACGGCATAGGTGGTGCCCGGCACGGTCTGCGCCCGGTTCACCTGATCGAGCTGGAACAGCGCGGCAGAGACATCGAGCCCCGCGCCCAGCGTCGCCTTGGCGCCGATCTCGATCTGCTGGCCTTCGAGCGGATCGAGCACCCGGCCCGCCGCATCCAGCGCGGTCTGGGTCTGGAAGATCTCGGTGTAGCTGGCGTAAAGCGTCGTTTCCGGGGTCAGATCGAAGGTCACCCCGGCAAAGGGCGTCGGATGGGCATCCACGCCCACCTGCGTCCGCAAGCCACTGGCCGAGACCGAATCGACATCATGCCAGCTCAGCCGGGCCCCGCCGAGCAGCGTCAGCCGGTCGGTCGGTTTCAGCCGCCCCTGCGCATAGACCCCGCGCGAGGTGGTGTCGGTCGTCGCCACCGGCCCATAGGTCACGTTCGGCGCCGCCAGCCCGGAGGTGTTCCAGTTGTCCAGATCCCAGCTGCCGGAAAAGCTGCCCGAGGCGACGCGCAGATTGGTGTCGCTGTTTTGCGCATCGACGCCCAGGATCGCCAGACCCTCCCAGCCGCCCAGCGCAAAGGGCAGTTCGGCATGGGCGTCGAAGGCGGTGGTGTCATGGGTGAAATCGCGGGCGATCCAGGACAGCCGCGACACGGTATTGTCGGCCGCCGCCGCCGTGCCGGTATAGGCGTAAAGGAAATCGCCCGACTGATGCGAGCGGCGCAGGCTGGTCTTGACCCGGACGCCATTGTCGAAGCGGTGCTCGATCGCGGCGACGCCATCGGTCACGTCATTGTCGAAGCGGTTCCAGTCGGCGGCGGTGGTGACCGCCGGATCAAGCCACAGCAGCGTGCCGTCGGCCCGGGTCGGCAGGCCGTTGTAGGGCGCGATGTCGCGGCGCATGTTCGAGATCGAGAAGGTCGCGGTGGTGTTCGGGCCGATGTCCCAGGCCAGCGCGCCATAAAGCTGATCGACGCCGTTTTCCTGCTTGTCGACAAAGCCGTCGCCCGCCGCATGGGCCGCCACCACCCGGCCGCGCAGAGTTCCCGCGGCGTTCAATGCGCCGCCGTAATCCAGCTCCAGCCGCTTTTGCCCGACCGAGGTGACGGTGGCGGTGACCGACCCGCCCGGCTCGGTCCGGTTCGCCTGTTTCAGCCGCATGTTCACCGCCCCCGCAGGCGAGCCCGCGCCGATGAACAGCCCCGAGGGCCCCTTGAGAACCTCCACATGGTCGATGATCGACAGATCCGGCTGCGTGCCATAGATCGAGCTGACCGGCGCGGGCAGCCCGTCGTAATAAAGATAATCCAGCTCGAACCCGCGCGAGAACAGCGAGGACCGGCCGATGTCATTCGACAGCACCAAAAGGCCCGGGGTGTTCTCGATCGCGGTTTCCAGCGCGGTATAGCCGCCGTCCTCGATCTGCTTGCGGGTCACGACCGAGGTCGATTGCGGCACTTCGCGCGGGGTCATCGCCGCCTTTTCCCCGACCGAGATCAGCCCGCTTTTGTAGCTGTCCGAACCCTCGGTCTCGTAGCTGGCGCCCTTGACCGTGATGGCGCCCAGATCGGTGCTGTCCTCGGCCCAGGCCCCGCCCGCAAGCAGCGGCGCGACAAGCGCGGTGCCAAGGAAAAGCGCGCTGCGGATTGTCAGTCTCTGCATTCCGGTTCCTCGTCTTTATATCCGATAATTTTTGTAATATATAAACGCGGCAAGCTTGGCGCCGCCACGGCCCGGGCTTGCGAAAACCGTCAAACTGCTTGTCGAAACCGTCAGACTGGGGCTGCGATGACCCGTTCGATCCTGCTGCAGGACATTGCCGCCAGCGCGCATCTGTCGGGGGTGGACTTTGGCGCCACGATTCGTCCCGAGCGGGTGGCGCTTGAAGGGCGGCGGGCGGCGGGGGCTCTGCCCTCGGGGCTGCGGCTGCACACGCTGGACGCGCAGGCCGCGACCGATTTCGAGACCCGGATCCTGCGCGCGCCGGGGGTGGTGCTGCATCTGATCCTTGCGGGCAGCGCCGAGGCCTTCATCGGGCCGCATCGGTTGCGGCTGGAACGGCGGGCCGAAGAGCCGGTGCGGATGGCCTTTTACGCGCTGGGCGCGGCGGCGCCGTTCCTGCGCCGGGCGCGGGCGGGGGATCACCTGCGCAAGGTCAGCATCGACATCGGCTGGGACTGGCTGGCGGCGCGCGGCATCCCGCCCGAACGGGTTCTGGACGGCGCCGCCTTTCGGCACGAGACCTGGCCCGCGACGGCGGCCGAAAGCGTGCTGGCCGAAGAGCTGGTGGCGCTGGACCGGGCGGGGGCCGATCCCTGCACCCTGTTGCTGCGCGAGGCGCGGGCCTTCGGCCTTGTCGCGGGGTTGATGACGCGGCTGACCGCCGCCCCCGGGGCGCTGCGCCCGGCCGAGACCGAGCGGCTGCGGCGGCTGGAGGAGCGGGCGCTGCAGCCCGGTCCGATGCCCGATCTGGCGCAGATCGCCGAGGAGGCAGGGATGAGCCTGTCGTCGCTGCAACGGCTGTTCCGGCGTGCCTATGGTCTTTCGGCCAAGGCGCGGATCCGCGACTTGCGGCTGCGCCGGGCCGAGGCGGCGCTGCGCGGCGGCGCGAGCGTGCGCGCGGCGGCGCATCTGGCGGGCTTCGTTTCGGTCGAGAGCTTCGCCACGGCCTTTCGGCGCCAGTTCGGCCTGCCGCCCTCGGCGCTGGGGCGCTGAGCCGGGCGCGGTTTTCGGCCGCGTCACCGCGCCGTGACCCGTCGGGCGTGGCAAAGCCCGGGCAAACTCTGTATATCTGCGCGAAACGTCGCGAAAGGATTGCCCGTGACCATTCATCTGCATCAGAACGACCTGCCCGAGGGGCTTGATCTTGGCCCTGTCGTCGCCATCGATACCGAAACCATGGGGCTTGATCCGCGCCGCGACCGGCTGTGCCTCGTGCAGATGTCCTCGGGCGATGGCCATGCGCATCTGGTGCAGATCGCGAAGGGTCAGACCGAGGCGCCGCGGCTGTGCGCCATGCTGGCCGATCCGAAGGTGGAAAAGCTTTTCCACTTCGCCCGGTTCGACATTGCCGCGCTCTACAATGCCTTCGGCGTGGTGACCGCGCCGGTCTTCTGCACCAAGATCGCTTCGAAGATGGTGCGCACCTTCACCGACCGGCACGGGCTGAAATATCTGCTGCAGGATCTGGTGGGCGTCGATGTGTCGAAACAGCAGCAGACCTCGGATTGGGGCGCGGCGGAACTGACCGCGGCGCAGCTCGATTATGCCGCCTCGGACGTGCTTTACCTGCATCAGCTGAAAGCGGCGCTGGTGACCCGGCTTGCCCGCGAGGGCCGGACCGAGCTGGCGCAGGCCTGTTTCGACTTCCTGCCCGCCCGGGCCCGGCTGGACCTGATGGGCTGGGAGGAACCGAATGACATCTTCCACCACTGATTTCGCCAAGACCGCGCGGCGGGTGATCGAAATCGAGATCGCCGGGCTGACGGCGCTGGCCGAAAGTCTGGACGGCGCCTTTGGCGCGGCGGTGCAGATGATCCTTTCTGCGCGCGGGCGGGTGATCGTTTCGGGCATGGGCAAGTCGGGCCATATCGCGCGCAAGATCGCGGCGACCTTGGCCAGCACCGGCACGCCCGCGCAATTCGTGCATCCGGCCGAGGCGAGCCATGGCGATCTGGGCATGGTCACGCGCGAGGATGTGGCGCTGGTGCTGTCGAATTCGGGCGAGACGCCGGAGCTGGCCGATCTGATCGCCCATACGCGGCGGTTTTCCATTCCGCTGATCGGCGTCGCCGCGCGGCCCGATTCGACGCTGTTGCGGCAGGCCGATGTGGCGCTGGTGCTGCCGCAGGCGGTCGAGGCTTGCGGCACCGGCGTCGTGCCCACCACCTCGACAACGATGACGCTGGCCTTGGGCGATGCGCTGGCGGTCGCGCTGATGGAGCATCGCCAGTTCACCCCCGAACATTTCCGCACTTTCCACCCCGGCGGCAAGCTGGGGGCGAAGCTGTCGAAAGTCGCGGATCTGATGCACCGGGACATGCCGCTGGTCACCGGCACGACGCCGATGCCCGAGGCGCTTCTGATCATCAGTCAAAAGGGCTTCGGCGTCGTCGGCGTCACCGATGCCGGGGGGCGGCTGATCGGCATCGTCACCGATGGCGATTTGCGCCGCCACATGGACGGGCTCTTGTCGCGCAGCGTGGCCGAGGTGATGACCCGCACGCCGCGCACCATCGCCCCCACCGCGCTGGCCGAGGCCGCCGTGGCGGTGATGAACGACTGCAAGATCACCTGCCTCTTCGCGGTCGAGGACGGCAAGCCGGTCGGCATCCTGCATATCCACGACTGCCTGCGCGCCGGGGTGGTGTGATGACCGCCGAGAGCCGTCATACCGCGCTGGTGCATTGGGCGAAGATCGCCCTGCCGCTCAGCGCGCTGATGCTGCTTTCGACGCTGTTCCTGTTTTCCGGCAAGGTCGATCCGACGACGGCGGCGATCTATTCCAAGGTCGATGTCACCACGCTTGCCCGCGAGCAGCGCCTGACCGCGCCCGAGTTTTCCGGCCTGACCGAGGACGGCGCGGCGCTGACCGTGCGGGCCGCCACCGCCGCGCCGGACCCGGCGGGCAAGGGCGCCTCTGCCAGCCAGATCATCGCCAAGCTGGAGGAAGGGCCGGGCGTCGTCACCGACCTGCGGGCGAAATCCGGCCGGATCGATCCTGCCGCCGGGCAGATCCGGCTGCGCGACGGGGTGGCGGTGCAGACCTCCTCGGGCTACCGGATCTCGACCGAGCAGCTTTACATGGCGACCGACCGCACCGCGATCACCGCCCCGGGCGCGGTCTCGGCCGAGGCGCCCTTTGGCAACTTGCAGGCCGGACGGATGCAGATTGACCGCAAGGATGCGGAAACCGGCTCTGATCTGGTGTTCCAAGGCGGTGTGAAGCTGATATATCACCCGCAGAAATGAGGTTCCGATGCGCTTTCTGCCTGCCCTTGCCGGTCTGACCCTTGCCCTCGGTTTCGGGGCGGCCCTGGCCCAGGAGGTCGCCTTTCCCGGCCTGCGCACCGATCCCGACGCGCAGGTGGAGGTGACCGCCGACAGCCTCTCGGTGCATCAGGCCGATGGCTCTGCGGTCTTCACCGGCAATGTGCTGATCGTGCAGGGGCCGATGCGGCTGAAGGCCGAAAAGGTCGAGGTCGAATATGGCGCCGACCGCAGCAGGATCGCGAAGCTGCATGCCTCGGGCGGGGTGACGCTGGTCTCGGGCAAGGATGCGGCCGAGGCCCGCGAAGCCGTCTATGAGGTCGCCGCGGGCGCGGTCGAGCTGACCGGCGACGTGCTGTTGACCCAAGGGCCGAACGTGCTTTCGGGGCAGCACATGACGATCGATCTGAAGACCGGCACCGGGCGGATGGACGGTCGGGTGCGGACCATCCTGCAACCGGGGGAAACCCCATGACCGAGGCGAAAAGGATCGATGCCGAAAGCCTGACCGGGCTGGATGTGACCAGCCTGCGCAAGAGCTATCGCAAGCGGCTGGTGTTGCGCGATGTGTCCTTGCGGCTGGAACGCGGCGAGGTGGTGGCGCTGCTCGGTCCGAACGGGTCGGGCAAGACCACCTGCTTTTACGCCATCGCCGGGCTGGTGGCGCCCGATGCCGGGCGGGTCAGCATCGACGGGATCGACGCGACCGGGCTGCCGATGTATCGCCGTGCCCGGCTGGGCATCGGCTATCTGCCGCAGGAGGCCTCGATCTTTCGCGGCCTGACGGTGGAGCAGAACATCATGGCGGTGCTGGAAATCGCCGTCGCCGATCCGCACCACCGCCGCGAGCGGCTGGAGGAACTTCTGGGCGATTTCGCCATCACCCATCTGCGGCAGGCGCCGGCGCTGGCGCTCTCGGGCGGCGAGCGGCGGCGGGTCGAAATTGCCCGCTGTCTGGCGGCTGACCCGAAATATCTGCTTCTGGATGAACCCTTTGCAGGGGTGGACCCGATTGCGGTGGCCGAGATCCGCGCCCTGGTGTCGCATCTGAAAGAACGCGGCATCGGCGTTCTGATCACCGATCACAACGTCCGGGAAACGCTGGAAATCGTCGATCGGGCTTATATCCTTCACGATGGCAGGGTGCTGATGTCGGGCCGCACCGAAGAGGTGGTGCAGGACGAAAACGTCCGTCGCGTCTACCTCGGCGAGAATTTCCGCATTCAGTAACAAAGGTTTCACAAAGGATGCGTTCGGGCAGTTGACAGCCCCGCCGTTCCGTTCCCAAATACGGGGTATGTGCACCAACGCACCCTCGCCCCGTTTCCCGTTCGGCCCGATTCCCGGCCCGCTCCGGTTTTGGGGCTCGACCTCCCCGGTTTCAAAGAAGAGTTCAACCACCTCGCATTCCGGACAGAGCATTCCGGTTGCGGGACAATGACGTGAAGGAGAAGCCATGCGTTATCAGATCAGCGGAAAACAGCTCGACGTTGGCGAAGCCCTGCAAACCCATGTGAAGACCGAATTGGGGGAAACGGTCGACAAATACATGCAGCGACCCACCGATGCGACCGTGGTTTTTTCGCGGACCTCGCATGAATATGTCTGCGAAATCACCGTGCACCTGTCCACCGGCCTGACCGCCTCGGCCGCGGGCCGTGCGGGCGAGGTCTATGCCGCGTTCGAGGCCTGCCGCGAAAAGATGGACAAGCAGCTGCGCCGTCACAAACGCCGCCTGAAAGACCATCACCGCGAACGCGTGACGCCGGTTGAATTCGATGCCGCGGGCCTGTATGTGCTCGCCGCGGAAGATGACGAGACGGAACCCGATGGCGACAGCCTGGCGCCGGTGATCGTCGCCGAGATGGAGACGAAAGTCCCCACGATCTCGGTCGGCGAGGCGGTGATGCAGATGGAGCTCTCGACCAAGCCGCTTCTGGTCTTCCGCAACGAGAAACACGGCGGGGTCAACGTGGTCTACCGGCGGGACGACGGCAACGTCGGCTGGATCGATCCCCGCAACATCAAGTGAGCGTTCGACGATGGGCGCGGAAAAAGGACAGATGGATCTTTCCACCCTGCTCAAACCGGCGGCGGTCAAGGTGTTGACCAATGTCACGAGCAAGAAGCGCCTGTTTCAGGACCTTTCCGAAATCGCGCATTCAGCCTACGGGCTGGATGCGATCCAGACCGTGGACGCGCTGCAGGAACGCGAGATGCTGGGACCGACCGGGGTCGGTCACGGGGTTGCGCTGCCGCATGCGCGGCTGCACGGGCTGAAATCGGTGGTGGGCGTGTTCCTGCGTCTGGAAAAGCCGCTTGATTTCGACGCGGTGGACCGGCTGCCGGTCGATCTGATCTTTGCGCTCTTCGCGCCGAAGGATTCGGGCGTCGAGCATCTGAAGGCCTTGGCGCTGGTGTCGCGGACGCTGCGCAATGTCGAGACCTGCGCGAAGCTGCGGGCCAATTCCGATCCGGCGGCGCTGCATGCGGTGCTGACGGCGGCCTCGGGCGGCGTTCAGGCGGCCTGATCAGGCCTTTTTCCGTTTCCACGGCCCGAAGCCGAATTGCATGTAGTCGCGGGAATAGGTGTCCGCGGCGGCCTGTTCCAGCTCGGGCGTCCAGACATCGGCGAGCTTGACCGGCGCGGTATCGCCCCGTGGCGCCGCAAAGGCCGGGGCTTTCGCCCCGACCATCTGCGCCAGCG
Source organism: Rhodobacter capsulatus SB 1003 (assembly GCF_000021865.1). Lineage (NCBI taxonomy): Bacteria > Pseudomonadati > Pseudomonadota > Alphaproteobacteria > Rhodobacterales > Rhodobacter > Rhodobacter capsulatus. Next base: position 125,054 of record NC_014034.1, read on the forward strand.
CGGCCAGATCCTCGGCCAGGCGATCTTCGCGCGCGACCAGATCCGGGGGCGTGAACTGCGCGATCCCCTGCAGGCTGGCCGATTGGCTGGCCCAGAGCGGATGCACGGCAAGGCTGGTCTGCGCGTTCAGGTTCGTCTTCAGCCAGCCCAGGAAAGCCAGCAGACCCGCCGCCCAGTCCTGCGCCGCCATCGGCTTGCCCTCGGGCGGCAGCGGCAGCTTGTAGCTGCGGCGCAGCACCTCGCGGGTGTCGGCCATCCCGTCTTTCGACAAGAGCGCCGCAAAGGCCAGATGCGCGCGCAACAGCGGATGGCGCACGACGGTGAAGCTGCGGTGGCCGGGATGCCTGCGCTTCCACTGCCGCAGCGTCTTTTGCGAGAAATCGTCTTCCAGCGGGCCAAGCTTCCCCAGCCAGTCGCGGATCGGCGCCTCCAGCCCCGGCCGGATCGGCAGATACAGAAGCCCGGCATCGCAGCCGACGAAAGCGGGCACGCCCGGCCCCCGGCGCGGCTCGAAATTCGGCGTGCGCGACAGGTTGAACCGGTCGAGCTTCGCCAGCGCGGCCTCGATCGCCGGGAAATTCGCCACCTTTTCCTCCAGCGCCTCGGGGTTCTGCACCACAAGGCTGGAGGGCAGGGCGGTCAGCCGCCCCGCGATCCCCAGCCAGGCGGCCAGACCGTTCAGCACCGCCAGATCCTGCGCATCTTCGTAATCGATGTAAAAGGCCGTCTGCCCCGAGGTCTGCAAGGCCCGCATCAGGGTGATCTGAAAGCCCTGCAATGCCTCCAGATGCGTTTCGAATTCGGCGGCGTCGAACTCTGCCTGCGGCGTGTCCTTGCGGTGTTTCGCATCGCCCAGCTTCCACTGCCCGGTCGCCCGCGCCAGTTTCAGGCTGACATAGCTTTCGACCGGATTGCGGGTCAGCACGATCTTGGCGCAGCGCGGATCTTCCAGCATGGCCGAAAGCACGCGCGGATCGTGGTCGTGAAAGAACCGGCAGCCGTTCAGCCCCCCGGCGGTCCTGATCCGGGCCCAAAGCGCCAGCGGATCGGCATCGCGGGCCTCGCGCGTCAGGCCCAGAAGCTCGGTCTGTTTCGGATAGCCGATCAGCGCCGGGTTGAAGGCCTCGCCGTGGCAGCTGACGCCGGGCAGGTCGTTCAGCGCGGCTTCCAGCAGGTTCGACCCCGTGCGCATTTCGGCAAAGACGACGAAACAGTCAAACCGGCTCATCTCATTTCACCAGATAGGGGCGGCGGCGCGGCGGCGGCACGGTTTCCCCCGCCACCGGAAAATCGCCCATCAACCGCGGTTGCATGCCCTGATTGCGCAGGTTCTGCAGGAATTGGCCAAAGCCGGTCAGGTCGATCATCTGCGGCGCCTCGGTCAGCCTGCGCGTCGCGCGCGGGCTGATTTCGTCGATGATCATCTGCAGCGGCTCCATCGGGTTTTCGATGAATTCCGCCATCGTCCAGATCCGCACCCGCGCCTTCACATACATCGAGCGCAGGATGTTCAGATGCTCGATCTCGATCTGCTGCAGCCGGGCGGCTTCGCGGCGGATCTCGCTGAAATCCATCTGCGAATGAAACAGCGGCACCGCCCAGGCCCCCGAGATGACGGAAATCTGCGCATTCGGATCGGTGGCGGTGAACCAGTTGATGTCCTGGGTATCGCGGGGGGAAAACATGAAACATTGCCGCTCGCCGCGGCCGTTCCAGATCAGATTGGTCAGGAAGCCGCGTGGGTTGTAGTCGCGCAGCGCCGCGCTGTCGCTCAGACAGCCGTTGAACATCCGCTCGCCCCCGGCGAAAGCCACGCGGTCGGGCCCGAACAGATGGCCATGCACCCGGGCGCCGACATATTTCGCCAGCCAACCTTCGAAGTTTTCGAAAAGATCCGAAAATCCCTGAAAGATCGAATATTGCGCCGAGGTCTTGCCGTTCTCGTGGTCCTGCCGCGGAAAGCGGCTTTGCATGTAAAGCCCGGGCCGCCCGCGCGTGCGCCGTTCGACCGCCTTGGAAAACAGCCGGTCGATCTTGGACGGATTCGGCTCGGCCAGGCTTTCGGCGGGCCGGTCCGAGAGGAAGGTGGCGTAAAGCTTGTCCGCCTTCGGCCAGATCTTGCGGGCCACGAAACAATCCGACCGGCGCAGAAGCTGCAGGTGATCGTCGTAGAAGATATGCGGCTTGCCCTGATAGTCGAATTTCGACAGCGTCAGCGAGCGGCTTTCGATATTCGTCGCATAAAGCCGCGCCAGCGACTGGAAATAGCTTTCGTCGGGGATCCAGACGCGGCGGAAATAGCGGTCATGCAGCGGCCGGTCCGGGTCTTGCAGGATCGCCGTCAGGGTCGGGCGCGACAGGCACCACCATTGGCTGCCCAGATGCGGGACGATGCCGCCGGGGATCTTGCGCTTGAAGCCGATGCGGCGCTGGAAATCGACATAGGCATCGAACAGCCGCCGTCGCTTTTTCCAGGAAAACGGGAAGCGCAGGGTGAAGCGTTCCATGTCGATGCCGCCCACCGTCCAGCCGACCTCGGCGGTGGTGACGCTTTCGATGAAATCGGTGCCCGGACGGGCGGCCAGATACTCGGCCAGCTCATGCAGCGGCCGCAGCGGCAGACAGGCGCCCGAAGCGAGAAACACATGCCCGACCTCGGGGTGGCGGGACAGCATCTGCGTGGCCCCGGCCTGTGCCGCCTGCACCAGTGACCAGGTGCCCCAGTCGCATTTGAAGCGCTTGCAGAAGGAGACCATGTCCAGATCGGCCAGCGCGCGGCCAAGGCTGTCGAAGTCCTGCGCCGGAACCCGGGCATCGACATGCACCACCACCGGCGCCCCGTGGCTGGCCCAGTAGCGCGCCACCTGCGCCGCCCGGTCCAGCGCGGTGTGACACATCATGATGAAGCCGACCGTCACCGCCCCGCCCTCATGCCCAGTTGCCCTTCGACATCAGCCCCAGAATTTCCAGCTGCCGCCAGTTGATATATTTTTCCGACCACTTGGTCCACAGATCGGGTTCGGTTCCCAGCCGGGCACTATAGGCCTCGTATTCGCGCGAGCCCGCATAATGTTCGCGGCGTTGCATTTCCTCGGCCACCTTGGCGGTCAGAGGTGACAGGAATTTGGCATGCAAAAGGCAGCCCGAGGCCTTTTCGCCCCCCCATTCGTCATAGACCATGTTCAGCCCGCGCGGCAGGATCATGTGGGTGGACGAGGCGAAGACGAAGCCGCGCTGCCATTTCACCAGCGGGATCTTGTTCAGCGAGGGCGCCGCGGCGGGATCTTCGGCAAAGAATACCCGCGCCCGCGGACCGCCCTGAATCCACAGGTTCTGCATCTTGCGATTGCGGGAAATCATGTAGTTGCCGGCATCGAACCAGCAGGCGATCTCGAACGGGTTCTGCCCCTCGCGGTAGGGGACGGCATCGATCGGCCCCTTGGGATACATGTCGAGCAGCATCGCCGGGAAGCTGCGGATGTGATAGGTGTCGAGCCAGTCGGTCAGCGCGTCGATCGGGCGGGTGTCGCAGAACGGATAGACGAAGAATTCATCCGGATCGACGGTCAGCGTCCAGTGCCCGGTGCCGTATTTGCGCAGCAGATGGTTGAGCCAGTCCATGCCGAAGGCGGCCGCCTTGTAAGAGGCCGTCGTCGTCCAGACCGAACAATCGGGCTGCGCCGCCAGATACTCGCGCGAGCCGTCGGTGCTGTCATTGTCGACGAAGATGAAATGGCCCACCCGCATGTCGCGGTAATAGCGCAGAAAATACGGCAACCGGACGCGTTCGTTGCGCAGGGTGCAGAAAACGATGACATCGCGGGGGGCGATCTTCGCGGTGCGGTCGGCCACGGGCTTCAGCTGGCGGCGCTTGCGGAATGCGCGCCATTGGCGCTGACGCCGCTCCCGCCGAAGCCTGATCGCCTGTCTCAGTGCCAAACCGCCCTCGTCCCGTCCCGTGCCTTGCGGCCCTTTCTAGCGCATTCCGCTTGCGGCAGGGTTAATCCCCGCCTGTCGCGCGCGGGCGAGCATAGGCGCAACCGTGCAGCAGGTAAACCTTTGGTTCTTCTGCAGATACGATCCGGCCTAAAGCCAGCCGCCGCGCGACATCAGCCCCAGCGCCTCCAGCTGCCGCCAGCTTTCCAGCCGTGTCGACCGCGGCGTCCAGAAATCCGGCGACGCCATCAGGCTGTCGTAATAGCTGTCAAAGATCTCGGGGCGGCCGAAATGCTCGCGCCGGTCTTTTTCCTCGGCGGCCTTGCGCACCACTTCGGGCAGGAATTTCGTGTGCAGAAGCAGGCCCGAAATCGCCTCGCCGCCGGTCTGGTCATAGACCTCGTTCAGCCGCGCAGGCAGGATCGCATGGGTGGAATTGAGATAGACCCAGCGCCGGTTCCAGCGCACCAGCGGGATCTTGGACAGGGTCGGCGCATGCCGGGGACGGTCGGCAAAGAACATCCGCGCCCGTGGACCGCCCTGAATCCAAAGCGCTTTCGTGCGCTCTTGCCGGGTGATCGTGTAATTGCCCGCATCGAACCACTGCAGGATCCGCAGGGGGTCGCTGCCGATCTCGTAGCTTTGCGCCTGCACCGGCCCCTTGGGGTAAAGTTCCAGCATCATCGCCGGAAAGACCCGCTGCCCGCTCGCGTCCAGCCAGCCCGTCAGCGCCGCAAGCGGGCGGGTGTCGTGATGCGGATAGATCAGCAATTCATCGGCATCGACGGTCAGGCACCAGTGGTCATGGCCGTGGCGGAACATCAGCCAGGTCAGCCAATCCAGCCCGAAGCGGTGCAGCCGATAGCTGGAGCCGGTCTGCCACAGCGACACATCGGGCTGGGCCGCCAGCAGATCGGGGCTGCCGTCGGTGCTGTTATTGTCCACGATCAGGAAATGATCGACGCCCAGCCGCCGGTAGTGATCGAGGAAATGCGGCAGCCGCTGCGCCTCGTTCCGGATCGCGGCGAACAGCAGGATGTCATCGCGGCGGATGGCCCCGGTGCGGTCCTGCACGGCGGTCAGACGGCGGCGACGGCGCAGCGCACGCGCCAGCAGATAGCGGCGTCTCAGCCGCCCGCGATAGGCCTGCCAGAGCTTTGACCAAAGCGCCATCTTTCCCCCATTCGGGGGCTATCTTTCATAATGTCCGCTTTGATGCCAGCGCCATGCATCGGCGATCATCGTCGTCAGATCGCTGCGTTTCGGTGCCCAGCCCAGATCGCGGATCGCCTTGGTCGAGCCCGAGACCAGCACCGCGGCATCGCCCGGACGACGCGCGCCCTCGACGATCGGCACCGCGCGGTTGGTCACGGCTTTCGATTGCGCGATCACCTCGCGCACCGAAAAGCCGGTGCCGGAGCCCAGACAGAACACCTCCGAGCCCTTGCCCGCCTGCAGCCATTGCAGCCCCAGCACATGGGCATCGACCAGATCGGAGACATGGACGTAGTCGCGAATGCAGGTGCCATCCTTGGTCGGGTAATCCGAGCCGTAAACCGTCAGCGCCGGACGCTTGCCGTCGATCGCATCCAGCATCAGGGGCACCAGATGCGTTTCCGGGCGGTGAAACTCGCCCACCTCTCCCTCGGGATCGGCGCCCGCGACGTTGAAATAGCGGAAGATCACGGAACGCAGACCATGCGACGCCTCGAAATCGCGCAGGATCATCTCGATCGCCTGTTTCGAGCCGCCATAGGCGTTGATCGGCGCCTGGGTGGTGGTTTCGTCCAGCACCACCCCGTCCTGATCGCCATAGGTGGCGCAGGTGGAGGAGAAGACGAAATCAAGGCAGCCCGCGGCGCAGGCCGCCTCGATCAGGGTCAGCGAGGACAGCACGTTGTGGCGCCAGTAAAGCCCGGGGTTCTTCATCGACTCGCCCACCAGGCTGAGGGCGGCGAAATGCATCACCGCCACCGGCTGCCAGCGCGCGAAGACCGCATCCAGCCACGCCCGGTCGGAAAGATCGCCTTCCTCGAGCGGGCCAAACTTGACCGCATCGCGCCAGCCGGTGACGAGGCTGTCATAGGTCACCGGCACATAGCCCGCCCGGGCCAGCGCCTTGCAGGCGTGAGAGCCGATATAGCCGGCCCCCCCCGTCACCAGAACATGCTGCGCCATCGGTTACTGCGCCGCCGTCCGCATCGCCATCACATCGCCGAGGAAATCGCCGAATTCGTCGCGCAGATCCTCGCGGGCCAGACCAAAGGCCACCGTCGCCTGCAGGAACCCGGCCTTGGAGCCGCAGTCATAGCGCTGGCCGCGGAAGCGGAAGCCGTAAACCGGCTGCCCGGCCTCGATCTCTTCGGCGATGGCGTCGGTGAGCTGGATTTCCCCGCCCGCGCCCTCTTTCTTCTTGTTCAGGTTCTGCATCACCCGCGGCGTCAGGATGTAGCGCCCGATCACGGCGAGGTTCGAGGGCGCCACATCGGGGGCGGGTTTCTCGATCATGCCCTTGACCTTGACCAGCGAGCCCATGTCCTCGGCGATGTCCAGAACGCCATAGGACGAGGTTTTCTCATGCGGCACTTCCATCGCCGCGACGACGTTGCCGCCGGTCTCGTTATAGGCTTCCATCATCTGCTGCAGACAGGGCTTTTCCGCGGCGATGACGTCGTCGGTCAGGATCACGGCAAAGGGCTCGTTGCCGACCAGACGGCGGGCACACCAGACGGCATGGCCAAGCCCCATCGGCCGGTTCTGCCGCACATAGGCGATGGCGCCCGAATCCATGTTCGTGGCTTTCAGCGCCTCGAGCAGATCGGTCTTGCCCTTCTTGCGCAGCGAGGTTTCCAGCTCCGGCGCATCGTCGAAATAATCCTCCAGCGCGGATTTGCCCCGCGAGGTGACGAAGATGAATTCCTTGATCCCGGCGGCCCGGGCTTCATCGATCGCATATTGAATGAGCGGGCGGTCGACCAGCGTCAGGATCTCTTTCGGGATCGACTTGGTGGCCGGAAGGAAGCGTGTGCCGAGGCCAGCGACCGGAAAAATCGCTTTCGTGACCTTGCGTTTCATAATGCACCTTTGTGTGTGTGGGCTGCTCGCGTCTCAGTTGGGCGCATAATCCACCGTTTTGAAGACCTGCTCAAGCTTCGCCTGTGCAGAAGTGAACCGCGCGCCGGAAAAAGCAGGCGGTTTTTCGCCGCTGCGGAAACAACTTTCACGGCGCCGCGATGAATGTATCAGTCCTGCCCCATCGCGGCCATCATCGCCTCGATCTTCGGCACGTCCGAGGGGTTGTTCAGCTCCCAGAACTGCCGCCCGCGCGATTCGACCTCGACGCAAAGCACAGAGCGGCCGTTTTCCAGAAACCGCAGCTGTTCGAGCCCTTCGAGCGTTTCGAGCGGCCCGACCGGCCAGCCGGAATAGGCCGCCAGCGTCCCGGGGCGATAGGCATAGACGCCGACGTGATGAAAGACCGGGGTCGGTTCCCCGGGGCCATAGGCTTTGCCGGTGAAGGGGATCACCTCCTTGGAGAAATAGATCCCGCGGTTGCCCGCGCCAAAGACCGCAGTGGTGCCGCCGACGCGGTCGTTGCGGCGATCCTCGATCAGCCCGGCCAGCATCGCGCCTTCGCAGCGCAGAACCGGGGTGGCCAGTTCCGCCCAGGGGTTGGCGATCAGCCCCGCCACCAGATCCTCGACGAACCAGGCGGGGGTCAGCGGCGCATCGCCCTGCAGGTTCACCACGATGTCATGGCCGCCGCCCAGATTGGCAACGGCCTCGGCGCAGCGTTCGGTGCCATTGGCGCAGGCGGGCGAAGTCATCACCACCTCGGCGCCAAAGCTTTCGGCCTCAAGGCGGATGCGGTCATCGTCGGTCGCCACCACGACGCGCGCGACGCCCTGCACCGCCTGCGCGGCCTCCCAGCTGCGCCGGATCAGGGTCTTGGCGACCCCGTTGGCGCCCCGCAACGCAACCAGCGGTTTGCCCGGATAGCGGCTTGAAGCGTAGCGGGCGGGGATGACGACCAGAACCGACATCACTTCACCAGCATCACGCCGGGGGCATAGGCGATGAAGAACGGGTTGGCGAAGCCGTCCTTGCCATAGGTGAAGGGGCCGTGATCGTCGAACCGCACCATCTCGCCCCCGGCGCCGCGCAGCACGGCATCGCCCGCGGCGGTGTCCCATTCCATCGTCCGACCCAGACGCGGGTAAAGATCGGCTTCCCCCGTCGCCACCAGACAGAATTTCAGCGACGACCCCGCCGAGGTCATGTCGGCCACCGCATAGCGGGCGATGTACTCATCGGTCGCCGCATCGCGGTGCGATTTCGACGCCACCACCATCAGCGCCCGGTTGTCGGGCACCGACACGGTGATCGGCTTCTGCTCGCCCACGGTTTCCTTGTCGAAGGCGCCCAGTTCCTCGACCGCGCGGCCATCGGCCAGCGTGTAGAACAGCCGCCCCTTGGCGGGCGCATAGACGACGCCGCGCAAGGGCACGCCATTTTCGACATAGGCGATGTTGACGGTGAAATCGCCGCGACGCTGCACGAATTCCTTGGTGCCATCCAGCGGATCGACGATCAGGAAGGTCTTGACGCTTTGGCTGTGGCTGGCCGCCTGTTCCTCGGTCACCAGCGCGATCTGCGGAAAGGCCTCGGCCAGCCCTTCGGAGATCAGCGCATCGGCGGCCTCGTCGGCCTCGGTCACCGGCGAGGCATCGGCTTTGGTCTTCACCGCGAAATCGGGAGAATCATAGATCTGCATGATCCGGTCGCCCGCCTCCAGCGCCAGTCGGCGCATCACGCTCACAAGACGGTCAAAGTCCATCACTCTCTCCTGTCGGCCGCATTTCGGCCAGATTGCCATGCGATTTCGTTATCTTTATGATCGGCCCTCAACGGAACGGCAAGTTTTCCGGGGCATAAATCGCAGAGTTCCCCACGGCAGAGCCATGTTCAAAGCAGAACGCACGACCAGCGCCCTCGGATCGACCTTCAACCTGCTGGAGCTGGTCTATCACGCCACGGTGCGCTCGATCCGCAAATCGCAGGGCAATGCGATCCTCGGCCTGTTGCAGAACATGTTCCAGACCGTGATGCTCGTGGCGACATTCTACCTGATGTACACGATCCTTGGCATGCGCGGCAGCGCCGTGCGCGGGGATTTCATGCTGTACATCATGTCGGGCATCTTTCTTTACATGACCTATACCAAGGCGATGTCGGCGGTCTTCGGCTCTGAAGGGTCGTCCTCGGCGATGATGAAGCACGGGCCGATGACCACCGCGATCGCGATTTCGGCGGCGGCTTTGGGCGCGCTTTACATGCAGATGCTGTCGATGCTGGTGGTGCTTTACCTGTATCACGCCGCGATCAAGCCGATCGAGATCCATGACTGGGCCGGCGCGATGGGGATGGTGATGCTGGGCTGGTTCTCGGGGGTGGCGCTGGGCATGGTGTTTCTGGCGGCCAAGCCCTGGAACCCGCCGCTGGTGGGGATGATCCAGCAGATCTACGGCCGGGTGAACATGATCGCCTCGGGCAAGATGTTCCTGGCCAATACGCTGCCGCACAAGATGCTGGTGATGTTCAGCTGGAACCCGCTGTTTCACATCATCGATCAGGCGCGCGGCTTCACCTTCATCAACTACAACCCGCATTTCTCGAATTGGGAATATGCGCTGAACGTGGCCCTGGCGCTTTTGGCGATCGGGCTGATGGGCGAATTCTACACCAGGCAACATGCCTCGGCCAGCTGGTCCGCCAGGCACTGACCCGTCAGGGCTTGCGGATCGTGTCGCCGAACTGGATGACCGGCTGCAGCTCGACCAGCTCGCCCGCCGCCGAGGTCTTGCCCGATTGCGCCGCGACGATCTCGGCCGCCTTGCGCCCGATCTCGCGCCGACAGGCATCCATCGTCGCCAACCGCCGCGGCAGACCTTCCAGCAGCTCGACCCCGTTGAACCCGGCCAGACCCAGCCTGCCCGGCACGTCAAAGCCCTTTTCCAGGCAGTAAAGCAGCCCGCCCGCGCCAATCATGTCGTTGGAATAATAGAGGAAATCGATGTCCGGGCTGCGCGAGAGCATCGCCCCGGTCATCTCGCGCCCCTTCAGAAGCGCCGAGCCACCGGAATAGAATTCCGTGTCATGCAGCGCGATCCCCGCCTGCGCCAGCCCTTCGGAAAAGCCCTCCAGCCGTTTGCGGGCGCGATGATCCTCGGGCATCTTGGTGCCCAGAAAGCCGATCTTGCGATAGCCCGCCGCCGCAATCGCCTGCGCCATCTGCAGCCCGGCGCGGCGATGCGAGATGCCGACGACGGAATCGACCCCCTCGCCATCGACATCCATGATCTCGACCACCGGCACGCCCGCATTCTGCAGCATCGCCCGCGCCGTCGCGGTGTGTTCCAGCCCCGCGATGATCACCCCCGAGGGCCGCCAGGACAGCATCTCGTAAAGGACGGTTTCTTCCTTTTCCGGGGAATAGTCGGTGACGCCGACGACGGGCTGCAGCCCGGTGTCCTCCAGCTCGGTCGAGATGCCCGAAAGCACCTCCGGAAAGACCAGGTTCGACAGCGACGGGATGATCACGCCGACCAGATTGACCCGCTGCGAGGCCAGCGCGCCGGCGATCTTGTTGGGCACATAGCCCAGCGTCCGCGCCGCTTCGAGCACCTTTTCGCGGGTCGCTTCCGACACGTCGCCCCGGTTGCGCAACACGCGGCTGACCGTCATTTCGGAAACCCCCGAGGCCTCGGAGACGTCACGCAGGGTCAGGGGACGGCGGGAGTCGTTGGGCGAACGGGCCAAGGCGGGTCCTTTCCGTGGGATCGCTACCAGATAGCGTCAAACATTTCGCTTGTGCAAGTCGAAGCGCATCCGTATGTTATCGCTAACGGCATGATCCGGCCCCGTCCGGACCCTCCGTTCAACCTCGGCGGCGGTCATCCTTCCTCAACCGCCGGGGGCGCGAAAGGGGGAGCGGTGGGCCAATACGCTCCCCCTTTCCCAATGCCCCGAGCCGTTTCCCGATCACACCGAAAACCGCGAGCCGGAAAGCCGCCTGCCCGGGAACGCCCGTTTCCCCGGCCGGAAGCCTCGTCGCCTTCTGTCGTCGTGAAATGCGTGGCGACCCCGAGTGGATTCGAACCACCAACCTGCCCCTTAGGAGGGGGCTGCTCTATCCAGTTGAGCCACGGGGTCACATCGGCTTTTTGCGGGCATCCGGGCAAAAACGCAAGCCGTCTTCGCAGCCGCCCCGGCATCGCCATGCTTGCGGGCCCGCCCGGCCAAGCCGCGTTGAAGTTTCGGCCCTGGCGCCCTATACTCCCGACAATGACCACCTCCCGAAATTCCCAGACTTCGCAGCCGTGCCCGCGGCTTTCCGGCAGATCTGCCGCCCCCTTCCTGCCGATGAGCCGCGCCGAAATGGCGGCGCTTGGCTGGGAGGCTTGCGACATCGTCCTTGTCACCGGCGACGCCTATGTCGATCATCCCAGCTTCGGCATGGCGATCATCGGCCGGTTGCTGGAATCACAGGGCTTCCGCGTCGGCATCCTGTCGCAGCCCGACTGGCACTCGGCCGAGCCGTTCAAGGCGCTGGGCAAGCCGCGGCTTTTCTTTGGCGTCACCGGCGGCAACATGGATTCGATGGTGAACCGCTACACCTCGGACCGGCGCCTGCGCAGCGATGACGCCTATACCGCGGGCGGCGAGGGCGGCAGGCGGCCTGACCGCTCCACCATCGTCTATACCCAGCGCTGCCGCGAAGCCTTCAAGGATGTGCCGGTGATCCTGGGCGGCATCGAGGCCTCGCTGCGCCGGATCGCGCATTACGATTACTGGTCGGACAAGGTCCGCCGCTCGATCCTGGCCGATGCCAAGGCGGATCTTTTGCTTTACGGCAATGCCGAACGCGCCGTGGTCGAGGTGGCCAACCGGCTGGCGGCGGGCGAAAGCCCCCGCGATCTGGCCGATATCCGCGGCGTGGCCCTGTTCCGCCCGGTGCCCGAGGGCTTCACCGAACTGCCCGCCGATGATCTGGACAGCGCCGACGAGGGCGCCAGCCGCACCGCGGGCAACACGGTGATCCGGCTGCCGTCCTTCGAGCAGGTCGAGACCGACCGCGAGGCCTATGCCCGCGCCTCGCGCGTGCTGCACCGCGAGGCCAATCCGGGCAATGCCCGCCCCCTGGTGCAGGCCCACGGCGACCGCGACCTGTGGCTGAACCCGCCGCCGATCCCGCTGTCTTCGGCGGAAATGGACGCGGTCTATGACCTGCCTTACGCCCGGGCGCCGCATCCCTCCTATGGCGGGGCGAAGATCCCGGCCTGGGACATGATCAAGACCTCGGTCACGGTGATGCGCGGCTGCTTTGGCGGCTGCACCTTCTGCTCGATCACCGAACATGAAGGCCGGGTGATCCAGAGCCGCTCGGAAGCCTCGATCCTGCGCGAAATCGAGGCGATCCGCGACAAGACCCCGGGCTTTGCGGGGGTGATTTCCGACATCGGCGGGCCGACGGCGAACATGTACCGGATGGCCTGCAAGGACCCGAAGGTGCAGGCCGCCTGCCGCCTGCCGTCTTGCGTCTTTCCCGACATCTGCCCGAACCTTGACACCTCGCATGACGATCTGATCCGGCTTTACCGCAAGGTGCGCGAGGTGAAGGGGATCAAGAAGGTGATGGTGGCCTCGGGCGTGCGCTATGATCTGGCGGTGAAAAGCCCCGAATACATCAAGGAGCTGGTGACCCATCACGTCGGCGGTTACCTCAAGATCGCGCCCGAACATACCGAACGCGGTCCGCTCGAGCTGATGATGAAGCCCGGGATCGGCACCTATGACCGGTTCAAGGAGATGTTCGACGCCGCGGCGAAACAGGCGGGCAAGAAATACTTCCTGATCCCCTATTTCATCGCCGCCCATCCCGGCACCACCGATGAAGACATGCTGAACCTGGCGCTGTGGCTGAAAAAGAACCGCTATCGCGCCGATCAGGTGCAGACCTTCCTGCCCTCGCCGATGGCGACCTCGACGACGATGTATCACACCGGGGTCAACCCGCTGAAAGGCGTGCGGCGCGGCGCCTCGGAGCCGGTCGGCACCGTGCGCGGCACAAGGCAGCGCCGCCTGCACAAGGCGTTTTTGCGCTATCACGACCCCGACAACTGGCCGCTGCTGCGCGACGCGCTGAAAGAGATGGGCCGGGCCGATCTGATCGGCACCGGGGCAAACCATCTGGTGCCCGGGCATCAGCCGCCCGGAACCGGCAAGACCGTTGCGGGCAAGACGGTTGCCGGAAAGGCCGCGCCGAAGCGCAGCTCCTCGCGGCCGGGGCCGGGGGCGAAGACCTTCACCACCAAGGGCGTGCCGTTTCCGAAATTCCCGAAGAAATGACCCGGGCTCAGGCCGCGTCTTCGGACGGGGCCTCTGCCACGGCGGCGCGTTGCAGCACGGCGGCAAAGAAGCCGTCGGTGTCATGCCGCGCGGGCGTCAGCGACAGATAGTCGGGATGGGCCGAGCCGGTCAGCTGCGGCGCCACCTCGGCCAGCGGCACCACGGAAAATTCGGGATGCGCGGCCAGAAAGGCCGCCACCCGATCCTCGTTTTCCTCGGAGAGCAGCGAGCAGGTGGCATAGACCAGCCGCCCGCCGGGCTTCACCAGCCGCGCCGCGCTGGCCAGGATCCGCCCCTGCAGCGCCGCAAGATTGTCCAGCCCCTGCTCCTGCGGCGAGCGCCAGCGGGCATCGGGATTGCGCCGCCAGGTGCCGGTGCCGGAGCAGGGCGCATCGACCAGAACCCGGTCGAAACCGGCCTTGTGCCGTTTCACCCAGCGGTCGGTTTCGCTGCTCAGCAGCCGCGTTTCGGCATTCTGCAGCCCGGCCCGCCGCGCGCGTTCGGCGCAGCGTTTCAGCCGCCCCTCGTTCACGTCGCAGGCGATGATCCGGCCCTTGTTTTGCATCTGCGCCGCGATCGCCAGCGTCTTGCCGCCCGCCCCGGCGCAGAAATCCACCACGCGATCGCCGGGCCTCGCATCGACGAGCAGCGCCACCAGCTGCGAGCCTTCGTCCTGAATCTCGATCTCGCCGGTCTTCAGCCCGGGCAGATGCGCCAGCGACAGCCGCGCGCTGACCCGGATGCCAAAGGGCGCCACCGCCGAGACCTCGGCCGGAAGACCGATGTCACGCAGCGCCCGCAGGGAGTGCTCGCGCGTGGTTTTCAGCGTGTTCACCCGCAGATCGAGCGGCGGCGGCGTCAGCATCGCCGCCATCTCGGTTTCGAAATCGGTGCCAAAGCGGCGCCGCAAGGCCGCGGCCGCCCAATCGGGGCATTCGAGCCGCAGCTCCTCGGGCATGGCGGGGTGATCGACGGGGAGGCCCTGCAGCTTCACCACCAGCGTCGCTTCCGCCTCGGTCAGGATCGAGGGCGCATATTTCGCGCCGCTGAACAGCCGTTTCAGCTGATCCGGCTTGCGCCGCTCGACCAGCGCCAGAAAGGCCAGCAGCCGGTTGCGATGGGTGTCCTTGCGGCCGTGCCGATCGAGCCACCAGCCCAGCCGGGCCTGATGGCGCAGCAGCTCCTGCAGCTGGGCGATGATCTCGCCGCGGTCGGCATCGCCGATCTGGCGGCGGGCGCGGAACCAGGCCGAGACGATCGCATCGGCGGGACGCGGAACGGTGTCGATCTCGGACATCAGGTCAAGGATGGCTTGCAGCCGGGCAGCAGGGGTCACGGGTAAGACGATCCGGTTGAAAAGGAGAGGGGGCCGGTCACTGCGGCAATCGCGGGCCGGATCCCGGCGGCCTGACGGCCACGGGGTCTTTTACGGCGAAGATCGGGTTTTGAAAACCGCCATTCGTGCGCCCTCCGGGGGCCTTTGCGGCAAGGCGCCCTTCACATCGGGGCCGGGATGCTTACCTGTGCAGGACCGCTTTCCCGGATCTGTCAGATGACCGCTGCCCCCGCCTTGCCGCCCCATTCCCTTCACCTGCCGCGCAGCCGCGCGCGGGTGGCGGCTTTCGTGGCCCGGCATCTGACCGGCGCGGGCACGCTGCGGCTGCACCGGGCGGCGCTGGGCCTTGATCTGCTGCGCGCGCCTGCGAATGTCGCCTTGGCGCCGGTGCTGCTGGCCTGTCGCGGCGGCGCCCGGCTGGCGGGCGCCCTGCGGCTGCCCCGGGTGTCGGCCTGGCTTGCGACCCGGCCGGTGCTTTTTCGCACCCGGGTTTCGGCGCAGATCGAGGCGGCGCTTTTGCGCGATCTTTTCGGGGCGCCGCTGCCCGAGACCGATCGCAGCCCGGGCCGGGCCGCGCTGACCGCCGCGCTTTTCGCCGCGCCGGAGCTGCGCGAGCCGCTGGCGCAGCATCCCGACGGCGGCAAGGCGGCGGCGCAACGGGTGATGGCGGTCCTGACCGATTACACCGGCACAAGGGCCGCGGTGGCGGAACTGACCACCGCGCTGGTGACGATCGCGCTTGGCGCGGTGCTGTTTCAGGCGCTGACGCCGGGGATGTTCTCGATCGCGCCCGGTCTGGCCGAGGCGGTGTCGCGCGAAGCCGCCGTGGCCGGGTTTCCGCTGGGCGAGACCCTGGGCGGGTTTTGGTACGGGCTGTTTCCGACCGCGCCCGGGCCCTGGCTGACCGGCTTGACGCTGGTCGGGCTGATGTCGGTCAGCGGTTTTGTCACCGCCTTTGCGGGCTGTCTGGCCGATCCGGTGCAGGCGCGGCTGGGCCTGCATCGCCGCCGCCTGCTGCGCCTGATCGACACGGTCGAGGCCGAGCTGTCCGGCGCGCAGGACCGCCCCTTTGCGACGCGCGAACATTACCTTGTGCGGGTCTTCGATCTTTGGGATGCCGCCCTGTCGCTGCTGCGAGCCCTGCGGGGCTGAGCCCGCTCTCTCCGGACGGAAAACGCCGACGGCGGACCGTCGGCGTTGCCTTTTCGGGGGCGGCTTACCACTCGCCGCTGTCGTCGAAACCCGGATCTTCCATCTCGGGCTCCGCCTCGGGTTCGCCCGCCTGTGCCTCGCCCGCGAACATCCCGGCGACGGCATTGGCCAGCAGCATGCCGCCCGCCACCCCCATCGCCGTCTGCACCGCCCCGGCCAGGAACCCGCCCGGTGCGCCCTGCGGCAGCGGTTGACCCATCGGCGCCGACCGCCGCGGCGCCCCGCCGCCGAACAGCCCGGAGAGGAACCCGCCGCCCTGCGGCGCTTTCCGCGCCTCGGCCAGATCGGCCTCCAGCGCGGCGATCCGCGCCTCGGCCGCGTTCAGCGCATGTTCCTGCACCACCACCGTCTGCGCCATGTAATAGGGCGCGCCGGGCTGGCGGGTGATCGCCTCGCCGATGAAACGCTCCGCCTCGGGATCGCGGACGGGCATCTGCCGTTCGACCTGCGTCAGCTTTTCGAAAAGGCCGGCGATGGCCTGACGGTCGTTGGTGTCCATTCTCGTCTCCTCTGTCGATCTGGCTGCCCGCTCCGGGGCGTTCCCGGACCGGATCGGCCCCGAGATGGGGACGGCCCCCGCCCGTTGCGAGGGTGGGGGGGATCACGAAAATGTTTTCGATGCCGCAGCCCGGGTTCAGCCGCGCAGATCGGCGAGGACCGGGCGGGTCAGGGTGAACACCGCCGGGATCAGCGCCATCACCGCCGCAAAGCTGAGGAAAGCTGCCGCCAGATGCAGTTCCGGCCAGCCAAGGCTGGCCGGCACGAGAATGTCGGTCCGGGCGGTGATCGCGGCGGAAATCGCCGCCGTCGCCGCGACGCCCAGCCCCAGCCCCAGCGCCGTGCCAAGCCCGATCAGCGTCATCGCGTAAGACCAGATCAGTGCCAGGATGAACCGCGGCGGTGCCCCCAGACCGCGCAGCAGCGCCAGCCTGCGCGACAGCAGCCGCGCCAGCAGCATCAGCCCGGCCAGCACCCCCGCCGTCACCAGCGCCTGCGTCAGCAGGGCCAGCACCGACATCCCCTGCCGGATATCGCCCATCAGCGCATGCAGCCGGGCCAGGATCGTGCCCGGAAAGAACGCCATCGTGCGCTCGGTGCTGAATTCGGCCTGCAGCGCATAGGTGGCGGCCAGGCTTTTCGCCCGCACCAGCGCCGCGGGCGTGCCCGGAAAGGCCTGCGGGTCGAATGGCTGGCCAAGCGTGCCATCCCAGTCCGGCGCATGGCCCGAGCCCATGCCATGCAGCGACCAGACCGATTCGATCGGCACCAGCAGCGCGCGGTCCCAGGGCGTGCCGGTCAGCGGCATCCGCCCGACGACGCGATAATGATACCCCTCGTGCGCCTCTTCCTCGGCGTCATGGCCAAGGCCATGTTCCGGGGTGAATTCCGCGCCCAGCGGCAGCGGCACCCGGGCGCCCACCACCGCCTCGGTCGCGGTTTTGAACATCCCGCCTTCGGCCAGATCCCCGCCCAGATGCGCGACGAATTGCGGCGTCGTGCCCACCGTCGGCAGGCCGTTCCAGCTGTCGCCAAAGCCGATCGGCGCGGCCAGGGTCACCTCGGGGTGATCGGCGATGGCGGCAAAGGTCGGCCCGTCGATCAGCGCCATGTCCGAGGGTTGCAGATAGACCGCCGCCAGCATCGCGGTGAATTCGCTGCCCGGGGCGGCGATCACCAGATCGAATTTCGCCGCCGCCTGCGCCGTGCCCCGCCGCAGCCCGCGTTCCTGCGCGATCAGCCCGACACCGAGCGCCACCGACACCGCGATCAGCGCGGTAAAGATCAGGCTGGTCCAGATCTGCCGCAAGATCAGCCCGCGCAACAGCGGCCCCAGCCGATAGCCGCGCAGCGCCGCGACGCCGATCAGCGCCGCCGGGGTCAGCAGCGCCAGAGCCGTCAGACCGTCCTGCGCCCCGTTCGGCAGGCTTTGCCACAGATCAGCCATGCTGTGCCTCCGCAATCTCTCCGTCGCGCAGATCGATCACCCGCCCGGCCAGCGCCATCAGCGCCGGATCATGGCTGGCGACGATCAGCGTCTGCCCCCTCTGCCGCGCCAGCGCGATCAGATCGGCCGAGAGCCGGTCGGCATTGGCACGATCAAGGCTGGCCGTCGGCTCGTCGGCCAGCAGCACCGCCGGATCACCGGCCAGCGCCCGGGCCACGGCGATGCGCTGCCGTTCGCCGCCCGAATAGCTGGCCGCGGCCCGCCGCCCGGCCGGGCTCAATCCCAGCCGCGCCAGGGCCGCTTCCGCCCGGGCGGCAATCTCTGCCCGCGCCGCGGCGGGCGCATAAAGCGCGGTCAGCGCGGCATTGTCCTGTGCCGACAATTCCTCGAACAGCAGCGGATCCTGAAACACGAGGCCGATCGTCGCCCGCCGGAACGCCGCGCGCGGGCCATCGCGCAGCGCGGCAATATCGGTGCCGCCCCAGAGCACCCGCCCCGCCTGCGGCGTGATCAACCCGGCCAGAACATGCAGCAGCGTCGATTTCCCCGCCCCCGAGGGGCCGCGCAGCACCACCGCCGCTCCCGCCGCGATCTGCAGCCGCGGGATCTGCAGCAACTGCCGCCCGCCCTCGCCGCACAGCCGCAGCCCCTCGATCTGCAGAGCAAGCCCGCGCTGTGTCACCGCCCCGTCGGGGGGGCAGGCAGGACGGGGCAAAGGCTCTGTCGGCATGTTCGCGGCTCCGCTTCGAATGCGATTTCAGCCTTAAGACGGCGGCAATGTAACAGTTTCATGTGACCGGCGGCCCGGGCCGCAGGATTTCCGCGTCTGCAATGATATATCATAACTATTTCAGCGACTGGCGGCGCAGAAAAATCCCGGCGCGGCGGGGGCTGTCGCAAATGTGTCGCGCGTCGTGCCTAGGTTGCGGCCCGAAACAGACAGCAAGCAGGGACATCCGATGACTCGTCTTCTTCTTTCCACCGCGCTTTGCCTTGCCAGCTCGGTCGCCGTTCTGGCCGGGGATCTGCCGCAGGCGCAAAGCGACTGGTTCAAGGCCGGGCAAGCCAAGATCGCCGAGCGCATGACGGTGGCGCCGATCACCAAGCCCGCGAAGAACGTGATCCTGTTCACCGCCGACGGCAATGGCGTGGGCACGAACTATGCGATCCGGCTGTTCTCGGGCCAACAGGCCGGGGGTCTGGGCGACGATTACGTGCAGCCGCAGGAAACCTTTCCGCATGTGGCGCTGGTGAAGACCTATTCCTCGAACGGCCAGACCCCGGATTCGGCACCGACGGCGGCGGCGATGAATTCGGGGATCAAGACGAAGAACGGCATGATCAACGTGCTGGACACCGTCAATGTCGGCGATTGCGCCGCGGGGGCGACGGCGGGCACGAAGACCTTTGCCGAGATCGTGTCGGACATGGGCAAGTCGGTCGGCGTTCTGTCCACCGCGCGCATCACCCATGCGACGCCCGCGGCGGTCTATGCCCGCACCGTCGACCGCGATTGGGAAGATCCCTCGAAGATGCCCGAGGGCTGCACGCAAAAGGACATCGCCGCCCAGCTGATCGACCAGATCAAGGCCGGGGTGATCGACGTGGCGATGGGCGGCGGCCGGGCGCATTTCCTGCCCAAGGACGTCAAGGATGTCGAGGGCAAGGACGGCAAGCGCCCCGATGGCCGCGATCTGGTCGCCGAGGCCAAGGCGCTGGGCGCCGAAGTGGTGTTCGGCGAGGAGGACTTCACCGCGCTCGATCTGAGCGGCAAGGCCCCGGTGCTGGGTCTTTTTGAATCGAGCCACATGAAATACGAGACCGACCGCACCGGCGAGCCCTCGCTGGCGGAAATGACCGAGGCCGCGATCAAGGCGCTCTCGACGAACGAGAACGGCTTTTATCTGAACATCGAGGGCGGCCGGGTCGACCATGCCAACCATGACGGCAACCTTTACCGCACCGTCACCGACGGCAAGGCTTTCGCCGATGCGATCGCCGTGGCGATGAAGATGACGAACCCGGAAGAGACGCTGATCATCGTCACCGCCGACCATGAACATGCGATCAGCTTCAACGGCTATTGCGGCCGCGGCTCGAACGTCCTTGGCCTGTGCATGGAGGAAAACGAGCAGGGCGTGACCCATACCGGCAAGCCCAATCTGGCCGATGACGGCAAGCCCTATACCGTGGCGGGCTATCTGAACGGCGTCGGCTCGGTGCTGGTGAAACAGGCCGACGGCAGCTTCTCGGGCGCGCGGCCCGAGGTGACCGAGGAACAGGCGACCGACAAGGATTACATTCAGCAGGCTTTGGTGCCGATGCAGTCCGAAACTCATTCCGGCGAGGATGTGGCGGTCTATGCCCGTGGCCCCTGGGCGCATCTCTTCGGCGGCGTGATCGAGCAGAACGTGATCTTCCACGTGATGAACCACGCCGTGAAGCCCGAGTGATCCGTGGATCAGCCTTGCAGGCCCCGGAACCCCGGGGCCTGTTTCCGTTTCCATTGACAGGTTTGCCGATGCACCGCCGCCAGTTTCTTGCCCTTGCCCCCGCGCTGATCCTGGCCCCGGCCTTGCCGCTGCGGGCCGAAGACCCGATCCGGCTGCGCGATCTTTACAACAAGGATCTGAGCTTTTCCGATCTGGCGCTGGCGTGGCAGGGCACGCGTTTGGCGGTGCAGGGCTTCATGGCGCCGCCGCTGAAGGCGGATTCGGTCTTCTTCGTGCTGACGAACCGGCCGATGGCGGTCTGTCCGTTCTGCGAACCCGGCATGCCCTGGCCCGATGACATCCTGGCCGTCTATGCCCGCAGGATCGTCGAGGTCGAACCCTTCAACGTGCCGATCCTGGTCGAGGGGCGGCTGGAGCTGGGCGATGCCACCGACCCGGAGCTGGGCTTTTATTCCAAGGTCCGCCTGCGCGAGGCGACGTTCCGGCGGGCCTGACCGGCCCGTCACGGCGGGTCAGTGGAAATCCCGGCTGGGGAAAAGCCGCTTGGCCTGTTCGCGCGGATGCTGCGCCCGGGGCGGCTGGCGGGCGGGCCGCGCCGGCGTGCGGGGGGCATCGTCGGCCTCGGGCCGGGTCTGGCCGATGGCGCCGTCCAGCGGGTGGCCCAGCTCGGAAAGCCGCGGTGACAGATCCTCGATCCGCTCGGCGATCAGATGCACCACGATCCCCTCGCGTTCCAGCCGCCCGGTGACACGAAGCAGCCGCCCGCCCATCACGGCACGGCGAAAACGCTCGTAGACCTTGGGCCAGACGACGATATTCGCGACGCCGGTTTCGTCTTCGAGGGTCAGGAAGATCACCCCAGAGGCGGTGCCGGGGCGCTGGCGGGTGATCACCAGACCGCAGACGGCGGTGCGCTGCAGTGGCGCCGTCACCAGCCGGTCGTGGCAGGTCAGACCGGGCAGGCCGGGGCGCAAAAGCTCCATCGGATGAGCGCGCAGGGTCAGGCGCAGGGCGATGTAATCCTCGACCACCTCCTCGCCCAGATGCATCGGCGGCAGGGTCACGGCGGGCTCGATCCCGCCCTCGCCATCCAGCGGATTGGCGAAAAGGGGCAGGGGCTTCGGCGCCCGGATCGCCCGCACCGCCCAAAGCGCATCCCGCCGCGTCAGGCCAAGACCCGCGAAAGCATCCGCCTCGGCCAGCCGCTCGAGCGGGCTGGGCAAGAGCCCCGCGCGCAGCCACAGGCTTTCGACATCCGGGTAGCCATTGCCGCGCGCGGCGACGATCCAGCCCGCATCCTCGGCGCGAAAGCCCTTGATCTGCCGAAAGCCCAGCCGCAGCGCCAGCCGCCCGTCGGCCCGCCGCTCCAGCGCATTGTCCCAGTCGGAACGGTTCACGCAAATCGGCCGCACCTCCACCCCATGCTCGCGCAGATCGCGCACGATCTGCGCCGGGGCGTAAAAGCCCATCGGCTGGGAATTGAGCAAAGCGCAGGCGAAGATCTCGGGGTGGTGGCATTTCAGCCAGGACGAGACATAGGTCAGCATCGCGAAAGCTGCAGCATGGCTTTCGGGGAAACCGTAATCGGCAAAGCCCTCGATCTGGGCGAAACAGGCCTCGGCCACGGCGAGCGGATAGCCGCGCTCGGTCATGCCGGAGACAAAGCGGTCGCGATGCGCGCCGATCGTGCCCATGCGCCGGAACGAGGCGAGCGAGCGGCGCAGCTGATCGGCCTCTTCGGCGGAATAGCCCGCGCCGACGACGGCAATCTGCATCGCCTGTTCCTGAAACAGCGGCACGCCGAGGGTTTTGGCCGTCACCGCAGCCAGCGCGGGGCCAAAGGGTTCGGGCGCCTCCAGCCCCTGACGGCGGCGGATATAGGGTTTGACCATGCCGCCCTGAATCGGGCCGGGGCGGACGATCGCCACCTCGATCACCAGATCGTAGAAGGTGGCGGGCTTCATCCGCGGCAGGAAATTCATCTGCGCCCGGCTTTCGACCTGAAACACCCCCACCGCATCGGCGCGCGTCAGCATCGCATAGGTGGCGGGGTCTTCCTGTGGTACCTTGGCCAGATCCAGCCGCAACCCCTTGTGGCGTTCCAGCAGATCGAAGCTTTTGCGCAGGCAGGTCAGCATGCCAAGGCTGAGCACATCGACCTTGAGGATGCCGAGCGCGTCGATGTCGTCCTTGTCCCATTCGATGCAGGTGCGCCCCTCCATCGCGGCGTTTTCGATCGGGCAGAGCGCGTCGAGCCGCCCGCGGGTGATGACGAAACCGCCGACATGTTGGCTCAGATGACGGGGAAAGCCGATGATCTCGGAAATCAGCCGGATCGTCAGCGCAAGGCGGCGGTCTTCGGGGTTGAGGCCGATCTCGCGCAGGCGGGCCGGATCGGCGCCGCGGTTCGACAGGCCCCAGATCTGCCCCGCAAGCGCCGCGGTGACATCGGCCGAGAGGCCCATCACCTTGCCCACCTCGCGGATCGCGGCGCGGGTGCGGAAATGGATCACCGTGGCGCAAAGCCCGGCGCGGTCGCGGCCGTATTTCTCATAGATCCACTGGATCACCTCCTCGCGGCGTTCATGTTCGAAATCGACGTCGATATCGGGCGGCTCGCCGCGATGGCGCGAGATGAAGCGTTCAAACACCATGCCGATCATGTCGGGGGAAACATCCGTGATCCCAAGCAGATAGCACAGGATCGAATTGGCGGCCGAGCCGCGCCCCTGACAAAGGATGCCGCGCGAGCGGGCGAATTGCACGATGTCCTGCACGGTCAGGAAATAGGGCGCATAGCCGAGTTCCCCGACCAGGCCGAGTTCCTTGGCCAGCAGTTGATGCACCCGCTCGGACGCGCCCTGCGGGTAACGCCGGGCCAATCCCTCCTGCGCCAGCCGTTCCAGCCGGGCCTGCGGCGGTTCGGTGTCATCCTCGCCGGGGTAATCATAGCTGAGTTCCGCAAGGTCAAAGGCGCAACGCGCGGCAATCTCCAGCGTGCGGCGGATCGCGGCGGGGTGGTGACGAAAGAGCCGCGCCATCTCGGCCGGGCCTTTCAGGCGGCGCTCGGCATTGGGCAGCGCCCGGGTGCCGATGGCGTCGATGGTCAGCCCCGCGCGCAGGCAGGTCAGCACATCGGCCAAGGGGCGGCGGGCGGCGCGGTGCATCAGCACGTCGCCCACCGCCACCATCGGCGTCGAGGCCCGCAGGGCGAGATCGGCGCAGCCGCGAAACCAGGCCTGATCGGTGCCGTCATAGCGCGGCGCGGCGCCGAGAAAGACCTGGCCGGGAAACTGCCGCTGCAGCCGGTGCAAGGGCGCCAGCGCGAGGGCCAGCTCGGGCGGCGGCAGGGCGATCAGGATCAGCCCGGCCCCGCCCGCGACCAGATCGTCAAGGTTCAGGGCGCAATCGCCCTTGCCAGCCCGCCGCTTGCCAAGGGTGAGAAGCTGCGAGAGCCGCTCATAGGCCGGGCGGTCGGTCGGCAGAGCCAGAAATTCCGTCGCGCAATCGCGCAGGGCCAGCCGCGTGCCGATGATCAGCCGCGGCAGATCCGGGGTTTCGGGCCGGGGCAGCGGCGCGGCGGGGTCGAGGCTTTGGCGCGAGGAGGGATCGGTCCGGCTGGCCGAACGGATGCGCAAAGCCTCGGTCTCCTGCCGCAGGGTTTTCAGCGCCGAAAAGGCCCGCACCACCCCGGCCAGCGAATTGCGGTCGGTGATCGCGATGGCCGCCAGCCCCAGCTCGGCGGCCCGGGCCACCAGTTCCTCGGGGTGGGAGGCGCCGGTCAGAAAGGTGAAATTCGAGGTCACGCAGAGCTCGGCATAGGCGGTGGAATTTTGCGTATTTGGGCCAGGAAAAACGTTCATGCGAATTCGCCCTGCACGAACCAGCCGGGGTTTTGCGGCGTGAAGAAGAGCCAGAGCCGGCGGCCCTCGGCGGTGTCCACCCGCCAGTAATCGCGCAGCCCGTGCCGCCAGCTGTCGTCGTCGAGCCACCATTCCGGGGTGATCCGTTCCGGTCCGGTGGCGCGGGCGGTGCTGAGCGGCATGGCCCGCCAGCGGAAATGGCGCGGCGGGGTGGGGCCGGTCGCGCTGATCGGCTCGGGCGGAAAGAGCCGCAGGGGCCGCGGGCGGGGGGCATGAAACCCGCCCTGCGCGGTGCTGAAGGCCGCGGGGGCAATGAGGAAGCCGCGTTCGGGGATGTGGCTTTCGGCGGGCAGGAAGCGGTGGATGTTTTCAAGCCCGACCCGGGTGCCCAGCCTTGTGAGCAGGTCGGCCAGCCGGTCGGGGCTGGCGGCCGGGGTCGTGCCCAGCTGCGCGGGGGCGAGCGGCTCGACCCGGGTGGCCTCCAGCCGCAGTTGGTCGATGCCGAACCCCGCATCGACCCCGGCCAGACCGCGGACGAAAAGCGGCAGGATCCGGGCGGGGTCGCGCATCGGTGCGGCCAGACGCAATTCGACCTGCTGGCTCGCCTGATCGACGCGGCGCAAGGTCAGGACAAGCTGCCGGGCCCCGGCCTGATGCGCGGAAAGCTTGGCGCAAAGCGGCTCCAGCAGCCGGGTCAGCCCCGCCATCACGTCGCTTTCGAGCCCGATCGGCTCGGGCAGGGTCATCCGGGTGGCGAAGCGCGGCGGCTCGGTCGCGGGGGTGACGGGTTCGGGGCTGTGACCCAGCGCCTGATCGAGCCGGGTCAGCAGATCGGGGCCGAAGCGGCGGGCGAGCGGCGCGCGCGGGCTGGCGGCCAGATCGCCGATGCGGCGCAGCCCCAGCCGCTGCAGCCCGGTCACCGTGTCGGGGTCCAGCCGCAGTGCCGCGACGGGCAGGGCGAGCAGATCGGCTTCGGCGGCCGGATCACCGAAATGCCCCCGCGCCCAGGCGGCGCCGCGGCTGTCCCCGCGACCGAGCTGCGCCGTGATCCCCGCCCGTTCGAGCCGCGCCCGGATGTCGGCGCACATCGCCCCCTCGCCGCCCCACAGATGCGCCGCGCCGGTGACATCGAGCACCAGACCGTCGGTGCCCTCCAACCCGACCCAGGGGCAATAGCGTTCCGCCCAGCGCCGCAGCCCGGCCAGAAACCGGGCGTCGAGATCGGGGCGGGCGGGGCGGCTGACCAGCCCCGGGCAGAAGCTGCGGGCATCGGCCATCCGCATGCCGCGGGAGAGACCGGCGGCCTCGGCCGCGGCGTTCAGGCAAAAAATCGTCTCGGCGCTGCCCAGCCGTTGCACCAGCGCGAAGGGCCCCTCGACCGGGCAGGCGCGCAGGGCCCGGTCAGTCGCCAGCCGGGGAAACCAGATCGAGACGATGCGCCTGCGCGTTCCAGCAAACATTCCATGCGCCCAATGTTCCCATTTTGTTCTTTATAATTTCCCACCGCATCGGAGTCGAGTCCGTGTCCGCGGCATCAAAGATCGGCGTCGCCCGCCAGCGCGTTTCGGCGGCATTCGAGCCCATGCCTTCCGGGATCAGGCACAGCCCGGTCGTGGCCCCGGCCCCCGCCGCCAGCTGCAGCCGCCGCCCCTCGCGCAGATCAAGCGGGCGGGTGATTTCCAGAACGACAAGGGCGATGGTGCCGTCCTTCAGCGCCTCCTCGGCCAGGGCCAGACTGTCGATCTGGTTGGGCGGACGCGCCAGAAGCACCCGGGCGGGATCAAGAAAGGGCAAAAGCCCCAAGGGGTTGAGGGTTTCGGTCAGCCAGGCCTCGCGCAGCCACAGGAGCGGGCCTTGCAGACCGGCACCGACACAGGCGGCAAAGACGGCGGAGGAGGGGCCGCAGACCTCGTGGACGCGGCCCGGACGCAGCGGGAAACAGGGAAGATCGGCGCGGGACATGCGGGCAGGGTAACGCAAAACCCCGCCCTTTCCAACCGGGCGGGCCTAGCGCGTCGGCACCGGGGTTTCGCCGCGATAGTCGTAAAAGCCCCGGCCGGTCTTGCGCCCGAGCCATCCGGCCTCGACATATTTCGTCAGCAGCGGGCAGGGCCGGTATTTCGTGTCGGCCAGCCCGTCATAAAGCACGTTCATGATCGCCAGACAGGTGTCCAGCCCGATGAAATCGGCCAGTTCCAGCGGCCCCATCGGATGGTTCGCGCCGAGCTTCATCGCCATGTCGATCGACTGCACGTTGCCCACGCCTTCGTAAAGCGTATAGACCGCCTCGTTGATCATCGGGATCAGGATGCGGTTGACGATGAAGGCCGGGAAATCCTCGGCCGAGGCGGGGGTCTTGCCCAGCCGTTCGATCACGCCCAGAAGCGTGCGGTAGGTTTCCTCGCCCGTCGCGATGCCGCGGATCAGCTCGACCAGCTGCATCACCGGCACCGGGTTCATGAAATGCACGCCGATGAATTTTTCCGGCCGGTCCGTGCGCGAGGCCAGACGAGTGATCGAGATCGACGAGGTGTTGGTCGCCAGAATCGTTTCCGGCTTCAGATGCGGCAGCAGGCTGTCGAAGATCGCCTGCTTGACGGTTTCGCGTTCCGTCGCCGCCTCGATGATCAGGTCGGTCTGGCCCAGATCGGCAATCGTCAGCGTCGTGCGGATCCGCCCCAGCGCCGCCGCGCGTTCCTCGGCCGAGATCTTGCCCCGGTGCAGCTGCCGGTCCAGATTCTTGCCGATCATCCCGAGCGCCCGGTCCAGGCTTTCGGGGGCCACGTCGTTGAGCAGCACGTCATAGCCCGACAGGGCAAAGACATGGGCGATGCCGTTGCCCATCTGTCCGGCGCCCACGACACCCACGGTCAAGATCGTCATTTCTGGTCCTTCTTTCGACTTCGAGCAAGTCTAAGCCTGGTGCTGCACCGCGGCAAGCGCGAATGCCCCGGAGGCCGACATAACCTGATTGTGTCAATTTTCTCTTTAGCTCTTTGGCAAGGCTTTCCGGTCCATTCTTCCTGTGGGTGAGTCGAAATACACAAGGTGGGATGAATGGCTTTCGAATACACGGGCAGCGGTGCCCTTGATTATTTTCCATGCCGCTATGGCAAGTCCAAGCTGCTGTTCCGGGGTCCCCGGCGTGATCTGACCCGGCCTTTCGTCGCGGCGATGGGGGGCAGCGAGACCTATGGCAAATTCGTCGCCGAGCCCTGGCCGATGCTGCTGGAAGACCGGCTGGAATTTCCGGTGGTGAATTTCGGCTATCTGAATGCCGGGATCGACGTGTTCCACAGCGAGCCGCAGCTGCCCGAGGCGACGAAATCGACCACGCTTTCGATCATCCAGCTGCTGGGCGCGCCGAACATGTCGAACCGCTTCTATGCGGTGCATCCGCGCCGCAACGACCGGTTCCTGCGTGCCTCGAACCTGATGCGGGCGGTGTTCAACGATGTCGATTTCACCGAATTCAACTTCACCCGCCACATGCTGAGCACGCTGCAGGCCTATGCGCCGGACCGGTTCGACACGCTGGTGACCGAGTTGCGCGTGGCCTGGGTGGCACGGATGCGCGGGCTTCTGGAGCGGGTGCCGGGGCCGAAGCTCTTGTTGTGGCTGGGCGATTACCGCGATCCGCTGAGTTCCGATCCGCTGGGCGCAGAGCCGCTTCTGGTGACCCAGGCGATGGTGGATGAAATCGCGCCGCTGGCGCAGGGGCTGGTCAAGGTGCAACCTTCGACGACCTCGCGCTCCACCGGCACGGTGGGGATGCATTTCGGCCCGATGGAAGAACCGGCGGCGCAGACGATGCCGGGGCCGCTGGTGCATCAGGAAATCGCCGAGGCCTTGGCGCCCGTGGTGCGGAAGTTCCTGTAACCCTGCCCTGCGGCAAGGAAAAAGCCCCGCCAGTGGCGGGGCTTTCTGTTGCGTGATCGCCCGGATCAGAGCTTCTCGGCCAGTTCCGGCACGGCGGTGAAGAGATCGGCGACCAGACCGAAATCGGCGACCTGGAAGATCGGCGCCTCTTCATCCTTGTTGATCGCGACGATGATTTTCGAATCCTTCATCCCGGCCAGGTGCTGGATCGCGCCCGAGATGCCGACGGCGACATAAAGCTCGGGGGCGACGACCTTGCCGGTCTGACCCACCTGCCAGTCGTTCGGCGCAAAGCCGCTGTCGACCGCCGCGCGCGAGGCGCCCACAGCCGCGCCGAACTTGTCGGCCAGCTTCTCGATCAGCGCGAAATCGGCCTGGCTGCCGACGCCGCGACCGCCCGAGACGACGATCTTCGCCGAGGTCAGCTCCGGACGGTCCGAGGCCGCGACCTTGTCTTCGACCCAAGCCGAAAGGCCCGAAGCGGTTTCGCCCGAGATCGTCTCGACCGCGGCCGCGCCGGTGGCGGCAACCGCGCCAAAGGTCGCGGTGCGGACGGTGAAGACCTTGATCTTGTCCGACGATTTCACCGTCTGGATCGCGTTGCCCGCATAGATCGGACGCTCGAACGTCTCGGCGTCGATCACGGCGGTGATGTCGGTGATCATCATCACGTCCAGAAGCGCGGCGACGCGCGGCAGCACGTTCTTCGCCGCGGCGGTCGAGGCGGCGGCAACATGGGCATAGCCCGGGGCCAGACCGACGATCAGCGCGGCGGTGGCTTCGGCCAGGCCGTGGCTGTAGTCATTGGCGCCCGCCAGCAGCACTTTCGACACGCCGTCCAGCTTCGCGGCCTCGGCGGCGGCAGCTTCGGCACCGGCGCCAGCCACCAGAACGTGGACTTCGCCCAGAGCTTTCACTGCCGAGAGGGTTTTCGCAACGGAATCGGTGGCCAGTTGACCGCCGTTCACATCAGCAAGCAGAAGAACAGCCATCAGATCACCCCCGCGTCCTTGAGTTTGCCGATCAGCTCGTCGACCGAGCCGACCTTGATCCCGGCGGCACGGCCTGCCGGTTCCGCGGTCTTCACCACGGTCAGGCGCGGCGTGACATCGACGCCGTAATCGGCGGCGGTCTTCTCGGCCAGCTCTTTCTTCTTCGCCTTCATGATGTTGGGCAGCGAGGCATAGCGCGGCTCGTTCAGGCGCAGATCGGCGGTGATCACGGCCGGAAGCTTGACCTCGATCGTCTGCAGACCGCCGTCGACTTCGCGCGTCACCTTGGCGGCATCGCCCGCGATCTCGACCGCCGAAGCAAAGGACGCCTGCGCCCAGCCCAGCAGCGCCGCGACCATCTGGCCGGTCGCGTTCATGTCATTGTCGATCGCCTGCTTGCCGGTGATGATCAGGCCCGGCTGTTCCTCGGCGGCGACCTTGGCGATGATCTTCGCCACGGCCAAGGGCTCGATGTCGGTATGCACGTCCTCGGCGGCGACGACCAGGATGGCGCGGTCCGCCCCCATCGCCAGCGCCGTGCGCAGGGTTTCCTGCGCCTGTTTCACGCCCACGGACACGACGACGATCTCGGTCGCAGCACCTTTTTCCTTCAGCCGGATCGCCTCTTCGACGGCGATCTCGTCGAAGGGGTTCATCGACATTTTCACGTTCGCAAGATCGACCCCGCTGCCATCCGCCTTCACACGGACTTTCACGTTGTAGTCGATCACGCGCTTCACAGGCACGAGGACCTTCATCGGCGGTGTCTCCCTAGGTTTCGAAGGCGCCCCCGGGGGGGCGGATTCTTGCATCGGAAATTTTGTTACAATGCGACCGCAGCAAAAGACAGATGAAAAACGACGCCGGATGGTGTCGCTACGTCACGTCGCGAAGACAGTTGGGCGAAATCGACTCAGGCCTTGGAAAACATCCAGTCCTGCGCCCGCAGCGGCAGAATCCGTCGCGCGATGGCGGCCAGCCAGGTCGCCTTGGTCACATAGTAATGCGACTTCGGTTTCGGGTCGGTCAGGGCACGCAGGATCTGCTCCGTCACCGCCGAACAGGGCAGCTCGAACATGTCGGGCTTGCCCGAGGGGGAGTAGAGGCGCTTGAGCAGCGAGGTCTCGTACTGCTCGCGCCGGGCCGAGGCCTTCCAGTCGATCCATTTCTCGAAATGCGGGATCGAGTTGACCCGGATCTTTGTCGGGATCGGGCCGGGGTTCAGCGTGATGATATGGATGCCCGTATCGCGCATCTCGCGGCGCATCACCTCGGTCAGGCCTTCAAGCGCGAATTTGGTCGCCACATAGGCGCCGCGCCAGCGGATGCCGACAAGGCCAAGAACCGAGGAACATTGGATGATCCGGCCCTCGCCATTCTCGCCGTAAGCCCGCATCACCCTGATCGCGCGGATGGTCAGGTCATGCAGGCCGAAGAGGTTGGTTTCGAAGATCTCGCGCAAAGCGCCCGGGGGCAGATCCTCGGCGGCGCCGGGGCAGCCATAGGCGGCATTGTTGTAAAGCGCGTCCAGCCGCCCGTTCGCCCGCGCCAGGGCCTCGTTGAAACCGGCCTCGATCGAGGCGGGATCGGAGAGATCGAGCGGAAAGGAGATCAGCCCCTCGGACCGCAGCCGGGCGCAGTCTTCCTCGCGACGGCAGGTGGCCAGCACCTTCCAGCCCGCCTTCTGCAGCCCATGCGCCGCATCGTAACCGATGCCCGAAGAGCAGCCGGTGATCAGGATCGTCTTCGCCATCGTCATCCCCCGTGTTTCGTTCCAGATAGGCCAAGCCCCGGTGCGGGACAACGGTTTTGGCCGGTGTTTCTGCTGGACCGGGCGCCGGTCCCGAATTACACCGCGACCATGAGCAGCGACGACGAAACCCCGACTTCCGCAACCCATGCCGAACCGCTTTCGCGGGCGATCGGCGAGCGTTACCTGACCTATGCGCTCTCGACGATCATGCACCGGGCGCTGCCCGATGCGCGCGACGGGCTGAAGCCGGTGCACCGGCGCATCCTTTTTGCGATGCGGGAACTCAAGCTGAGCTCGACCGGCGGGTTTCGGAAATCGGCAAAGATTTCGGGCGACGTGATGGGGAACTATCACCCGCATGGCGACGCCGCGATCTATGATGCGATGGCGCGGCTCGCGCAGGATTTCGCCATGCGCTACCCGCTGGTGGACGGGCAGGGCAACTACGGCAACATCGACGGCGACGGCCCGGCCGCAAGCCGCTATACCGAGGCGCGTCTGGCCTCTCCGGCCGAAGCTTTGCTGGAAGGTCTGGCCGAGGATTCGGTCGATTTCCGCCCGAACTATGACGGCACGCTGACCGAGCCGGTCGTCCTGCCCGCTGCCTTCCCGAACCTGCTGGCCAATGGCGCCTCGGGCATTGCCGTCGGCATGGCGACGAACGTGCCGCCGCACAACCTCGATGAGCTGGTCGATGGCTGTCTGGCGATGATCGCCGATCCGGCGATCGAGGAGGCCCGGCTGGTCGATCTGATTCCCGGGCCGGATTTCCCGACCGGCGGGGTGATTGTGGAGCCCAAGGCGAATATCCTTGAGGCCTATCGCACCGGGCGCGGGGCGTTCCGGCTGCGGGCGCGCTGGGCGCTGGAGGATCTGGGGCGGGGGCAATGGCAGATCGTCGTCACCGAGATCCCCTATCAGGTGCAAAAGGCGAAGCTGATCGAGCGGCTGGCCGAGCTGATCGAGACGAAGAAGGTCCCGGCGCTGGCCGATGTGCGCGATGAAAGCGCCGAGGATGTGCGGATCGTGCTGGAGCCCCGGGCGCGGACGGTGGAACCGGCGCAGCTGATGGGGATGCTGTTTCGCAACTCGGAACTTGAGGTGCGGTTCAGTCTGAACATGAACGTGCTGATCGACGGGCGGGTGCCCAAGGTCTGCTCGCTGAAGGAAGTGCTGCGGGCCTTTCTGGACCATCGCCGCGAGGTGCTGTGTCGCCGCTCCCGCCACCGGCTGGAGAAGATCGCGAACCGCCTTGAAGTGCTCGAAGGCTATATCATTGCTTTCCTGAACCTCGATCGGGTGATCGAGATCATCCGCACCGAGGACGACCCGAAAGCCGCCCTGATGGCCGAGAACTGGGCGGCCGAGGCGGGCGCGGTGGTGCATCTGACCGAGGTGCAGGCCGAGGCGATCCTGAACATGCGGCTGCGTTCTTTGCGGCGGCTTGAGGAAATGGAACTGCGCGCCGAACGCGATGACCTGCTGAAGGAACGCGCGGGGCTGGAGGCGCTTCTGGCGTCCGAGGTCGCGCAATGGGCGCAGATTTCCTCGGAACTGGAAGACCTGCGCAAGACCTGGGGCAAGGCGACGAAAATCGGCGCGCGGCGGACCGATTTCGCCGAGGCGGGCGAGGTCGAGGAAGTGCCGATCGAGGCGATGATCGAGCGCGA
>NC_014034.1:762500-1002500 GCF_000021865.1 Rhodobacter capsulatus SB 1003
CGCTGGTCGGCTGGGTCATGGCCCTGGTGCGCGAGCGCCGCATCCCCGAGTGCGGGCCCTTCGCCCGCGCCTGGCGCGAGGCGGGCGAGATCACGCCCGAGATTTTCCGGCCCTGAGCCGGTACGGAATTCCGGCGGGGGCCATAGCCCCGTCGGGTCAAGTTCTCCACGGGTGGGATGAGCCCCTCGTGGTGGAAATGCGGGATGGCAGGTGCCATTTCGTTTGCCCAGCCGCAGGGAATGCGGCGTCAGTCTGCCAATCCGGAGGTTGTTATGGCTGATAAGAACGACCTGAGCTTCACAGGTCTTACCGACGAGCAAGCGCAAGAACTGCATGCCGTCTACATGAGCGGGCTGTCGGCGTTCATCGCCGTCGCGGTGCTCGCCCATCTGGCGGTCATGATCTGGCGTCCGTGGTTCTGAGGAGAAACTGAAAATGTCCAAGTTCTACAAAATCTGGCTCGTTTTCGATCCCCGTCGCGTGTTCGTGGCCCAGGGCGTGTTCCTGTTCCTGCTCGCGGTGCTGATCCACCTGATCCTGCTCTCGACCCCCGCTTTCAACTGGCTGACCGTTGCCACCGCCAAGCATGGCTACGTGGCTGCTGCCCAGTAAGCGTTACTGAGCGTTGCGGGCGGGGCGAGAGTCTCGCCCCGCCCGCGACCATACCGCAAGACGCAACCCATCGGCACGATCTGAGGCCTTTTGCCGGGCCAAGGACCGTCCCGCAACAGCGGAGACACGGGCATGGCTTTGCTCAGCTTCGAACGAAAATACCGTGTGCCGGGCGGCACCTTGATTGGCGGGAGCCTTTTCGACTTCTGGGTCGGACCCTTCTATGTCGGGTTCTTCGGGGTCACCACCATCTTCTTCGCCACGCTCGGCTTTTTGCTTATCCTTTGGGGAGCCGCGATGCAGGGCACGTGGAACCCCCAATTGATCTCCATCTTTCCGCCGCCGGTGGAAAATGGTCTGAACGTGGCAGCCCTGGACAAGGGCGGTCTTTGGCAGGTCATCACCGTCTGCGCGACGGGCGCCTTCTGCAGCTGGGCTCTGCGTGAAGTCGAAATCTGCCGCAAGCTCGGCATCGGGTTCCACATTCCGGTGGCCTTCTCGATGGCGATCTTTGCCTATCTGACCCTCGTCGTGATCCGTCCGATGATGATGGGGTCGTGGGGCTACGCCTTCCCGTATGGTATCTGGACGCACCTCGACTGGGTGTCGAACACCGGCTACACCTACGGTAACTTCCACTACAACCCGTTCCACATGCTGGGCATCAGCCTGTTCTTCACCACCGCCTGGGCGCTGGCGATGCACGGGGCTCTGGTCCTTTCGGCCGCCAACCCGGTCAAAGGCAAGACGATGCGGACGCCGGACCACGAGGACACCTACTTCCGTGACCTCATGGGCTATTCGGTCGGCACGCTCGGCATCCACCGCCTCGGCCTGCTGCTCGCGCTGAACGCGGTGTTCTGGTCGGCCTGCTGCATGCTCGTCTCGGGGACCATCTACTTCGATCTGTGGAGTGACTGGTGGTACTGGTGGGTGAACATGCCGTTCTGGGCTGACATGGCAGGAGGCATCAATGGCTGAGTATCAGAACTTCTTTAACCAGGTTCAGGTCGCCGGCGCGCCCGAAATGGGCCTCAAGGAAGACGTCGACACCTTCGAACGGACGCCTGCGGGGATGTTCAACATCCTCGGCTGGATGGGGAACGCCCAGATCGGGCCGATCTATCTCGGCATCGCCGGCACCGTCTCGCTGGCCTTCGGCGCGGCCTGGTTCTTCACCATCGGTGTGTGGTACTGGTATCAGGCCGGGTTCGATCCCTTCATCTTCATGCGGGATCTGTTCTTCTTCAGTCTGGAGCCGCCGCCGGCCGAATACGGTCTTGCCATCGCGCCGCTGAAACAGGGTGGTGTCTGGCAGATCGCCTCGCTCTTCATGGCGATCTCGGTCATTGCCTGGTGGGTCCGTGTCTACACCCGCGCCGACCAGCTCGGCATGGGCAAGCACATGGCCTGGGCTTTCCTCTCGGCGATCTGGCTGTGGTCGGTTCTCGGCTTCTGGCGCCCGATCCTGATGGGGTCCTGGAGCGTTGCTCCGCCCTATGGCATCTTCTCGCACCTCGACTGGACGAACCAGTTCTCGCTCGACCACGGCAACCTGTTCTACAACCCGTTCCACGGCCTCTCGATCGCTGCCCTCTACGGCTCGGCGCTCCTGTTCGCCATGCACGGCGCGACCATCCTTGCGGTGACCCGTTTCGGCGGCGAACGCGAGCTGGAACAGATCGTTGACCGCGGGACCGCTTCGGAACGCGCCGCCCTGTTCTGGCGCTGGACGATGGGCTTCAACGCCACCATGGAAGGCATCCACCGCTGGGCGATCTGGATGGCCGTGATGGTGACGCTGACCGGTGGTATCGGCATCCTGCTCTCGGGCACCGTTGTCGACAACTGGTATGTCTGGGCGCAAGTCCACGGCTACGCCCCCGTGACCCCGTAAGGAGAAGAGACCATGTCCATGTTCGACAAACCCTTCGACTACGAAAACGGTTCGAAGTTCGAGATGGGGATCTGGATCGGTCGTCAGATGGCCTATGGTGCCTTCCTTGGCTCGATCCCGTTCCTGCTGGGCCTCGGTCTGGTGCTGGGTTCCTATGGCCTCGGCCTGATGCTGCCCGAGCGTGCGCACCAGGCGCCCTCGCCCTACACGACCGAAGTCGTCGTTCAACACGCGACCGAAGTCGTCTGACACCGCTTTCCCCGGCCGCGCCCGTGTCGCGCGGCCGGGGTATTCCGTTCCGGGTCAAGGCCCGGAAACTCCGGGGCCCCACAGCCCCGATCCCTTCCCTGTTCATTCAGGCACCTGGTGCCGCAGGTCCGACCCCCGCGGCACCCTTTTGGACCAGACAGCTCATCGGAGGACGCAACCATGAGCGCCACGCCATCCCGCACTCCCCATCTTGACCGCGTGACCGGTCCTGCCGATCTCAAGGCGATGAGCATCGCCGATCTGACGGCGCTCGCCTCCGAAGTCCGGCGCGAGATCGTCGAAGTCGTCAGCCAGACCGGGGGGCATCTTGGCTCTTCGCTGGGCGTCGTCGAGCTGACGGTCGCGCTGCATGCGGTCTTCAATTCACCCGGCGACAAGCTGATCTGGGACGTGGGGCACCAATGCTATCCGCACAAGATCCTGACCGGCCGCCGCTCGCGCATGCTGACCCTGCGCCAGGCCGGGGGGATCTCGGGCTTTCCGAAACGCTCCGAGAGCCCGCATGACGCCTTTGGCGCGGGCCATTCCTCGACCTCGATCTCGGCCGCTCTGGGCTTTGCAGTCGGTCGGGAACTGGGCCAGCCGGTGGGTGACACCATCGCGATCATCGGCGACGGCTCGATCACCGCGGGCATGGCCTATGAGGCGCTCAACCACGCCGGCCATCTGAAATCGCGGATGTTCGTGATTTTGAACGACAATGACATGTCGATCGCGCCGCCGGTGGGGGCGCTGCAGCATTATCTGAACACCATCGCCCGGCAGGCGCCCTTTGCGGCGCTCAAGGCCGCGGCCGAGGGGATCGAGATGCATCTGCCCGGCCCGGTGCGCGACGGCGCCCGACGCGCGCGGCAGATGGTGACCGCGATGCCCGGCGGCGCGACGCTGTTTGAAGAGCTCGGCTTCGACTATATCGGCCCGGTCGATGGCCATGACATGGCCGAACTGGTCGAAACCCTGCGCGTCACCCGCGCCCGCGCTTCGGGGCCGGTGCTGATCCATGTCTGCACCACCAAGGGCAAGGGCTATGCCCCCGCCGAGGGCGCCGAGGACAAGCTGCATGGCGTGTCGAAATTCGACATCGAGACCGGCAAGCAGAAGAAATCGATCCCGAATGCCCCGAACTACACCGCCGTCTTCGGCGAGCGTCTGACCGAGGAAGCCGCCCGCGATCAGGCGATCGTGGCGGTCACCGCGGCGATGCCCACCGGCACCGGTCTTGACATCATGCAAAAACGCTTTCCGCGCCGGGTGTTTGACGTCGGCATCGCGGAACAGCATGCGGTGACCTTTGCCGCGGGCATGGCGGCCGCCGGGCTGAAACCCTTCCTCGCGCTTTATTCCAGCTTCGTGCAGCGCGGCTATGACCAGCTCGTGCATGATGTCGCGCTGCAGAACCTGCCGGTGCGGCTGATGATCGACCGCGCCGGGCTGGTGGGGCAGGACGGGGCGACCCATGCCGGGGCGTTCGACGTTTCCATGCTGGCGAACCTGCCGAACTTCACCGTGATGGCGGCCGCCGACGAGGCGGAGCTTTGCCACATGGTGGTGACGGCCGCGGCGCATGACAGCGGGCCGATTGCCTTGCGCTATCCGCGCGGCGAGGGGCGGGGCGTCGAGATGCCCGAGCGCGGCGAAGTGCTGGAAATCGGCAAGGGCCGGGTCATGACCGAAGGCACCGAGGTCGCGATCCTGTCCTTTGGCGCGCATCTGGCGCAGGCGCTGAAGGCGGCCGAGATGCTGGAGGCCGAGGGGGTTTCGACCACCGTCGCCGATGCCCGCTTCTGCCGTCCGCTCGACACCGATCTGATCGACCGGCTGATCGAGGGGCACGCGGCGCTGATCACGCTGGAACAGGGCGCGATGGGCGGTTTCGGCGCGATGGTGCTGCATTATCTGGCCCGCACCGGCCAGCTGGAAAAGGGCCGCGCCATCCGCACGATGACGCTGCCCGATTGCTACATCGACCACGGCTCGCCCGAGGAAATGTATGCCTGGGCCGGGCTGACGGCGAATGACATCCGCGACACCGCGCTGGCGGCGGCCCGGCCGTCGAAATCGGTGCGGATCGTGCACAGCGCGTAAACCCGCGCGACACTGCAAAGATGCACGGACAAGGCATAAATTCGCCGTGTCCGTGCATTTGGCTTGCCTGCGACAAGGTGACCATGGCACAGTCGGACAGGATCCTGCGGTCGGGCAGGAGACGAAGTCGGACGAATGCCTTGAAATTCCAACAGGTTTATTACGTGCTTGACCCGGATGACCGGATCCTCTGGATCGGTGGCGAATGGGACGAGTTCGCGCTGGCAAACGGCGGGTCGGGCGCAGGCTCGAACCGCGTGCTGGCAACGCCGCTTGCGCGGCATGTCACGGGCGAGACCACGCGCGCCGCGCTGGCGCGGATGATCGCCGCCGTGCGCGATGCCGGGGCGCCGCTGCGCATCGACTATCGCTGCGACAGCCCGCGGTTGTTGCGCCGTGTCCAGCTGACGATCCAGCCGATGAAGGACGATCGCGTGCTGATGGTGCATGATCTGCGCGATGCCCGCGCCTTCGAGGTCGCCCTGCCGCCATGGCATGCCGATGAAACGGCCGCGGCGCGGAAATGTTCTTTCTGCGGCGCGGTGCATCTGCCGGATGCGGGCTGGAATTTCGCCGAGGATCTGGGGGCGGATCATCCCGCCGGGGTCGCTTACGTCATCTGCCCCGGCTGCGCGGCGCAGATCGACGAGGGGGTGGCCAGCCTGCGCCAGCGCCGGGCGCCCAGCACGCCGATGACCGGCGGCTTCGGCCCGGGCGCAGGTTAGATCCGCCGCAGCGCCGCCTTGGCCACCAGCGGGCCGGTGGCGACACCTTCGGGCGATCCGCCCAGCGGTTCCTCGGTGATCGCCAGCACCGCCTCGGCCAGCATCGGCCGGATCGCCTCGGGAATCGGCATCGCCGCCTTGCCCTGCCGCGGCATCACGCCCAGCGAAATCGGTTGTCCCGCGCCCGCGATCACCCACAATTCGAAATCACGCCCCGGCGCGGGGGCATTCCCGCCCATCGAGACCCGCATCTCGCCGGTCTCGCTGTCGTAAAGCGCCGCCAGCCGCACCGTGCCATCGCTGGAGACCATGTCCGAGACCAGCATCGGTCCGCGCGCGGGCAGGATCGGCTGCCCAAGCGTCAGAAGCGCCGCCAGAAACGCCACCGACAGCCCCGAGGCCCCGGCCAGCCAGCGCCACAGCCCGAAGCCCGCCTGCTCCGGCCGCCCGAAGACCCGGGTCTCGACCCCGGTCCAGACCCGCGCGGGCGGCGCCACCGGCATGACCTCGGCCGCCAGCGGATCGAAG
Source organism: Rhodobacter capsulatus SB 1003 (assembly GCF_000021865.1). Lineage (NCBI taxonomy): Bacteria > Pseudomonadati > Pseudomonadota > Alphaproteobacteria > Rhodobacterales > Rhodobacter > Rhodobacter capsulatus. The sequence continues at coordinate 768,618 of NC_014034.1, forward strand.
CGGCTTTCCCAGCGCGCCACCTCGCGGGCGAAATCGGGATCGGTCGCGATCCGCCGCACCGCCGCCTGCCGTTCCGCCCCGGGCAGCGTGCCCAGCACATATTCCCCCGCCAGCGCGATATCGTCCTGTCGCATCCCGCTCATCCTTCCAGACACTCCCGCAGCGAGATCAGCGACCGCCGCAGCCAGGACCGCATCGTGTTGAGCGGCACGGCGAAACGCTCGGCCAGTTCCAGATAGCTTTCGCCCTCGACATAGGCACGCCGCACCGCCTCGGCCCGGGAAGCGTCAAGCCGCCCCAGACAGGCCTCGATCTGCCGCCCCTCCGAGGCGCGGATCGCCGCCGCTTCCGGGCCCGGGGCCTCGGCGGGCAGCTCCTCCAGCAGCTCGACGCCCACCTCGCCGCCCTTGCGCCGCCGCAGCCGGTCAAGGCACAGGTTGCGGGTGACCGCATTCAGCCAGGCGGCGGGACTCGCCACCTCGGGCACATAACGGTCGGCATTCATCCAGATCTTCACGAACACATCCTGCAAGGCATCCTCCGCTTCCCGGCGGTCCTTGAGGAGACGCAGGCAGAGGCCGAAAAGTTTCGCGCCCTGCACCGAATAAAGCCGCTCGAAAGCGGCACGGTCCGCCAGCGCCACCCGCGCCAGCATCTCGCCCAGATCCTGTCCCGCATCCGCCATCTGATCCGGTCGCCTTTCGCCATTTTGCTGTTCGGACGCAACCTTTTGCCCGGCGCCCGCGTCTTGTCAAAACAAGAATGCCACGAGCCCCGCCGCAATGACAATCGTCCCGGTTGCACTTCGCGGCGCGGACCCGCAGGATGGTTGAAAACGGAGACGAAGATGGATCGCAGGTTGCTGGCGCCGCTGGTGCTGATCGTTGCGCTGACCTTTGCCGGCTCGCCCTTCCTGAGCGACGGCTTTCGCGGCTTCACGCCGTCGCAATTCCCGGTCGTGGCCGAGCGCTGGCCGGTGCAGCCGGTGGGCTGGGCGTTTTCGATCTGGGGGGCGATTTACCTTTGGCTGATCGCCGGGGCGGCTTACGGGCTGGTGCGGGCGTGGCGTGACCCCGCCTGGGCAGAGATGCGGCTGGCGCTGATCCTGTCGCTGGCGGTGGGCAGTTTCTGGATCACCGTGGCGAATTTGCAGCCGGTGCTGGCGACGGTGATGCTGATCTTCATGGCGGCGACGGCGATTGCCGCCTTTCTGCGCGCGCCCGCCGGTCTGTGGGCGGCCGCGCCGGTCGGGCTTTATGCGGGCTGGGTGACGGCGGCCTGCGGCGTCGCCATCGCCATCACCCTGGGCGGGCAGGGGGTCTTGACCGGCCAGCAGGCGGCCTATCTGTCGCTGACGGGCGTCACCCTGACCGCGCTTCTGGTGGTCTGGCGCCGCCCCGAGGTGCCAAGCTATGCGTTCGGCGCGGGCTGGGCGCTCTTTGGGGTGATCGTGTCGAATGCCCGGGCGGGGGACTGGCCGGTGCTGGCTCTCGCCCTTGTCGGGCTTTTGCTTGTCGCGGCAACGCTTCTTTTGCGCAGGAGGAAACTGCAATGAAACTCAAGCTGATGGCGGCCGCGGTGCTGACCGGGTTCGGGGCCTTTGCCGCCCCCGCCGCCCGCGCGACCGAGGCGGCGGCGCCGAGCTTCACCTTCGCCTCGATCGAGGGCGGGGTGATCGACACCGCCGCCTATCGCGGTCATCCGGTGCTGGTCGTGAACACCGCGTCGCTCTGCGGCTTCACCCCGCAGCTCGAAGGGCTGCAGGCGCTGCACAAGGCCTGGGGGCCGAAGGGGCTGATCGTGCTGGCCGTGCCCTCGGACGATTTCAAGCAGGAGCTGGAGAGCGGCAAGGAAGTCTCGGAATTCTGCACCCTGACCTATGGTCTGACCGTGCCGATGACCGACATCACCCCGGTTCTGGGCGAGGGCGCGCATCCGTTCTTCAAATGGCTGAAGGAGACGCAGGGCTTCGTGCCGCGCTGGAATTTCAACAAGGTGCTTCTGGATGGCGAGGGCCGGGTGGTCGCCACCTGGGGCTCGATGACGAAGCCCGAAAGCAGCGCGATCCGCGCCGCCTTCGAGCCGCTTTTGCCGGGGGCGTGAGTGGCGAAAATGATCCGCAAGGGCGATCTGGCGCAAAAGATCTGCGCCGGATGCGGCCGCCCGTTCAGCTGGCGCCGGAAATGGGCGCGGGACTGGGAAAACGTCCGGTTCTGCTCTGACCGCTGCCGCCGCGCGCGATGAGGCTGGTTTTCATCCTTGGCGATCAGCTGACGCGGGGGATCTCGTCCTTGGACGGGATCGAGCCCGCGCGCGATGTGGTGCTGATGGTCGAGGTCGCGGCCGAAGCGACCTATGTGCGGCACCACAAGCAGAAACTGGTTCTGGTCCTCTCGGCGATGCGGCATTTCGCGGAGGAGCTGCGGGCCGAGGGGATCAGGGTCGATTACGTGCGGCTGGACGATCCGGGCAATCTGCAGGATTTCACCGGGGAACTCGCCCGGGCCGTGGCGCGGCATCGCCCCGAGGCGGTGGTGGTGACGCATCCGGGCGAATGGCGGGTGCTGGAGCTGATGCGGGGCTGGCCCGGGCGGATCGGTGTTCCGGTCGAGATCCGCGAGGATGACCGCTTCCTGTGTGCGCCCGCCGAATTCGCCCTGCTGACGGCGGCGGGCAAGACCGGGCGGATGGAATATTTCTACCGCGAGATGCGGCGGCGCACCGGGCTTTTGATGGAGGGGGCGAAACCCCTTGGCGGGAAATGGAATTTCGACGCCGAGAACCGCAAGGCCCTGCCGCGCGGCCATCGGGCGCCGAGACGCAGACGGTTTGCCCCCGATGCGGTGACGGCCGAGGTGATGACGCTGGTCGAGGCGCGGTTTGGCGATCACTTCGGCAGGCTGGATCGTTTTGGCTGGCCGGTGACGCGCGCCGAGGCGCTGCAGGCGCTGGAGGATTTCCTGCGCGTCGGTCTGCCGTCGTTCGGGGATTGGCAGGATGCGATGCAGGCGGGCGAGGATTTCCTCTATCATGCGCTGATCGCGCCTGCGCTGAACATCGGGCTTCTGACCGCGCTTGAGGTCGCGGCGGCGGCGGAACGGGAATATCATGCGGGCCGGGCGCCCCTGAACGCGGTCGAGGGTTTTATCCGGCAGGTGATCGGCTGGCGCGAATTCGTCCGCGGGATTTATTGGACCGAAATGCCCGGCTATGCGGCGACGAATGCGCTGAATGCCACGCGGCCCTTGCCCGCCTTTTACTGGACCGGCGCGACACGGATGCGCTGTCTGGCCGAGGTGATCCGGGGCACGCGCGACAATGCCTATGCGCATCACATCCAGCGGCTGATGGTGACGGGGAATTTCGCGCTTCTGGCGGGGATCGCGCCCGCAGAGATCGAGGAATGGTATCTGGCGGTCTATGCCGATGCGTTTGAATGGGTGGAACTCCCGAATGTGCATGGGATGGTGGCCCATGCCGATGGCGGGCGGCTGGGGTCGAAACCCTATGCGGCGGCGGCGGCCTATATCGGGCGGATGTCGGATTACTGCCGCGGCTGCGGCCATGATGCCAAGGCGCGGACCGGCAAGAACGCCTGTCCGATGAATTACCTGTACTGGAATTTCCTGATCACCCATCAGGACCGGTTCGGAAAGAATCCCCGGATGGCGCTGCCCTACAAGGCGCTGACTGCGATGGGGGAGGGGGAGCGGGCAGCGATCATGGCCGAGGCCGAGGCGTTCTTCGCGCGGATGGCGGCGCCCGAGGCGCCGTCGGGGCAGTTGTCGCTGGGGTGGTAGTTTTGGCCGCGGCCGGTGACGCGGCCATGCGAGACAGCGATTTTGGCGACGCCGAGTGCTTCAGGCACTCGGCCAGCGCCCGCCCCGCCCCATGGCGGGCGCTTTCGAGCCGCCCGGGCCGGGCGCTGGCCTCTGTTGCACCTGGGATTGGCGGTCGTGTCGAGGCGTTGCGCTGCGGGCGGGGAAAGGCGCTGCCTTTCCTGTTCCGCCCGAAACCGGATCAGCGGCCGCGAATGCGCGGATCAAGCGCGTCGCGCAACCCGTCGCCGATGTAGTTCACGCTGAGCACTGTCAGCGAAATCGCGATGCCGGGCAGGATCACCCGCCAGGGGTAAAGCTGGATCTGATCGACGGCATCGAACAGAAGCCGCCCCCAGGTCGGGAAATCGGGCGGGAAGCCGAGGCCCAGGAACGACAGCGCCGATTCCGTGATGATCGCCGAGGCGATGCCGAGCGTCGCCGAGACCATGATGGGCGACATCACGTTGGGCAGGATGTGGCGCAGCACCAGCCGATGCGCGGGCGTGCCGATCGAGCGCGCCGCCAGCACGAATTCCCGTTCCTTCAGCGCCAGCACCTCGCCGCGCACGATGCGGGCGGTCTGCATCCAGGAAGTCGCGCCGATCGCGGTGACGATCAGCAGGAAGATCCCGCCCTCGGGCCCGAAGCCCTTCGAGAGCGGATCGCGGAACAGCGTCACCATCAAAAGCAGCAGGGGAAGCAGCGGCAGCGCCAGGAAGAGGTCGGTGAGCCGCATCAGATGCCCGTCAAGGCGTTTGAAATAGCCCGCCAGCACGCCGATCGTGGCGCCAAGGAAGATCGAGAGCGACATCGCGGTCAGTCCGACCGAGATCGAGACCTTGCCCCCCGCCATCATCCGCGCCAGGAGGTCCCGGCCCAGCTGGTCGGTGCCCAGCGGATGGGCAAGCGAGAAGCCCTTGTTGCGGGCGCGGAAATCGACATAGGTCGGGTCGATGTGCCACACGAGCGGCCCGATCAGGATCAGGCCGAGGATCGCGACAAAGATCGTCAGGCCGACCAGCGCGCCCTTGTGGGTCTTGAACTGGTCCCAGACATCCCACCACTGGTTGCGCGGCGGGCGGATTTTGGCAGCGGTGGTGTCAGTCATAGCGGATCCGGGGATCGAGGATGCCGTAAAGCAGATCGGCAATCAGGTTGAAAAGCACGATCAGCACGGCGAAGATGAAGGTCAGCGTCATCACCATCGGCAGGTCGTTGGCGTGGATGGCCAGGATCAGCTGCTGGCCGAGCCCGTTCACCTTGAACACCTGTTCGGTGATGATCGCGCCGCCGAAGATCGAGGGCACGCCCAGCGCGATCACGGTGACGACCGGGATGAGCGAGTTGCGCAGCACGTGGATCAGCACCACGACCCGCTCGGTCAGGCCCTTGGCGCGGGCGGTGCGGACGTAATCCTGCCCGAGGTTGTCAAGCATGGAAGACCGCATGAACCGCGAGATCTGCGCCGCGTTGAAGAGCGAGAGCACCGTGACCGGCATCACCATCTGCCGGAGCTGCTTCGTGAAGCTGTCCCAGTCGGTGACCTGCAAGGTGGTGTCATAGACCATCGGGAACCATTGCAGCTTGACCGCGAAGATCACGATCAGCACGACGCCGGTAAAGAAGGTCGGCACCGAAAAGCCGATCATCGAGATGAAGGTGCCAAGGTTGTCGAACCAGGAATATTGCCGGTAGGCCGACAGGATGCCGATCGGCACCGCGATCAGGACGCCGATCACATAGGCCGAGCCGACGACGATCAGCGTCTGCGGCATGCGCTGCGCGATGATGTCCATCACCGGCTGGCGCGACTGGAACGAGATCACCCGCTGCATGTCATCGGCCAGATGCGTGCCGAAGAGCGTGTCGATCAGATGCATCGGCTCGATCCAGAACATCTGCTTGAGCCAGAGGAAATAGCGCACATACCACGCGGCATCGAGGCCGAGCGCACTGCGCATCTTCGCCTTCACTTCGGGCGGCACGGTCAGGGGAACCTCGCCCAGGGGGTCGCCGGGGGCGGCCTCCAGAAGCAGGAAGATCACCAGAGAAATGATCAGAAGCGTCGGGATCGCAATCAGCAATCGTCGCATCGTATACTGGAACATCGGCGCCTCGGCTCGTCTCTCTTTCCTTCGGGGGGTGGCGGGGGGGCGCCGGGCCGCAGCGCCCCCCCCCCCCTGGGGAACCGGCCCTGCCGGTCGACGTACGGTCTCTTATCCTGCGATCACTTCGCCCGCGACCAGTCGGCCACGTTCCAGTATTCGCTGTCCCAGGCGTTCATCTCGACGCCGAGAAGCGTGTTCGACACCGCCGAGAAGCGGGCGCGGTTCGCCAGCGGCACCGTCACCATCGCATCTTTCGTCACCATGTCGTTCAACTTCTTGATCTGCTCGGCGCGGGCGCCGGCATCGGCCGTCGTCAGCATTTCCTTGATCAGCGCGTCGTAATCCGGGTTGCAGAAGCGCGGGATGTTTTCCCCCTGCCACTGATCCTCGGGCTTGGGTGCCTTTTCGCAGGTCAGCTGCGCCAGATAGGCTTGCGGGTCGGTGCCGTCCCATTCGTTGGCGAACATCTGCACATCGGCGTAGAACTTCTGGAACGTGTCGGGCGAGCCCGCATCGCCGCCGAAGAACACCGACGGGTCGATCTGTTTCAGCTCGACCTCGATGCCGACATCGTTCCACCATTGCTTGATCATCGCCTGGAAGTTCTGCCGGATCGGGTTGACCGAGGTCTGGAACACCAGGCTCAGTTTCTTGCCGTCCTTGTCGCGGATGCCGTCGCCGTCGGTATCGGTCCAGCCCGCCTCATCGAGCAGCTTCTTCGCGCCTTCCACGTCCTGGGTCAGGCAGCCGGTGTTGTCCGAGGCGAACATCTCGGGCGCGGGCACCAGGTTGCAGGTCGGCCGGGCCGCCTCGCCATAGCCGATTTCGACCAGCAGCGAGCGGTCGATCGCCATCGACAGCGCCTGACGCACGCGGATGTCGGAGAAGATCGGATGCGGATGCTTGACGGTCGAGCGCTCGCCCTCGGGCAGGGCCGAGGAGGGGTCGGTCATGTTCAGTTCCAGCCGTTCGACCAGCCCGCCGTAAGCGGTCACGAACTTGCCCTTGCCCGCGGCGATCATCTGCGCCTGCACTTCGGGCTCGATCTGGGTGTTCCAGCCGTAATCGTATTCGGCCGTTTCCATCACGGCGCGCGCCGTCGACATCGCATCGTTGCCGCCCTTGAGCGTGGCACGGGCGAAGGCGGGCTTGGCCGGATCGCGGTAATGGGGGTTCGCCTCGAACACCGCCACGTCATTGGTCTTGAAGTCGGTGACCATGAACGGGCCGGTGCCGATCGGCTTGAAGTTCGCCTCGGTGCAGCTCGAGGCATTGGCGCCCAGGCATTTCTCGAATTGCGCCTTTTGCAGGATCGGCGCCAGCGCGCCGACGAAGGCGGAATAGGGATTCGTCTTCGGCTTCAGGAAGGTGATCTTCACGGTCAGCGGATCGACGGCTTCGATCTTCTCGATGCCTTCGAATTTCGACAGCTGCGCGCAGCCGCCGGCCGGATCCATGCAATATTGCCCGGTGAAGACCACGTCATCGGCGGTGAAATCGGTGCCGTCCGACCATTTCACGCCCGGCAGCAGCTTCCAGGTGATGGTCTTGCCGTCAGCCGAAACGCCGCCGTTTTCCAGCGTCGGGATTTCCGCCGCAAGGCGGGCCATCAGCGTGCCATCGGGCTTGTAGGAGGCCAGCGGCTCCGAGACCATCGAGGAGGCGTTGATGTCCTTGGTGCCCGAGGACAGGTACTGGTTCATCGTCGAGGCGGCCTGCGACTGGATGATCTTCAGCTCACCGTCCGCACCGCGTTCGGCGAACGCGGCGGGCGCAAAGGCCAGCACGGCGGCGGCCCCCATCAAAGCGGTCTTGAGTTTCATGCGTCCTCTCCTTCATGGATGCAGGGATCACGTTTGCTCGGGCTCTTGCCCGCGTGTCACGCCGCCGTTTGCCCGGCGGTCTGATTGTGCAGATGGCAGGCGGTGAAATGACCCGGCGCCACTTCGCGATACTCGGGCTCGACCCTGCGGCACAGATCCATCACCTTCGGGCAGCGGGTGCAGAAATTGCAGCCCTTGGGCGGATTGGCGGGCGAGGGCACGTCGCCCTTGAGGATGATCCGCTGCCGGGTGGTTTCGGCATTCGGGTCGGGCTCGGGCACGGCCGAAAGCAGCGCCTGCGTATAGGGATGCAGCGGCGCTTCATAAAGCGCATCGCGCGAGGCCAGCTCGACGATCCGGCCCAGATACATCACCGCGACGCGGTCGGCGATGTGGCGCACCATCGACAGGTCATGGCTGATGAACAGATAGGTCAGCCCAAGGCTGTCCTGCAGCTCTTCCAGAAGGTTCACCACCTGCGCCTGAATCGACACGTCCAGGGCCGCGATCGGCTCGTCGCAGACGATGAAGCGCGGGTTCAGCGCCAGGGCCCGGGCAATGCCGATGCGCTGGCGCTGGCCGCCGGAAAATTCATGCGGATAGCGGTTGGCGAAATCGCGGTTCAGCCCGACCTTGTCCATCAACTCGTAGATCCGGGCCAGTTTCTGCGCCCGGTTCAGCGTCGTGTGTTCGTCCAAAGGCTCGCCGATGATCCCCGCCACCGTCATGCGCGGGTTCAAGGACGCCTGCGGGTCCTGAAACACCATCTGCATCTTCGGGCGCAGCGCGCGGAGTTCGCCCGGCGGCGCCGCCAGAACATCCTCGCCGTCGATCAGCACCGAGCCCGCGGTGGGTTCGTAAAGCCGCAGCACCGCCCGCCCGCAGGTGGATTTGCCACAGCCCGATTCCCCCACCAGACCCAGGGTTTCGCCCTCAAAGATGGTGAAGGTCACGTCATCGACCGCCTTCACGTCGCCGACCTTGGCGCGGAACAGCCCCGCCGTGATCGGGAAATACATCTTCAGCCCTTCGACCTCGACCAGAGGCCGCTTGCCGCCGTCAAACATCGGCTGTCTCCGTCACTTCCCGGCGCGGGGCGTCGGTGTCGAAATCCCAAAAACAGGCCGCATCATGGCCAGGGCCCACCGCGTATCGCGCCGGATTGGCGGCGTCGCAGGCGGCAAAGCGCAGGGTGCAGCGGTCGCGGAACGGGCAGGCCGTGGGGGCGGCGCGCAGGATCGGCGGCTGGCCCTCGATCACGTTCAGTTTCTCGGCCCGCTCGCCGCGCACGCTGGGAACGGTCTGCAACAGCGCCCGCGTATAGGGGTGGCGGGGCTTGGCAAAGACCTCTTTCACCGTGCCATGTTCGACGATCTGGCCGCCATACATGACCATGATCCGGTCGGCGATGCCCGCGATCACGCCCAGATCATGGGTGATCCAGACAATCGCCATGCCCAGTTTCTGCCGAAGATCCTTCACCAGTTCCAGGATTTGCGCCTGAATCGTCACGTCCAGCGCGGTCGTGGGCTCATCCGCGATCAGGACTTTCGGATCGCAGGCCAGCGCAATCGCGATCATCACCCGCTGCCGCATCCCGCCCGAGAACTGATGCGGGAAATCCTTCAGCCGCCGCCCGGCATCGGGGATGCCGACCAGTTCAAGCAGCTCCTGCGCCCGCACCTGCGCCTGCGCCTTCGTCATCCCCATGTGCTTCATCAGCGGCTCGCGCAGCTGATAGCCCACGGTGAACACCGGGTTGAGCGAGGTCATCGGATCCTGAAAGATGAAACCGACGCCGGGGCCGCGCACCGCGCGCAGCTGCGCGGGGGTGCATTTGAGCAGGTCAAGCCCGTCAAACATCACCCGGCCGTCCCGCACCTCGGCGGGGGGGCTGGGCAAAAGCCCGATCAGCGACATCATGGTGACGGATTTGCCGGACCCGGATTCGCCGACCACCCCCAGCAATTCGCCGGGTTTCAGGTCGAAGGAAACAGAGTTGACCGCATGCACCTCGCCGCCACGGGTGCGAAAGATCGTCTTGAGGTTCGTCACCTCGAGCACGGGCTGCGCGCCGTTGCGCATTGCGTCCCCCAGTCTTTGACTTGCGCCGTTTGCCGGCGTTGTTCTGCGTTTCTTCACGGATAGGTGAAGATATTTGACCGATTGTTAGAGATTTTCGCGCCCAGTGCAAGCGCTAACGCGGCGGCAGCCCTGCGCGGGCCGCAGGGCGGCTGCGCGCGCGCCGGGCTTGACCTTGCGGCCGCGCCGGTCAAGCCTGCACCGTCCCGACCCGAAGGAGCTGCCGATGCCGTTTGTGATTTCGCTCAACGATCCCGTGCGTTTTTCCGCGGCCCTGCCCGAGGCTGCCGATGTGGTGGTGGTGGGCGCGGGCATCGCCGGGGTAATGGCGGCTCATTTTCTTGCGCTGGCCGGGCGCCGGGTCGTGGTTTTGGAAAAGGGCCGGGTCGCGGGCGAGCAATCTTCGCGAAACTGGGGCTGGATCCGGCAACAGGGCCGCGATCCCGCCGAATTGCCGATCATGCAGGAGGCGATGCGGCTGTGGGAGGGGCTTGCCGCCGAGCTGGGGCCGGAGCTTGGCTTTCGCCGCTGCGGCGTCGCCTATCTGTCGGACAAGCCCGCCACGGCCGAGGCTTTTGCCGCCTGGGTCGATTTGGCGCGGGCGCATGGGCTCGAAAGTCACCATCTGGGCCGGGCGCAGCTGGCGGCAGCGATTCCCCATGCCACGAATTGGGTGACCGGCCTCATCACCCCCTCCGATGCCCGGGCCGAGCCCTTCGTGGCGGTGCCGATGCTGGCCGAGCGCGCGCGGCGGGCGGGGGTGACGGTGATCGAGCATTGCGCGGTGCGCGCGCTTGACATTGCCGCGGGGCAGGTGGCGGGCGTCGTCACCGAAAACGGCCGCATCCGCTGCGCGCAGGTGCTGGTGGCGGCGGGGGCCTGGTCGTCGCTGTTCCTGCGCCGCCACGGGCTGAGCCTGCCGCAGCTGCTGGTGCGCTCGACCGTGGCGCAGACCGTGCCCCTGCCCGAGATCACGCAAGTTTCGGGCGTCGATGACGTCTTTGCCTGGCGGCGGCGGCTTGATGGCAGCTATACGGTGGCGCCCGGGACCTCGCATGATTTCTACCTGGGGCCCGATGCGCTGCGGCATTTCGGGAAATACATGCCGCAGATGCGCCGCGACCTGTCGAAGACCGCGATCCATCCGCGCGCGCCCGAACCGGGCTGGCCCGATGGCTGGACGACGGCGCGGATGTGGTCCGAGGATCGCGAAAGCCCGTTCGAGCGCTGCCGGATTCTGGACCCCGCGCCGAACCGGGTCTTCCTGCACAATGTCCAGCGCGCCTTCGGGCGGGCCTTCCCGTCCCTGGGCGAACCGAAGCTGGTGCGCGACTGGGCCGGGATGATCGACGTGATGCCCGATACCGTGCCGGTGCTCGATGCCGCGCCGCTGCCGGGCCTTTACGTCGCCACCGGGCTTTCCGGCCATGGCTTCGGGATCGGGCCGGGCGTCGGCCGGGTGATGGCGAGCCTGATGACCGGGGAAGCCCCCGGCCATGACCTGAGCCGCTTCCGTTGGGGCCGTTTTACCGACGGATCAAAAATCGACCTCGGCCCCACCTTCTGACCTTGTCGCCGCGGCCAAAGCCTGCGACGCTTCCACGAGTTTTCCAAGCAAAGGCAAGACCATGCCCGTCAAGAACCGCTTCGCCGAACTGCTGCCCGAGATCACCGCCTGGCGGCGCGACTTCCACGAAAACCCGGAACTGCTTTACGAGGTCCACCGCACCGCCGCCAAGGTGGCGGGGCTTCTGCGCGACTTCGGCTGCGACGAGGTGGTCGAGGGCATCGGCCAGACCGGCGTCGTGGGCGTGATCCGCGGCCGAAGCGATACTTCGGGCCGGGTGGTGGGGCTGCGCGCCGACATGGATGCGCTGCCGATCGTGGAACAGACCGGGGCGGCGCATGCCTCGAAAGTGCCGGGCAAGATGCATGCCTGCGGCCATGACGGCCATACGGCGATGCTGCTGGGCGCGGCCAAATATCTGGCCGAGACGCGGAATTTCGACGGCACCGCGGTTGTCATCTTCCAGCCGGCCGAAGAGGGCGGCGGCGGCGGCAAGGCGATGGTCGATGATGGCATGATGGAGCGCTGGGGCATTCAGGAAGTCTACGGCATGCACAACATGCCGGGCATCCCGGTCGGCCGTTTCGCCATCCGCCCCGGCCCGATGATGGCCGCGACGGATCAGTTCGACATCGTGGTGACCGGCAAGGGCGGCCATGCGGCGAAACCGCATGACTGTATCGACACGACCTTGGTGGCCTCGCATATCGTTGTCGCGATGCAGCAGATCGCTTCGCGCAATGTCGATCCGCTGAAACAGGTCGTGGTCTCGATCTGCACCTTCCGCACGGAAAGCGAGGCTTACAACGTCATCCCGCAGACGGTGGTGCTGCGGGGCACGGTGCGCTCGCTTGACCCGGGCGTGCGCGATCTGGCCGAGGCGCGGGTGAAGGCGGTGGCCGAGGGGATCGCGGCGGCGCATGGGGCGACGGTCGGGATCAGTTACATCCGCGGCTATCCGGTGACGATGAACACGCCCGAGAATACCGACTATGCCGTTGCGGTGGCGCAGGCGGTCTCGGGTCAGGTCGATACCGCGGTCGCGCCGATGATGGGGGGCGAGGATTTCTCCTACATGCTGAACGCGCGGCCGGGCGCCTATATCTTCCTCGGCAATGGCGACAGCGCGATGGTGCACCACCCGGCCTATGATTTCGACGACAGCGCGATTCCCTTCGGGTCGAGCTGGTATGCCGGGATGGTCGAAAGCCGGATGCCCGCGGCGTAAGGCGGGCGGGACAGGGGGACAGAGCCCCCCTTGCCTTAGCGCAGCACCATCACCGAACAGGGCGCATGGCGCACCACCCGGGCCGCGGTCGAGCCGATCAGGTAATCGCCCAGACCCGGCCGGTGCCCGGCGATCACGATGCAATCGGCGCCGATCTCGTCCACCAGATCAAGGATTTCATTCGCGGCATGGCCCTGGCGCAGCACGCCCGCGCCATTCTCGAACTCGGCTGCCAGCGCATCGAGCTGATTTTGCAGCGTCTGGCGCAATTCGGCATCATAGCCCTCGGGCATGTAGGAAATCGCATAGCCGGGCACATCGGCCATCACATGGACGATGGTCACCCGCGCCTGAGGAGCGGCCAGCGTCCGCGCCACGTTCAGCGCGGTGTCGGGGTTGTGCTCCTCGTCGAAGGCAACGGGCACGATGATATTGGCATACATGGCGGACTCCTTTGAAGGCGTCGTTTCGGATGGTTTCATTCTGCCCGCAAAACAGGCGGGCGCCTTGATTCAGGTCACGCTTTCTGCCGTTCGGCCTATCCCCCGGTCCGGTTCATGCCGCGCCCGACCTGCCCGGTGGCGCCGCCCGCGCCATAGCCGAAATCATGGCCGCGCGGTTTGCGCCCGATTGCGGCGCGGATGGCGCGGGTCAGGGCCGCGTCCCCCTCCGAGCCGCGCAGGGGCGCGCGCAGATCGGTGCCCCCCTCTTGCCCCAGACAGGGGAAAAGCGTCCCCGTGGCGCTGATCCGGACCCGGTTGCAGGCCTCGCAAAAGCCGTGCGAGAGCGGCGTGATGAAGCCGATCCTTTGCCCGGTTTCGGCCGCGCGGACATAGCGGGCGGGGCCGCCCGTCGTCTCGGGCAGGTCGGTCAGGGTCAGATGATCAGCCAGCCGCGCCCGCACCTCGGCCAGCGACAGGAAGGTGGCGGCGCGATCCTGCATCGGCATCTCGCCCACCGGCATCACTTCGATGAAGCTCAGATCATGGCCTTCGGCCCCGGCCCAGCGGGCCAGATCGATCAGTTCGTCCTCGTTCACGCCGCGCAGGGCCACGGTGTTGATCTTCACCCGCAGCCCGGCCGTCCGGGCCGCGGCGATGCCCGCCAGCACCGCCCCCAGATCGCCGCGCCGTGTGATCGCCCTGAACCGGTCCGCCCGCAGGCTGTCGAGCGAGACATTCACCCGCCTCACCCCGCAGGCGGCCAGATCGGCGGCATGGGCTGCCAGCGTCGAGCCGTTCGTGGTCAAGGTCAGCTCGTGCAGCGCCCCCGTTTCCAGATGCCGCGAGAGCCCGCGAAACAGGCTCATCACGTTGCGGCGCAACAAGGGCTCGCCGCCGGTGAGGCGCAGCTTGCGCACCCCCAGCCCGATGAAGACCGAGCAGAGCCGGTCAAGTTCCTCGAGCGAGAGCAGATCGGCGCGGGGCAGGAAACGGGTGCCCTCGTCCATGCAATAGCTGCAGCGGAAGTCGCAGCGATCCGTCACCGAGACCCGCAGGTAAGTGATGGCCCGCGCAAAAGGGTCGGTCAGCTGTTCCATGCCTTGAATTTAGGCGATCCGCCGCAGCCGGGCAAGCGCGGTCTGCGGCGGGATGTCGCGCTGTTGCGACCCTCAGGTCACTTTTGCCCGGGCGTGGAACTCGGGCCGGTCCCAGGCGCGGGTCGCCATCACCTCGGTCAGGATGTCGGCGGCGCGGTCGATCTCGGCCTCGCCGATGTAAAGCGGCGTGACGCCGAAGCGCAGGATGTCGGGGGCGCGGAAATCGCCGATCACGCCGCGGGCAATCAGCGCCTGCATGATCGCATAGCCCTGGGCATGGGCGAAGCTGACCTGGCTGCCGCGGGCCTGCGGATCGCGCGGGGTGACCAGGGTCAGATCGGGGCAATTCGCCTCCACCGCGGCGATGAAGCGGGAGGTGAGCGCGATCGAGCGGGCGCGGATCTCGGCCATCGAGACCCCGTCCCAGACATCAAGTGCGGCCTCGAGCGCGGCCAGCTGCAGCACCGGCGGCGTGCCGACGCGCATCCGCGCCGCGCCCGGGGCGGGGCGGTAGCCGGGCTCGAAGGCAAAGGGCGCGTCATGGCCGAGCCAGCCCGAGAGCACCGGCCGCACCTGGCCCGCGTGACGGGGGGCAACGTAGATGAAGGCCGGGCCACCGGGGCCGGAGTTCAGGTATTTGTAGGTGCAGCCCGCCGCGAAATCGGCGCCCGCGCCCGCCAGATCGACCGGCACCGCGCCCGCCGAATGGGCCAGATCCCAGAACGCAAGCGCCCCCGCGGCATGGGCCTTGGCCGTCAGCGCCGCCATGTCGTGCTTGCGGCCGGTGCGGTAATCGACCTCGGTCAGCATCGTCACCGCCACCGTCTCGTCGATCGCGGCCTCGACGTCCTCGGGGGCGACCACGCGCAGCTCATAGCCCTGACCCAGAAGCCCGGTCAGCCCCTGCGCCATGTAAAGATCGGTCGGGAAATTGCCGCTGTCGGACAGGATCACCCGACGCTCGGGACGCAGTTGCAGTGCTGCATCAAGCGCCTGAAAGACCTTGATCGAAAGCGTGTCGCCCAGCGTCACCGTGCCCGGTTCCGCCCCGATCAGCCGCCCGATCCGGTTGCCCAGACGCTCGGGCAGGTCCATCCACCCGGCCTTGTTCCAGGCGGTGATCAGCATCGCCCCCCATTCGGCGCGGATCGCCGCCTCGACCCGCGGGGCGACGGCGCGCGGCAGCGGCCCCAGCGAATTGCCGTCCAGATAGATCACGCCCGCGGGCAGATCGAAAAGCGCCTTGGTGGCGGTGAAATCGGTGGTCATCGGGATCTCCTTTCGCGCAGACTGGCGCGGCGGCGCTCCGGCTGCAAGGGCTTGCGCGCCGCAGGAACCCGCGTCACCTTGGGCCGGAGGGAGAGAGCCATGACCGTGAAAGAGGCGCTGAGAGAGATCGACCTTCCGCCGCTTTGGCTGGCGCTTTTTGCCGCGGTGGTCTGGCTGACCGGGCGGGCGCTGCCCTTGCCGCTGCCCTTCACCCATCCGCCGGGCTATGCGCTGGTGCTGGCGGGGGTCGGTCTGACGCTGGTTGCGGCGGCACAGATGGTGCTGGCGCGCACCCCCCTCATTCCGCGCCGCAAGCCTGGGCGGCTGGTGACGGGCGGTGTCTTCGCGCTCTCGCGCAATCCGATCTATCTGGCCGATGCGATGATCCTGGCCGGGCTGGTGCTGGTCTGGGATGCCGCGCTGGCCGCGCCGCTCGTGCCCGCCTTCATGGCGCTGATCACGCGCCGCTACATCCGCGGCGAAGAGGTCGCCATCGCGACGCTTTTCGGCCCCGAATATCAGGCCTATCGCGCCCGCACCCGCCGCTGGCTGTGACCGATTTGCTGCGTCGCAGAAAAATCGTCGCAGCCGGGCATTTGCCCGCCCCCGGCGGCTTTGCCCGCAGGGGCGGCGGAGCCTTGCCAAACCCTTGAAACGGCGCGGGAAATGCGAGCGGTAACATGGTATGCCACGGTATGCCGAAAGCCCGCCCCGGGGCCGCGACAGATTTGCAACTCTTACGCGTGATCAATCGCTTGTGAAACTTTCTTACGCGGTGTTAAGAGGTCTCGCCACGTTTTGTCCCCGGGCTGAAATCGTCCCGGGGCAGCATTGGGAGAGACAGAAGTGAAAATCGGCGCTCCGAAGGAGATTTTCGAGGGAGAGGCGCGGGTCGCGCTGACCCCCGACTCTGCGGTCCAGCTTCAGAAGCTGGGGCACACTTGTTTCGTGGAGGCGGGCGCGGGCCATGCCGCGGGCTTCGAGGACAGCGCTTATGCGGCCGTCGGCGTGACCGTGGTCGAGGGCGCAGCGGCGCTTTTCGACGCGGTCGACGTGGTGGCCAAGGTGCGCCCGCCGGTTGACGCCGAAGTGGCCCGTCTGAAAGCGGGCAAGACGCTGATTTCCTTCTTCTATCCGGCGCAGAACAAGGATCTGCTGGAGGCCGCCAAGGCCACCGGGGCGAATGTGATCGCGATGGACATGGTGCCGCGGATTTCGCGCGCGCAGAAGATGGACGCGCTGTCCTCCATGGCGAACATCTCGGGCTATCGCGCGGTGATCGAGGCGGGCAACAACTTCGGCCGCTTCTTCACCGGCCAGGTGACGGCGGCGGGCAAGGTGCCCCCGGCCAAGGTGCTGATCGTCGGCGCGGGCGTCGCCGGTCTGGCCGCCATCGGCGCCTCGACGGCGCTGGGCGCGATCACCTATGCTTTTGACGTGCGTCCCGAAGTGGCCGAACAGATCGAATCGATGGGCGCCGAATTCGTCTATCTCGATTTCGAGGAACAGGCCCAGGACGGCGCCGCGACGGGCGGTTACGCCGCGCCCTCCTCGCCGGAATTCCGCGAAGCGCAGCTGAAGAAATTCCGCGAACTCGCGCCCGAGATGGATATCGTCATCACCACCGCGCTGATCCCGGGCCGCGATGCGCCGATCCTGTGGACGCGCGACATGGTCGAGGCGATGAAGCGCGGCTCGGTCATCGTGGACCTTGCGGCCGAGCGTGGCGGCAACTGCGAGCTGACGAAAAAGGACGAAAAGATCGTCACCCCGAACGGCGTGACGGTGATCGGCTACACCGATTTCCCCTCGCGGATGGCGGCGCAGTCGAGCCAGCTTTACGCGACCAACATCCGTCACATGATGACCGACCTGACGCCCGGCAAGGATGGCGTCGTCGTGCACAACATGGAAGACGACGTGATCCGCGGCGCCACCGTGACCTTTGACGGCGCGATCACTTTCCCGCCGCCGCCGCCGAAAATCGCGGCCATCGCGGCGCAAAAGCCGAAGGAAAAGGCCAAGGTCCTGACGCCCGAGGAAATCCGCGCCGCCGAGAAGGCCGCCTTCCGCAAGGAAACCCGCAACCAGATCCTGATGCTGGGTGTGGGCGGCGTGGCCTTGCTGGCGCTGGGCCTTGTGGCGCCTGCCTCCTTCATGGCGCATTTCATCGTCTTTGCGCTCTCGTGCTTCGTCGGCTTCCAGGTGATCTGGAACGTCAGCCATTCGCTGCACACGCCCTTGATGGCGGTGACGAACGCGATTTCCTCGATCATCATTCTGGGCGCTTTGCTGCAGATGGGCTCGGGCTCGGTCCTCGTCATCCTGCTTTCGGCCGTGTCGGTCTTCATGGCGGGCGTCAACATCTTCGGCGGTTTCATGGTCACCCGGCGCATGCTGGCGATGTTCCAGAAGTCGTAAGCGGAGGAAAGAACAATGGAATTCGGTTTCACCACGGCTGCCTATGTCGTTGCGGCAGTTCTGTTCATCCTTTCGCTGGGCGGCCTTTCGGGGCAGGAAAGCGCCAAACGCGCCGTCTGGTACGGCATCGTCGGCATGGCGCTGGCCGTGGCGGCGACGCTGGTCGGGCCGGGGCAGGGGCTTTGGATCCTGTCGCTGATCCTTCTGGGCGCGGGCGGCTTTTATGGCATGAAGGTCGCGAAAAAGGTCCAGATGACCGAGATGCCGCAGCTTGTGGCCGCGATGCACTCGCTCGTCGGTCTGGCGGCCGTTCTGGTCGGCTACAACGCCTATATTGAATCGGTGCGCGTGCCGGGCATGGACGAGGCGGCGAAAGCCGCGCTGGAAGGCTTCGCGGCGCTGGTCGCGCACAAGACGCCGACCGAGCTGGCGATCCTGCGGGTCGAGCTGTTCCTCGGTGTCTTCATCGGGGCCGTGACCTTCACCGGCTCGATCATCGCCTTCGGCAAGCTTGCGGGCAAGGTCGACACCAAGGCGAAGAAACTGCCGGGCGGGCATCTGCTGAACGCGACGGCGGCGCTGACCTCGATCGCGATGCTGGTGCTGTTCATGCTGGGTTACGGCACCTGGCCGCTGCTGCTGATGACGCTTCTGGCGCTCTTCATCGGCTATCACCTGATCATGGGCATCGGCGGCGCCGACATGCCGGTGGTGGTGTCGATGCTGAACAGCTATTCGGGCTGGGCTGCGGCGGCGATCGGCTTCTCGCTTGGCAACGATCTTCTGATCGTCACCGGCGCGCTGGTGGGCTCTTCGGGCGCGATCCTGAGCTACATCATGTGCAAGGCGATGAACCGGTCCTTCATCTCGGTGATCCTGGGCGGCTTCGGCAATACCTCGGGTCCGGCGATGGAAGTGGCGGGCGAACAGGTGGCGATCGACGCGCAGGGCGTGGCCGATGCGCTGAACGAGGCCGACAGCATCATCATCATCCCGGGCTACGGCATGGCGGTGGCGCAGGCGCAGATGGCGGTCAGCGAGCTGACCTCGGTGCTGCGCGGCCGCGGCAAGACCGTGCGTTTCGCCATCCACCCGGTGGCGGGCCGTCTGCCCGGGCACATGAACGTGCTTCTGGCCGAAGCCAAGGTGCCTTACGACATCGTTCTGGAGATGGACGAGATCAACGAGGACTTCCCGGAAACCGACGTGGCGATCGTCATCGGCTCGAACGACATCGTGAACCCGGCGGCGCAGGAAGACCCGAATTCGCCGATCGCCGGGATGCCGGTGCTGGAATGCTGGAAGGCGAAACAGGTCTTTGTCAGCAAGCGCGGTCAGGGCACCGGCTATTCGGGGATCGAGAACCCGCTGTTCTACAAGGAAAACACCCGCATGTTCTATGGCGACGCGAAAAAGTCGCTGGAAGAGCTGCTGCATCTGATCCGGCACTGAGCCGCCTTGGACCCCGTGACAGAGCCCCGCCGGAAACGGCGGGGTTTTTCATTTCGCCCCGGCTGTGCCGGGGCGACCCGCCGGGGGCTTCGCCCCCGGACCCCCAGGATATTTGCCGCAAGGTGACAGGGGGGCTCAGGGAAGAAGGTCCCAGAGCAGCTTGAGCGAGATCAGCAGCAGCGCCCAGGTGACGAGCTTGTAAAAGCTCTCGTGCGGCAGGATCCGCACCAGTTTGACCCCGAAAAAGACCGACACCGCGGCGACCGGGGCCAGTTTCAGCGCCGTGCCAAGGCTGGTGACATTGATCTGCCCCAGCGCCGCATAGGGGATCAGCTTGATCGCATTCACCCAGGCGAAGAGCAGCGTCGAAGTGCCGGCAAAGACCGTGCGCGGCAGGTTGAGCGGGATCGTATAGGCCTGATAGGGCGGGCCGCCGGAATGGCTGACGAAGCTGGTGAAGCCGGTGATCGTGCCCCAGAAGAGGCCGGGTGCCAGCCGTGCCCTGCGCGCACCGCCAAGGCGCGGACGCGCGAGCGCGTTCAGTGCGAAAACCACCCCGATCAGCCCGACCAGCGCCGTCACCGCGGTTTCGGGCACGACCGAGGCGGTGGCCCAGCCGAAGCCCACCCCCAAAGCCGTCGCAGGCACCAGGATCTTCAGCACCCGCGCGTCGAAATCGCGCCGGTAGGCGATCAGCCCGAACAGATCCGAGACGATATAGACCGGCAGCAAAAGCCCCGCCGCCGCGACCGGGTTCATCACCCCCGCCAGCAGCGGCACCGACAGCGACGAAATCATCGGCAGACCGCCCTTGGCCATGCCGACGCTGACCGCCGCCAGAACCGCCATGACCCAACCGAACGCATCCAGTTCCATCGCCCCTCCGAGAATCACCTGACCGCAGCCCGGGCTTTCGCGCCCCGGGCCGCCCGCCGCAAGGAAATGTTTAGCGCAAACAGCGGGCCGGGGGCAGTATGCAATCGCATACATCGCAAGGGAACTGGTCCTGCTGCCCCGCAGCACCCTTGCCAGCCGGGGGGTTAGACGCTAGTCCTTCGCCACGCTTACACCATTCCCGACCTGTGGAGGAACCCATGGCCCGACCCAAGATCGCCCTTATCGGCGCCGGTCAGATCGGTGGCACGCTTGCCCACCTCGCCGCGATCAAAGAACTGGGGGACGTCGTCCTCTTCGACATCGCCGAGGGCACGCCGCAGGGCAAGGCGCTCGACATCGCCGAATCCGGTCCCTCCGAGGGCTTCGACGGCTGCTTCAAGGGCACCAACTCCTATGAGGACATCGCGGGCGCCGATGTCTGCATCGTCACCGCCGGTGTGCCGCGCAAGCCGGGGATGTCGCGCGACGACCTTCTGGGCATCAACCTCAAGGTGATGAAATCGGTCGGCGAAGGCATCGCCAAATACGCGCCGAATGCCTTCGTGATCTGTATCACCAACCCGCTTGATGCGATGGTCTGGGCGCTGCAGCAATTCTCGGGCCTGCCCGCGGAGAAAGTCGTCGGCATGGCCGGCGTGCTCGACTCGGCGCGGTTCCGTCACTTCCTCTCGGTCGAATTCGGCGTCTCGATGCGCGATGTCACCGCCTTCGTGCTGGGCGGCCATGGCGACACGATGGTGCCGCTGGCCCGTTACTCGACCGTCGCGGGCATCCCGCTGCCGGATCTGGTGCAAATGGGCTGGACCACGCAGGAAAAACTCGACGCGATCATCCAGCGCACCCGGGATGGCGGCGCGGAAATCGTCGGCCTGCTGAAGACCGGCTCGGCCTTCTATGCGCCCGCGACCTCGGCGATCGAGATGGCGGAAGCCTATCTCAACGACCAGAAGCGCCTGCTGCCCTGCGCGGCCTGGGTCGATGGCGCCTTCGGGCTGGACGGGATGTATGTCGGCGTGCCGACGATCATCGGCGCCGGTGGCATCGAGAAAGTCGTCGATATCAAGCTGAACGACGCCGAACAGGCGATGTTCGACAAGTCGGTCGACGCGGTCAAGGGTCTGGTCGCGGCCTGCAAGGCGATCGATCCGACGCTGGCGTGATCCACGCCAAATTCTTGAAAGGGCGGGGATTTCCCCGCCCTTTTCAATTTGCGGCCAGCGCCTCCGGGTCAAAGCCCGTGCGCGCCCGGATCTGATCGAACAGCGCCCCCTCATGCGCGATCAGCGCCCGGTCAAAGGCGGCGGCGCGCAGATCGGGCGGGCACGGCAGCACCCCGGCAGCGCGCTGCGCGATCCCCGGCGCCCAGCCGCGCAAGAGCTTGCGCCCGCTCAGCGCCCTTGCCTGTTCCGCAGAGATCGTCTTTGCCGCCCGATAAAGCGCCCGCAGCCGGTCCCCGCAGGCCGCATCCGCCGCGATGGCGCGGATCTGCGCCCAGCGCGCGCGGCTGTGCGCGGCCGGATTGCCGGGGCGGTCCGCCAGCCCGTAGCGCAGCAGCTTGAGCGCGAATTGCAGCTCGGTCAGCCCGTCGAAATGCAAAAGCCGCATCCCGCCGCCCTTGACCAGATCGGGGCTGCGCCGCGCCGCCGGATAATGCGTCAGCCCGTGATGCACGCCGATGAAGAGCCCCCGCCCGGACCGCACGAAGGCCTTGCCCATCGTGTGACCGCAGACCCCGCCCTGCAGCAGCTGCCGGGCTTCGGCGTCATAGACCTGCCCGCCCTCGGTCGCGAACCCCTCCCAGGGCAGGCGAAAGGCGCCGCCGAAGATATCGGCCAGCGGCTGGCCGCGGATCTCCACCCGTTCCGCCACCGGCACCTGCACCCAGGCGGCCTGTTGCGGCACCCGGTCCAGCAGGGCGCCGATCGCATCGCCCGAGGGCTGCAGATATTCGTCGCAATCGCAGTGCAGGATCCAGTCCAGCCGCGTCTGCGCCAGGATCCGGCTGGCATGATATTTCTGCCGCGCGTTCATGTTTTCGGGGCGGCGGCCGAAGCTGCGATAGCGCCAGCTGTCCTCGCCATCCGCATGCAGCACCGCGCCCGGCACCCCCGCCAGAAGATCCTGCGCCGCAGGGTTGGGACGGTCCAGACAGACATGCACCTCGGCCGCGCCAAGCGCCAGATGATGGCCGACAAAGGCCGCGATCAAAGGGGCAGGCTCGTCCACCATCGACACCACGCCCCAGCTTGCCATGCCAACCTCTGATTTGAAATTTCCTTGCGCAAAGCAAAGCCGATTCCGTTATCGCAATCAAGTTCGCTGCTCTGCGGCAATTTGTGATCACGCATTTGCGGGCCGTGATCACAAAGCCGATTTTTCTGCCCCGGCGCCCGCGAAACGCGCAGTTTTGGGTTTGTGGCCGGGGCGGAATATGCCAAACCACCCCAAACACATCAGCATGGGATCAATGCCATGAATATCCACGAATACCAGGCCAAGCAGTTGCTCAAGAGCTACGGCTGCCCGGTCTCGAACGGCCGCATCGTGCTCAAGGCGGACGAGGTCAAGGCTGCAGCCAGCGAGCTTGACGGCCCGCTTTGGGTGGTCAAGGCGCAGATCCACGCCGGGGGCCGCGGCAAGGGCCATTTCAAGGAAGCCGAAGCGGGCGAAAAGGGCGGCGTGCGTCTGGCCCGCTCCGTGGCCGAGGCCGAAACGCTGGCCCGCCAGATGCTGGGCCGCACCCTTGTCACCCATCAGACCGGCCCGGCCGGGAAACAGGTGAACCGCATCTATATCGAGGAAGGATCGGACATCTCGCGCGAGCTCTATCTTGCGCTGCTGATCGACCGCAAATCCTCGCGCGTGAGCTTCGTCTGCTCGACCGAGGGCGGGATGGACATCGAGGAAGTCGCGGCCCACACGCCGGAAAAGATCCTCTCCTTCTCGGTTGATCCGGCGACGGGTCTGAGCGATTTCCACGGCCGCCGCATCGCCTTTGCGCTGGGGCTGGAGGGCAATCAGGTCAAGCAATGCGTGTCGCTGATCAAGAAGCTCTACAAGGCCTTCCTCGAGAAGGACATGGAGATGCTGGAGATCAACCCGCTGATCGTCACCACCGACGGCCAGCTGAAGGTGCTCGATGCGAAACTCGGCTTTGACAACAACGCGCTTTACCGCCAGCCCGACGTGATGGACCTGCGCGACGTGACCGAGGAAGACCCGAAGGAACTGGAAGCCTCGCGGTTCGACCTGAACTACATCGCGCTGGATGGCGAGATCGGCTGCATGGTGAACGGCGCGGGGCTGGCGATGGCCACGATGGACATCATCAAGCTTTACGGCGCCGAACCGGCCAACTTCCTTGACGTGGGCGGCGGCGCCACCAAGGAAAAGGTCACCGAGGCGTTCAAGATCATCACCTCGGACCCGAAGGTGAAGGGGATCCTCGTCAACATCTTCGGCGGCATCATGCGCTGCGACATCATCGCGGAAGGCGTGCTGGCGGCGGTGAAGGAAGTGGGCCTGAAAGTGCCGCTGGTGGTGCGGCTTGAAGGCACGAACGTCGAACTTGGCAAGGACATCATCGCCAAGTCGGGGCTCAATGTGATTGCCGCGGATGATCTGGCCGACGGCGCGAAAAAGATCGTGGCAGCGGTGAAAGGCTAAGAAGATGGCAGTCCTCGTCAACGAACACACCAAGGTCATCTGCCAGGGCTTCACCGGCTCGCAGGGCACCTTCCACAGCGAACAAGCCATCGCCTACGGCACGAAAATGGTCGGCGGCGTGACCCCGGGCAAGGGCGGCTCCGAACATCTGGGCCTGCCGGTCTTCAACTCGGTCCACGAGGCGAAACATGTCACCGGCGCCCATGCGACGGCGATCTATGTGCCGCCGCCCTTTGCGGCGGATTCCATTCTGGAAGCCATCGACGCCGAGATGGAGCTGATCGTCTGCATCACCGAGGGCATCCCGGTGCTGGACATGATGCGGGTGAAACGCGCGCTCATTGACAGCAAGTCGCGGCTGATCGGGCCGAACTGCCCCGGCGTGATGACGCCCGACGCCTGCAAGATCGGCATCATGCCGGGCTCGATCTTCAAGCGCGGTTCGGTCGGCGTCGTGTCGCGCTCGGGCACGCTGACCTATGAGGCGGTGAAACAGACGACCGATGTCGGTCTGGGCCAATCCTCGGCCGTGGGGATCGGCGGCGATCCGATCAAGGGCACCGAACATATCGACGTGCTGGAAATGTTCCTCGCCGATCCGGAAACCACCTCGATCATCATGATCGGCGAAATCGGCGGTTCGGCCGAGGAAGAAGCCGCCGAATTCCTGATGGCGGAAAAGAAAAAGGGCCGCTGGAAGCCGACCGCGGGCTTCATCGCCGGTCGCACCGCGCCCCCCGGCCGTCGCATGGGCCATGCCGGCGCCATCGTCTCGGGCGGCAAGGGCGATGCGGAAAGCAAGATCGAAGCGATGAAACGCGCGGGCATCGTGGTGGCGGACAGCCCCGCCCATCTGGGCGAAGCCGTGCTGAAAGCGATCAAGGGCTGAGCGCCCTTCGGGGCCGCGGCAGAGGAGGCCGCGGTCCCATTCCGGTTCCGGGGGTGTCGGGCCCCGCCTGTGACGCGTGCAACCAAGGGCCGAGAGGCCAGAACGGGAGGGTCGAATGAAGCTCACACTGACCACGGGGGCGATAGCCCTTGCGGCTCTGGCGCTGGCGGGATGCGACGCGGGTCCGACAACGATCGATCCGCCCGCCCCGGGCCCGATCACCACCACGCCGATCGTGACGACGCAAAAGGTGCCCGCGGGCATGACGCCCACCGGGGCGACCGGCTATGCGCTGGCGAATTCGGCGCGCACGAACGGCACCATCCTTGACGGCACCGCAGCGCCCTGCGGGCCGGAAAACGCAGGCGGCAATTACGACATCGCCTGCGCCGAAGCCGCCGGACAGCCCGGCACCGCAAGCCCCTACCGCCGCTGACCTGCCCGAGGCAAAGAATGCACCGTTCCGCATCGGCCCTTTTGGCCGCCCTTCTGATGCTGTCGCTCTCCGCCTGCATGGAGACCGGACCCGACCTGCCCGCCGCCGCCGCCCCCGGCCTTGCCCCGCCGATCCCGGTCGACAACCGGGCCAAGGCCGATTTCGCGCGGATGACCGGCATCAACAGCGACGCCGTCGCCGCGATCTCGGGCGATGCGACGCGTTCCTACGTCTATTTCGATCTGTTCGCGGCCAACAAGGCCGCGGTGACGGCCGCGCCGGACCGGCTCTGCCGCTATTATGGCAAAAGCCTGAAAAGCTCGTATGTGACCGATCCCGGGGACCGCGTCCCCGGCATGAAGGCGCTGGTGGTGGCGTGCAACTAGGCGCCAAAGCCTTGACATGAAAGGAAAGTCGATGCGTCCCCTCACGCTCGTTCCGATCCTCTTCCGGCCAATTGCCGCGGCCTGCCCGGCGGCGGCGTCGCTGCGGCTGCGCTGCGGCCCGGGGCCGGGCGCGCGTCGTCTTTCCGCCTGATCCGCTCTGGCGCGGCGGTGTCGCGCCGCCGGGCCCCCCGTTCCCTCCGGCCGCTTGGCCGTCCCGCAGCCGATCTCGCAAGGATCATCCCATGAACGATCACACACCGAACGACCAGTTCCACGCTTCGTCCTTCCTGCAAGGGGCGAACGCGGATTATGTCGAACAGCTTTACGCCCGCTATGCCGCCGATCCGACCTCGGTCGATCCGAACTGGGCGTCCTTCTTCGAAAGCCTGGGCGACACGGAACTTGACGCCAAGCGCTCGGCCCACGGGCCGAGCTGGGCCCGCGCCGACTGGCCGCCGTCCCCCAATGACGATCTGACGGCGGCGATGACCGGCGAATGGCCGATGCCCGTCGCGCCCAAGGAAAACAAGGCCGCGGCCGAGAAGCTGGCGGCGGCGGTGAAGGCCGCGGGGGTGCAGGTCTCGGACGAGGCGATCAAGCGGGCGGTGCTCGATTCCATCCGCGCGCTGATGATCATCCGCGCCTATCGGATCCGCGGTCACCTGATCGCCGATCTGGATCCGCTGGGCATGCGCTCGGGCGAGTCGCACCCGGAACTGGATCCGCGCTCTTACGGTTTCACCGAAGCCGACATGGACCGGATGATCTTCATCGACAACGTGCTGGGTCTGCAGGTCGCCTCGATGCGGCAGATCCTCGACGTGCTCAAGCGCACCTATTGCGGCACCTTCGCGCTGCAATACATGCATATTTCGAACCCCGAGGAAGCCGCCTGGCTGAAAGAGCGGATCGAGGGCTACGGCAAGGAAATCGCCTTCACCCGCGAAGGCCGCCGCGCCATCCTGAACAAGCTGGTCGAGGCCGAGGGCTTCGAGAAATTCCTGCATGTGAAATATACCGGCACCAAGCGCTTCGGCCTGGATGGCGGCGAGGCGCTGATCCCGGCGATGGAACAGATCATCAAGCGCGGCGGCGCGCTTGGCCTCAAGGAAGTGGTCATCGGCATGCCGCACCGCGGCCGGTTGAACATTCTGGCCACGGTGATGGCGAAACCCTACCGGGCGATCTTCCACGAATTTCAGGGCGGCTCCTACAAGCCCGAAGACGTGGACGGTTCGGGCGACGTGAAATATCACCTTGGCGCCTCGTCGGACCGCTCGTTTGACGGCCACACCGTGCACCTGTCGCTGACCGCGAACCCCTCTCACCTTGAGGCGGTGAACCCGGTCGTTCTGGGCAAGGTCCGCGCCAAGCAGGATCAGGCCCATGACGAGGACCGCACCCAGGTTCTGTCGGTGCTGCTGCATGGCGATGCGGCCTTTGCCGGGCAGGGGATCGTGGCGGAATGTCTGCAGCTTTCGGGCATCAAGGGGCACCGCACCGGCGGCTGCATCCATATCGTCGTGAACAACCAGATCGGCTTCACCACGGCGCCGCATTTCAGCCGCACCTCGCCCTATCCGACCGATATCGCGCTGATGGTGGAGGCGCCGATCTTCCACGTCAACGGCGACGACCCGGAGGCCGTCGTGCATGCCGCGAAAGTGGCGACGGAATTCCGGCAGAAATTCCACAAGGACGTGGTCATCGACATCTTCTGCTACCGCCGCTTCGGTCACAACGAAGGCGACGAGCCGATGTTCACCAACCCGGCGATGTACAAGAACATCAAGGGCCACAAGACCACGCTGCAGCTTTACACCGAACGTCTGGTCGCCGACGGTCTCATCCCCGAGGGCGAGATCGAGGACATGAAGGCGGCCTTCCAGGCGAAGCTGAACGAGGAATACGAGGCGGGCAAGACCTTCCGCCCGAACAAGGCGGACTGGCTTGACGGCCGCTGGAAGCACCTTGACCGGCAAAGCTCGGATTACGACGCGGGCGTCACCCCGATTTCGCCCGAACTGATGGCCGAGGTGGGCAAGGCGCTGACCTCCTACCCCGAGGATTTCGACATCCACAAGACCGTCGCCCGCCAGCTGGAGGCGAAAAAGGCGATGTTCGAAACCGGCAAGGGCTTTGACTGGGCCACGGCCGAGGCGCTGGCTTTCGGCTCGCTTCTGGCCGAGGGCTTCCCGGTGCGTCTGGCCGGGCAGGACTGCACGCGGGGCACCTTCAGCCAGCGCCATTCCGGGCTGATCGATCAGGCGACCGAGGAACGCTATTATCCGCTCAACCACATCAAGCCCGGTCAGGCGAAATACGAAGTCATCGACAGCATGCTTTCGGAATATGCCGTGCTTGGCTTCGAGTATGGCTATTCGCTGGCGGAGCCCAACGCGCTGACGCTGTGGGAGGCGCAGTTCGGCGATTTCGCCAATGGCGCGCAGATCATGTTCGACCAGTTCATCAACTCGGGCGAGCGGAAATGGCTGCGGATGTCGGGGCTTGTCTGCCTGCTGCCGCATGGCTTCGAGGGGCAGGGGCCGGAACATTCCTCGGCCCGGCTTGAACGCTATCTGCAACTCAGCGCGGAAGACAACTGGATCGTCGCGAACTGCTCGACGCCGGCGAACTACTTCCACATCCTGCGCCGGCAGATCCACCGCAACTTCCGCAAGCCGCTCATCCTGATGACGCCGAAATCGCTGCTGCGCCATCCGCTGTGCACCTCGACCGCGGCGGAATTCACCACCGGCTCCTTCTTCCGGCGCGTGATGTGGGACGATGCCGATGCGCAGCATCACGGCAATTCGGAGATGACCACGAAACCCGATGCCGAGATCAGCCGCGTCGTGATGTGTTCGGGCAAGGTCTATTACGACCTGCTGGCCGAACGCGACAAGCGGGGTCTGGAGGATGTCTACATCCTGCGCATCGAGCAGCTTTACCCCTTCCCGGCGCATTCGCTGGTGACGGAACTGGGCCGCTTCAAGGAGGCGCAGATCATCTGGTGTCAGGAAGAGCCGAAGAACCAGGGCGCCTGGAGCTTCATCGAGCCGAACCTGGAATGGGTGCTTGCGAAGATCGGGGCGAAGCATGGCCGGGCGCGTTATGCGGGCCGTGCCGCCTCGGCCTCGCCCGCGACGGGTCTGGCAAGCCGCCACAAGGCCGAGCAGGACGCGCTCGTCCAAGACGCGCTGGAGGGCTGAGATGACCGAGATCCGCGTTCCCGGGCTTGGGGAAAGCGTCTCGGAGGCCACCGTCGCCACCTGGTTCGTGAAACCGGGCGAGATGGTCGTGGCCGATGCGATGCTTTGCGAGCTTGAAACAGACAAGGTGACGGTCGAAGTCCGCGCCCCCTCAGCGGGGGTGCTGAGCGAGATCGTCGCCAAGGAAGGCGAGACGGTGGCGGTGAACGCCCTGCTGGCCGTGCTTTTGTCCGCGGGCGCGATGCCGCCCGCGCAACCCAAATCCGAAGGCCCGGCAGCCCCTCAAATCGCCGCGCCGACTGTTCAAGAGGTCAAGATGACGGATGTCATGGTCCCCGCGCTGGGCGAAAGCGTTGCCGAAGCCACTGTCTCCACCTGGTTCAAGAAGCCGGGCGATGCCGTCGCGCAGGACGAGATCCTGTGCGAGCTTGAAACCGACAAGGTCTCGGTCGAGGTTCCGGCCCCGGCGGCGGGCGTGCTGAGCGAGATCCTCGCCCCCGAGGGCGCCTCGGTCGCGGCGGGCGGTCGTCTGGCGATCCTGGCGGCGGGGTCTGCCGCGGCTCCAGCCCCGGCCGCTGCGGCGGCCGCCCCCGCGCCCGCCCCGGCGGCGCCCGCGAAGGATGTCGAACATGCCCCCGCGGCGAAAAAGGCGATGGCCGAAGCGGGTCTGACCCCCGATCAGGTCACCGGCACCGGCCGCGATGGCCGGATCATGAAGGAGGACGTGGCCGCCGCCGCCGCTGCCCCGGCCGCCGCCCCGGCCCCTGCGGCCCCGGCGCCGGTCGCGACGGCGCAGGTCTCGATCGCGCCGCCGCCCGCCACCGTGCCGCGCGCCCCGGTCCCGGCCGAGGATGCGGCGCGCGAGGAACGGGTGAAGATGACCCGCCTGCGCGCCACCATCGCCCGCCGTCTGAAAGACGCGCAGAACACCGCCGCGATGCTGACCACCTACAACGAGGTGGACATGTCGGGCGTGATGGACCTGCGCAACGTCTACAAGGACCAGTTCGAAAAGAAACACGGGGTCAAGCTCGGCTTCATGGGCTTCTTCGTGAAGGCCTGCTGCCACGCGCTGAAGGAAATCCCCGAGGTGAACGCCGAGATCGACGGCGGCGACATCATCTACAAGAACTACGTCCATATGGGCGTGGCCGTGGGCACGCCCTCGGGCCTTGTGGTGCCGGTGGTGCGGGACGCCGATCAGAAGGGCTTCGCCCATATCGAGCGCGAAATCGCCGAACTGGGCAAGCGCGGCCGTGACGGCAAGCTGACGATGCAGGAGATGCAGGGCGGCAGCTTCACCATCTCGAACGGCGGCGTCTATGGCTCGCTGATGTCGAGCCCGATCCTGAACCCGCCGCAATCGGGCATCCTTGGCATGCACAAGATCCAGGACCGGCCGGTGGTGGTGAACGGCCAGATCGTGATCCGCCCGATGATGTATCTGGCGCTGAGCTACGACCACCGCATCGTCGACGGCAAGGGCGCGGTGACCTTCCTTGTCCGGGTGAAAGAAGCGCTGGAAGACCCGCGCCGCCTGCTGATGGATCTCTGATCCTTCCCGATGCCGCAGGGGGCGGCGATCCGCCCCCTTCCTGCAAACCGCTCCCCTTTCATCTTGCTGAAAATATCCCGGGGGGCCCGGGGGGCAGCGCCCCCCGCCATTCGTCAGGGGAATGACCATGGCAGAATTCGACGTCATCATCATCGGCGGCGGCCCGGGCGGCTATGTCTGTGCCATCCGCTGCGCGCAACTGGGGCTCAAGACCGCCTGCGTCGAGGGACGCGGGGCTTTGGGCGGCACCTGTCTCAACGTGGGCTGCATCCCGTCCAAGGCGCTGCTGCATGCCACGCATGAGCTGCACGAAGTGCACGAGAACTTCGAGAAAATGGGCCTGATGGGCGCCAAGGTGAAGGTCGACTGGGCGAAGATGCAGTCCTACAAGCAGGACGTGATCGACGGCAACACCAAGGGCATCGAGTTTTTGTTCAAGAAAAACAAGGTGACCTATCTGCGCGGCTGGGGCTCGATCCCGGCGCCGGGTCAGGTGAAGGTCGGCGACGAGGTCCATACGGCGAAGAACATCGTCATTGCCACCGGCTCGGAATCTTCGGGCCTGCCGGGCATCGAGATTGACGAGCAGACGGTGGTGACCTCGACCGGGGCGCTGTCGCTCGCCAAGGTGCCGAAATCGATGGTGGTGATCGGTGCGGGCGTGATCGGGCTGGAGCTTGGCTCGGTCTATGCGCGGCTCGGTGCCGAAGTGACGGTGGTCGAATATCTCGATGCGATCACGCCCGGCATGGATGCCGAGGTGGCCAAGGGGCTGCAGCGCATCCTGACTCGTCAGGGGCTGAAATTCGTGCTGGGTGCCGCGGTGCAGGGCGTCGACAAGGCCAAGGGCAAGAACACCGTGCGCTACACCCTGCGCAAGGACGAGAGCGCCCATGCGATCGAGGCCGAGGTGGTGCTGGTCGCCACCGGCCGCAAGCCCTTCACCAAGGGGCTGGGGCTCGAGGCGCTGGGCGTCGAGATGCTGCCGCGCGGGCAGGTCAAGGCCGACAGCCATTGGGCGACGAATGTGCCCGGCCTCTATGCGATCGGCGATGCGATCGTGGGTCCGATGCTCGCCCACAAGGCCGAGGATGAGGGGATGGCCGTGGCCGAGGTGATCGCGGGCAAGCATGGCCATGTGAATTACGACGTCATCCCCGGGGTGATCTACACCACGCCCGAGGTGGCGGCCGTCGGCAAGACCGAGGATGCGCTGAAACAGGAAGGCCGGGCCTACAAGGTCGGCAAATTCTCCTTCATGGGCAACGGCCGGGCGAAAGCCGTGTTCCAGGCCGAGGGCTTCGTGAAGATCCTGGCCGATGCGGCGACGGACCGGATTCTGGGCGCCCATATCATCGGCCCTTCGGCGGGCGACATGATCCATGAAATCTGCGTGGCGATGGAATTCGGCGCCTCGGCGCAGGATCTGGCGCTGACCTGCCATGCGCATCCGACCTATTCGGAAGCCGTGCGCGAGGCCGCGCTGGCCTGTGGCGACGGCGCGATCCACGCCTGAAACCGACCGGCCCCGGCTTCGGCCGGGGCCGCTTTCTGACCGCCAAAGCCAAATCTCTGCACTGCGGCAAATCTGGTCTTGCTGAATCTGTCCGGCTTGTGCTTCATCGCGCAAGATTGTTGCGAGGAGAGAATCATGACCGCTGCCCGCCCCACCCGTTCGGTGCTTTACATCCCCGGCTCCAAGGAACGGGCGCTGGAAAAGGCGACGGGTCTTGCCTGCGACGCGATCATCTTCGATCTGGAAGATGCGGTGGCGGTCGATGAAAAGGTCAATGCCCGGGCCATCCTGATCAAGGCGCTGCGCGAGGCCGATTTCGGCGCGCGGATGCGGATCGTGCGGATCAACGGGCTGGACAGCGACTGGGGCCGCGAGGATGCGCTGGCGATGGCGGCGGCGCTGAAGGACGGCGTGAAGATCGACGCCGTTCTGATCCCCAAGGTCAGCACGAAATCCGATCTGGATGCGGTGGCGAACCTGATCCCCGCCGTGCCGCTTTGGGCGATGATGGAAACCGCGCTGGGCATGCTGAACGCCGCCGACATCGCGGCGCATCCGCGGCTTGAAGGCATGGTGATGGGCACCAACGATCTGGCCAAGGAGTTGCAATGCCGCTTCCGCGCCGATCGCCTGCCGCTGCAGACCGGGCTCGGCCTCTGCCTGCTCGCCGCCAAGGCCTTTGGCAAGATCATCGTCGACGGCGTCTACAATGCCTTCAAGGATGACGCGGGGCTGAAGGCCGAATGTGATCAGGGCCGCGACATGGGCTTTGACGGCAAGACGCTGATCCACCCGGCGCAGCTTGACATCGCCAATGCCGCCTTTGCCCCCTCCGAGGCCGAGATCGATCTCGCCCGGCGCCAGATCGCCGCCTTTGACGCGGCGCAAGCCGAGGGCCAGGGGGTTGCGGTTGTGGATGGAAAGATCGTCGAAAACCTGCATATCGTGACGGCGCGGCAGGTCCTTGCGAAAGCGGAGGCGATTGCCGCACTCGCAAGTTGAGAGGCAAGCCATGTCATTGATGATCCTCGGCATCCTGCTTTGGGTGCTGCCCCATTCCTTCAAGCGCCTGGCGCCGCACCGGCATCTGATGCTGCTGCCGCAGATCAAGGCGATCGACGCGGCGCTGATCCTGATCGGCACCGCGCTGATGGTGATCGGTTACCGCTCGGTCGAGGTGACGCCCGACGACAACCTTTACACGCCCCTGCCGGGGATCGGCCATCTGAACAACCTGCTGATGCTGGTGGCCATCTATCTCTTCGGTGTCAGCGGATCGCGCTCGATCCTGATCGACAAGATGCGCCATCCGATGCTGACCGGCATGCTTTTGTGGGCGGTCTCGCATCTGCTGGTGAATGGCGATTATGTCTCGGTGATCCTGTTCGGGTCGCTGGGGGTCTGGGCCGTGACCGAGATGGTGCTGATCAACCTCGCCGGTCCGTGGAAGCGGCCGAAACCGGGCTCGCTGATGGGCGACCTGAAGAACCTGATCGGCACGCTGCTGTTCTATGGCATCATCGTCTGGCTGCACGGGCTGATCCTGGGGCACAGCCTGTTTCTGGGGACCTATCCATGAAGCTTTACCGCCTTCTGACCGAGGATGACACCTCGGCCTTCTGTCACAAGGTGTCGATGGCGCTGTCGAAGGGCTGGGAGCTTCACGGCGATCCCGCCTATGGCTTCGACGCGACGCGCGGCGTGATGCGCTGCGCGCAGGCGGTGGTGAAGGATGTGCCGGGCGAATATCACCCCGATCTGAAACTGGGAGAGCAGTAAGATGGCGACGAAGACGAATCCGGGCCGTTTCTTCGAGGATTACGCGGTGGGGCAGGTGATCGGGCATGCCGTGCCCCGCACCGTGGCCGAGGGGGAACGGGCGCTTTACCACGCGCTTTATCCGGCCCGGCATGCGCTCTATTCCAGCGACGTCTTCGCCGCCACTTGCGGGCTCGATGGCTCGCCGCTTGATGATCTTCTGGCCTTCCACACCGTCTTCGGCAAGACCGTTCCCGATGTCTCGCTGAATGCGGTGGCGAACCTCGGCTATGCCGAGGGGCGCTGGCTGCTTCCGGTCTATCCGGGGGATACCTTGCGTTCGGTGTCCGAGGTGATCGGGATCAAGGAAAACTCGAACGGCAAGTCGGGCAATGTCTATGTCCGCACCCAGGGCCTCAACCAGAATGACGAGGTGGTGCTCGATTATGTCCGCTGGGTGATGGTGCGCAAACGCGACGCCGCCAGCCCCGCGCCCGAAGCCGTGCTGCCCGAGCTGCGCAAGGTCGTTCCGGCTGAGGATCTGGTGATCCCCGAGGGGCTGAGCTTTGAAGATTACGACTTCACCCTGGCCGGAGAGCCGCATCGGCTTGCGGACTATGAGATCGGCGAAAAGATCGATCACGTCGACGGCGTGACGATCGAGGAAGCCGAGCACATGCTGGCCACCCGGCTGTGGCAGAACACCGCCAAGGTGCATTTCGACGCCACCTTCCGCGAGGATGGCAAGCGGCTGATCTATGGCGGTCACGTCATCTCGATGGCCCGGGCCTTGTCGTTCAACGGTCTGGCGAATGCGCAGATGATCGTGGCGCTGAACGGCGGCGCCCATGCCAACCCCTGTTTTGCGGGCGATACCGTCAAGGCCTGGTCCGAGGTTCTGGACAAGGCCGAAACCGGGGCCCCGGGCGTCGGCGCGATCCGGCTGCGGCTGGTCGCGGTGAAACAGGGCGCGGCGCCCTTTGCGCTGAAAGGCGCGGACGGGAAATACCTGCCCGAGGTGCTTCTGGATCTCGATTACTGGGCGCTGATGCCTTTGTGATCGCAAATCCGGCCGCGGGCGGCCGAGTCGGCGCGGGAGGGGCGGAAACCGGCGGCGGTTTCCGCCCCTTCCGTTTGGCGCGCAGGCCGCGGGCCGCAGGCGGCCTTGCCCGGGACGAAAAGCGGCATCCGAATGTTACCGGACGACATTTGCGCATTGTCCGATTTTGTGATCACAAAGCAGAATTTCCGGCGTTTTTTTGCAACTGCAAAGGCGAAATTTGATCTGAATGCGTGACTTGGCCGCCGTGACCGCCTATTCAGGTCTCACAATTCCGGCCAACCCGTCTGCCTCCACTCTCTGGCCCGCGCAGACGGCCCAGCGAGTGAGGGACCCCAAATGGCTGAACCGAAACGGGTCGAGCGACCCCTTTCCCCCTTCATGATCGGCCCGTATTACCGTCCGCAGATGACGTCGATGAGCTCGATCCTGACCCGGATCACCGGCAACGCGCTGATTGCGGGCTTCCTGCTTGGCGCCTGGTGGCTGATCGCCGCCGTCTCCAGCCCCGGCTATTTCGGCTTCGTGAACTGGATCGTCACCTCCTGGCTCGGCTGGCTGATCTTCGCGGGCATGGCCTGGGCGATGTGGTATCACTACCTGACCGGGCTGCGGCATCTGCTGTGGGACACCGGCAAGGGGCTGGATATCGAAACCGCCGAGAAACTCGGCTGGGGGGCGATCATCGGCTCGGTGGTGCTGACGCTTTTGACGCTCATCATTCTGGCGATTTTCTGAGGAGGCAACCATGCGCTATCTGACCGATCGCAAACGCGCCGTCGGCAAGGGGGCCTCGGGGTCCGGGACCGAGCATTTCTGGTGGATGACGATGTCCTCGGTGGCGCTGGCCTTTCTGGTGCCCGCCTTCATCTTCGTCTTCGGCCATGCCATCGGCATGGATCAGGCCCAGCTTCAGGCCTATTTCGCCCGGCCCTTCCCGGCGATCCTGACCGCGCTGGTCACCATCGTCGGCATGCGCCATTTCGCCAAGGGCGCGCAGGTGATGCTGGAAGACTACACCCAGGGCAGCCTGCGCAAGGGGCTGGTGATCTTCGTCTATTCGCTGTCGTGGCTGATCTCGGCCCTGGTGCTTTATGCGCTGGCGAAGATGATGTTCCTTGCCGCCGCGGCGCAACAGATCACGAACTGACAGGGGCAACCGGACAATGGCTTCCTATACTTACGAAACCCACAACTATGACGTGGTGGTGGTCGGTGCCGGTGGCGCGGGCCTGCGGGCAACGCTGGGCATGGCCGAACAGGGGCTGCGCACCGCCTGCGTGACCAAGGTCTTCCCGACCCGCTCGCATACCGTGGCGGCGCAGGGCGGCATCGCGGCCAGCTTGGGCAACATGGGCCCGGACAGCTGGCAATGGCACATGTTCGACACCGTCAAGGGCTCGGACTGGCTCGGCGACACCGATGCGATGGAATATCTGGCCCGCTCCGCCCCGGCGGCGGTCTATGAGCTCGAACATTACGGCGTGCCGTTTTCGCGCACCGAGGCGGGCAAGATCTATCAGCGCCCCTTCGGCGGTCACACCACCGAATTCGGCGACGGCCCGCCGGTGCAGCGCACCTGTGCGGCGGCCGACCGCACCGGCCACGCCATCCTGCACACGCTTTATGGTCAGTCGCTGAAAAACAACGCGGAATTCTTCATCGAATATTTCGCGCTCGACCTGATCATGTCCGAGGATGGCGTCTGCCAAGGCGTCGTCTGCTGGAAGCTCGATGACGGCACTTTCCACGTCTTCAACGCCAAGATGACCGTGCTGGCGACGGGCGGTTACGGCCGCGCCTATTTCTCGGCCACCTCGGCCCATACCTGCACCGGCGACGGCGGCGGGATGGTGGCGCGGGCGGGCCTCGCGCTGCAGGACATGGAATTCGTGCAGTTCCACCCGACCGGCATCTATGGCTCGGGCTGCCTGATCACCGAAGGCGCGCGCGGCGAGGGCGGCTATCTGACCAACAGCCAGGGCGAGCGGTTCATGGAACGCTATGCGCCCCATTACAAGGATCTGGCGCCGCGCGACTATGTCTCGCGCTGCATGACGCTGGAAATCCGCGAAGGCCGCGGTGTGGGCGAGCACAAGGACCACATCCACCTGAACCTCAGCCACCTGCCGAAAGAGGCGCTGGCCGAACGTCTGCCCGGCATCTCGGAATCGGCGAAGATCTTTGCCGGCGTCGATGTCACCAAGGAGCCGATCCCGGTTCTGCCCACCGTCCACTACAACATGGGCGGCATTCCCACGAACTACTGGGGCGAGGCGTTGAACCCGACGGCGGACAATCCGAATGCGATCGTGCCCGGTCTGATGGCCGTGGGCGAGGCCGGTTGCGCCTCGGTGCATGGGGCGAACCGCCTTGGCTCGAACTCGCTGATCGACCTTGTGGTTTTTGGTCGTGCCGCGGCGATCCGGGCGGGGGAAATCGTCGATCCGAAGGCGCGTCCGGCGGCCTATAACCAGGCCTCGGTCGACAAGTGCTTTGCCCGCTTCGACGGGCTGCGCCATGCCAAGGGCCACACCCCCACCGCCGATCTGCGGCTGGAAATGCAGCGCACGATGCAGGCCGATGCGGCGGTCTTCCGCACCGACAAGACCCTGGCCGAGGGCAAGGCGAAGATGACCGAGATCGCGGCCAAGGTCGCCGATCTGAAGGTCACCGACCGCTCGCTGATCTGGAACAGCGACCTGATGGAAACGCTGGAACTGACCAACCTGATGCCGAACGCGCTGGCCACCATCGTCGGCGCCGAAGCCCGCAAGGAAAGCCGCGGCGCCCATGCCTCGGAAGACCACGCGACGCGCGACGACGTGAACTGGCGCAAGCACTCGATCATGCGGGTCGAGGACAACAAGGTCGACCTGAGCTATCGCCCGGTGATCACCGAACCGCTGACCACCGAGGCGGAAGGCGGCATCAGCCTGGCGAAGATCGCGCCGAAAGCGCGGACCTTCTGAGATGGCGCGGGTCTGGGCATATGGGATCGCGGCGGCGGGGCTTGCCCTGGCCGGTTGCGGCCCCATGGCCCTGCCCGAAGCCGAGAGGCTTTGCGCCGAAAGCGTCGCCCCGAAAGCGCCCCTCTCCGGCGAAGGCCGGATGGGGGTCACCTCGGGCGGCGATTTCGAAAGCGGCGTGAAGCTGACCTTCACAATGGGCAGCGGCGGCGGCGATCCCGGCGCGGCCTATGACCGCTGCGTCCGCGCCCGCGCGGGGCAGGGGCCCAGCCGCCCCTATTACACCGTGCCGCGGGGGAGGGGATGATGGAGCTTCTGTGCTTTCGCGATGTCCCCGTGATGCCGGTCACCCGCATGCGCGAACATGTGCCGCTGGGCGGTCCGGTCTGGCCCGAGTTCGAGCGTCAGACCGCGGCCCGGTTCTGCTATTCCGGCCGTCCCGCCGACAGCGCGCCGCCCCTGCGCAAGCCGGTGCGGCAGTTCCGCCGCCCGGCGCTTTGGGGCGGCTATCTCAGCCATGAATTCGGCCATCTGGTGGCCGAACACATCACCCGGCTTCTGCCTGCGGTCAGCCAGCGCGACACGGATGTGGTGCTGTTCACCCTGCCCACCGGCACCCCGCCCGAGGCGCTGGCGCCCTGGGTGCATCAGGTGTTCGACTGGCTGACGATGCCCGCGCGCCGCGCCCGTTTCGTCACCGAACCCAGCCTTGCGCCGGAATTGCGCGTCTGCGCCCAGGGCGAGATGCTGGGCGGCACCGCCCCCGATCCGGCCTATCTTGACCTGCTCGACGCGCTGCCCGCCCGCCACGGGCTCGGGTCGCGGCCGCGCCTGCCGCTGATCTATGTCAGCCGTGCCGGGCTGGTGACCACGGGCCGCGGCGGCCATCTGGGCGAGTCCTATCTGGCCGGGCTGCTGGCGCAGCTGGGCGTGACGGTGATCGACCCCGGAACCCTGCCGATCCGGGCGCAGATGCAGGTCTATGCCCGGGCCGAGGCGCTGGTCTTTGCCGAGGGCTCGGCGCTGCATGGCCGCCAGCTGCTGGGCCGTCTCGATCAGGACATCCACGTCCTGCGCCGTCGCACCGGGCCGGATGCCTGGACGGCGGTGCTGACGCCGCGCTGCCGCAGCCTGCGCAGCCATGATGTCGTCGCGGCGCATCTGACCGTCTCGGGCCGGTTCCGCGGCCCCGAACACACGACCCCGCGCGAATTGCGCCATCTTTACGCGACCTTCTACGATCTGCCCGCGCTTTTCGCCGCCTTCGCCGATCTGGGCGTGCCGCTCGCCCGGCACTGGAACCACGACGCCTGGCGCGCGGCCGTGCTGGACGATGCCCTGCGCTGGCTTTTGGCCCAGGCCGCCCCGGTCACCCAGGCGCTGCCCAATCTCATCCGCCTCATCGAGCAGATTTCCACCCCCGATGAGCTTCTCGACTTGGCCGAGCCGCCCCCGGCCCGGTCCGCTTCGCACTGAAAGGACGCCCAATGGTTCAGTTCACGCTTCCGAAAAACTCCAAGATCCGCGTCGGCAAGACCTGGCCGCGGCCCGAGGGTGCCAAGAACACGCGCAAGTTCAAGATCTACCGCTGGGACCCGGACACCGGCGAAAACCCGCGGGTGGACACCTATTTCCTCGACATGGACCGCTGCGGGCCGATGGTTCTGGACGCGCTTCTGAAGATCAAGAACGAGATCGACCCGACGCTGACCTTCCGCCGCTCCTGCCGCGAGGGGATCTGTGGGTCTTGTGCGATGAACATCGACGGCATCAACACGCTGGCCTGCATCTATGGCCTCGACGAGATCAAGGGCGACGTGCGCATCTATCCGCTGCCGCATATGCCGGTGGTCAAGGATCTGGTGCCGGACCTGACGCTCTTTTACGCGCAGCATGCCTCGATCATGCCCTTCCTGCAGACGACGACGAACAAGCCGGAAAAAGAATGGCTGCAGTCGATCGAGGATCGCAAGAAGCTGGACGGTCTTTATGAATGCGTGATGTGCGCGTCGTGCTCGACCTCGTGTCCGAGCTACTGGTGGAACTCGGACCGCTACCTTGGCCCGGCGGCGCTGCTGCATGCCTATCGCTGGATCATCGACAGCCGGGATGAGGCCACGGCCGAGCGTCTGGATGCGCTGGAAGACCCGTTCAAGCTTTATCGCTGCCACACGATCATGAACTGCGCCAAGACCTGCCCCAAGGGGCTGAACCCGGCCAAGGCGATCGCCGAGATCAAGCGGCTGATGGTCAGCCGGCACGTCTGATCCGGCTTTGCTTCGACACTAGGCCCCGGCACTGCCGGGGCCTTTTTGCTGCGTTGCGGAAATTGCATATCGCAGTTGCAGCATTTTCGCTGTCGGCCGCGGCGGGCATGGGATAGTTTGTCGCAGGGGAGACCACGCACCCACAGGAGCAAGCCATGTCGAAAATCGTCACCTTCCGGAAGAAATCCGAGCAGGAAAAAGCCGCCGAAGCGCTGAGGATTCTGGCCGAGGCTTACGCCTATTACACGCCCGCCCGCGGCAAGGCGGATTTGATCGAGGAAACCGAACTCGACCAGATGTTCGAATATTACGCGGCCTGAGCCCGATTTGTCGCGAAAGCGCCCCTGCCCGTCGGCGGGGGCTTTTCTTTTGCGCCAAAGCCGGGCGAGACTGGCGCAAAGGAGACCGCGCCCCGTGAAACCGACCCATCCCGACCATGCCCCGCCCGCCGATGCCGCCGCCCGCCGCGCGATCAAGCCGGTGATCTGCTACCCGGTCGAGACCCTGCCACGCCCCGATCTGGCCGCGCTGCGCGCCGCCCGCGCGGGCTGGACGAAGATCGACGAGGTGATCGTCCCGGCGCGCGAGGCGAAATTCTTTGAAGTGCCCGCGGGCTGCTTCTTCCGCATCGTCTCGATCGACGGTCCGCAGGTCGGTGACCTCAACCTCTGGTCGCTAAAGGATCTGAACGAGCGCTTCTATTCCGGCAAGACCCGCGCGCTGCATGGCACGCATCTGTCGACCGGCGATCAGCTCTGGTCCTCGATCCCGTACTTGCGGCCGATGGCGACGATCACCGAGGACACGCTGGACTGGTATGGCATCGACGAACATGGCGGCTCGGTGCATGACGTGATCGGCACCCGCTGCGATCCCTATACGCATCACCTGCTCTCGGGCGGCGAGACTTACCACCATTGCTGCCATTCGAACCTGACCCGCGCGCTGGCCGAGGAAACCGGGCTGATGAAACATGCCTGCGAATTCCATGTCCATGACGTGCTGAATGTCTTCATGTGCACCGGCTTCACCCGCGACACCGGCCAGTATTTCATGAAGGCGTCGCCGGTGCGGCCGGGCGATTATCTGGAATTCTTCGCCGAGATCGATCTGGGCGGCGCGCTCTCGGCCTGCCCGGGCGGCGATTGTTCCTCGGAACATTCCTCGGATGCGGCGGCCTGTTACCCGCTCAAGATCGAGATCTATCGGCCGCAGGACCGGCCCGAGGGCTGGGTCTCGCCCGCGCAAAACGGCTATGACCGGACCCACGGCTGCGATCTGGACTGAGCCGGGCAGGGGGGCGCTGCCCCCCTTACTCCGCTTGCGGCCCCTGCAGCTCGGTTTCCAGAAAGCGCTCGAACGCATCCAGATCCAGCGGCTCGAAGGCGCCGAAGCTCTGGATCCAGACGATCGCGCCTTCCATCGCCGCGGGCTCGAGCTTGCACCATTTCACCCGGCCGCGCTTTTCCTGGCTGATCAGCCCGGCTTCGGCGAGGATCGTCAGATGTTTCGAAATCGCGGCAAGCGACATCTGAAACGGCGCGGCGACATCGGTCACCGCCATGTCGTCTTCCAGCAGCATGGTCAGGATCGCCCGCCGCGTCGGGTCGGCGAGCGCGGCAAAGACGGCATCAAGGCGGGCGGCGGCGGAAAGGTCCATGCGCCACCTTTGCGCATCCTGCGGCAAAACGTCAACCGATCGGTTGAATATGACTTTGGCCCGGCGCATGCGAAAACCCCCCGCCCGACCCGCGGCTGATTGCGCAAACGAAAATGAAAACAAGGACTTGCGCGTTCGGAAAGACTCTGTCAACGGCGTTGACTCATCGGGCTTGCGTCGTTACACACGGCCTCAACCTGCGGGGAGCATCCATGTCGGAGGAAGTTGGCGGAGAACCTGATCCCGAGCGTCTGGCGGCGCTTGAGAAACGGCTTTCGCAACTGAAGAAGACCGAGGAGGCGCCCAAACGCGCAGCGGATGGCGATCTGCGCATGGCCGACATGGCCTGGCGGATGGTCATCGAACTGGTTTCGGGGCTGGGGATCGGCTTCGGCATCGGATACGGGCTGGATGCCGTCTTTGGCACGCAGCCCTTCCTGATGCTGATCTTCGTCTTCCTCGGTCTCGCGGCGGGGGTGAAGGTGATGCTTCGCTCGGCCGCGGACTTGACAAAGGCACAGGCAGCTGCGGCCGCAGCTGGCAAAGAGGGGAAATAGTCGTGGCAGAAGAAGCTGGCACCGGCCTTGTGTTCCACCCGATGGAACCGTTCAAGATTCACTCGATGTTCGACGGCGAGGCGATCCGTTGGTTCGAGTTCTTCGTGCCGACGAACTCGACCCTGTGGATGGCGATCGGCGTTCTGATGATCGCGCTGCTGATGGTCGTGGGCACCTTGCGCCGCGCCATCGTGCCGGGCCGCATCCAGTCGCTCGCCGAGCTGACCTACGGCTTCATCCACAAGATGGTCGAGGATGTCGCGGGCAAGGACGGGCTGGTCTACTTCCCCTATATCTTCACGCTGTTCCTGTTCATCCTGTTCTCGAACTTCCTTGGCCTGATCCCGATGGCCTTCACCCCCACCTCGCATATCGCGGTGACCGGCGTGATGGCGATGGGCGTGTTCATCGGCGTCACCGCGCTGGGCTTCATGAAGCACGGCAGCCACTTCCTGAACCTGTTCTGGGTCTCGGCCGCGCCGCTGCCGCTGCGCCCGATCCTGGCCGTGATCGAGGTGATCTCCTACTTCGTGCGTCCGGTGAGCCACTCCATCCGGCTTGCGGGCAACATGATGGCCGGCCACGCGGTGATGGAAGTCTTTGCCGCCTTCGCGCCGCTGATCCTGTTCTCCTTCGTCGGCGTGATCGTGACCCCGCTCTCGGTGCTGGCGATCGTCGCGATGTATGCGCTCGAAATCCTCGTGGCCTTCGTGCAGGCCTATGTCTTCACCATCCTGACCTGCGTCTATCTGAAAGACGCGCTGCATCCGGGCCACTGAGGCCCGGACCGCAGACAGGTCCCCGTCACAACCTCAATTCAGCCAATTCCAACCTCAAGGAGTGTCCATCATGGAAGGCGATATCGTTCAAATGGGTGCCTACATCGGTGCTGGTCTTGCGTGCACCGGCATGGGCGGCGCCGCCGTCGGTGTGGGCCACGTCGTCGGCAACTTCATCTCGGGCGCGCTGCGCAACCCCTCGGCGGCCGCTTCGCAAACCGCCACCATGTTCATCGGTATCGCGTTCGCCGAAGCGCTGGGGATCTTCTCGTTCCTCGTCGCGCTTCTGCTGATGTTCGCCGTCTGATCCCTGCTGAGCAACCTTGCGGTCGGGTGGGTGTTCGCACCCACCCGGTAACTGAAGGGTCCAGGGGGACGACATGGCAAACGAAACAAACGCGGTCGAGGCCGCTGCTGCTGTCGCCGGACACGCTGCCGAGGCTGCGGAAAAGGGCGGGATGCCGCAGCTCGACTTCTCGACCTTCCCGAACCAGATCTTCTGGCTGCTGTTGGCTCTGGGCGCCATCTACTGGCTGCTCAAGAACATCGCCATTCCGCGCATCGCGGCGATTCTGGCCGATCGTGCCGGGACCATCTCGGGCGATCTTGCGGCGGCGGAACAGTACAAGCTGAAGGCCAAGGACGCGGAAGCGGCCTATGCCAAGGCGCTGGCCGATGCCCGCGCGCAGGCGCAAAAGATCATCGCCGAGACCCGTGCGGTGATTCAAAAGGACCTCGATGCCGCCACGGCGAAAGCCGATGCGGATATCGCGGCCCGCGTCGCGCAATCCGAGGTGAAGATCGCCGAGATCCGCGCCGGGGCGCTGGAGGCGGTGCAGATCGTCGCCACCGACACGGCCACGGCCATCGTCACGGCGCTGGGCGGCAAGGCCGACATGGGCGCGCTGAACGCGGCCGTGGGGCAGCGGGTGAAGGGGTAAGGCGATGAAGAAACTGACGTTCCTGCTTGTTGCTCTGGCGGCGAACCCGGCTTTCGCATCCGAAGGCCCGTTCGTCTCGCTGCGCAACGCGCATTTCGTGATCCTCGTCGCGTTCCTGATCTTTGTCGGCGTGCTGATCAAGTTCAAGGTTCCCTCGATGTTGCTGGGCATGCTCGACAAGCGTGCCGAGGGCATCAAGGCGGATCTGGACGAGGCCAAGGCGCTGCGCGACGAAGCGCAGAAGATCCTGGCGAGCTACGAGCGCAAGGCGC
Organism: Rhodobacter capsulatus SB 1003; assembly: GCF_000021865.1. Taxonomy (NCBI): domain Bacteria; kingdom Pseudomonadati; phylum Pseudomonadota; class Alphaproteobacteria; order Rhodobacterales; genus Rhodobacter; species Rhodobacter capsulatus. Next base: position 812,749 of record NC_014034.1, read on the forward strand.
GCGAAGTGCAGGGTCAGGCCGACGAGATCGTCGCCGCGGCCAAGCGCGATGCGCAACTGGCGGCCGAGCAGGCCAAGGCCGACCTGAAGGAGGCCATCGCGCGCCGCCTGAAGGGCGCCGAAGACCGGATCGCCTCGGCGGAAGCCGCTGCGCTGAAGGACGTCAAGGATCGGGCCGTGCAGGTGGCGGTTGCCGCCGCGGCCGAGGTTCTGGCGAACCAGATGTCGGCCTCCGACAAGTCGGGCATGATCGACGCGGCCATCACGGAAGTGGAAACCCGGCTGAACTGAGCCGCGTTCCAGACCAGATCGAAAACCCGGCCTTGCGGCCGGGTTTTTGCTTTTGGCCGTGTTGCAACGGGGCAGGGCAAAAGAAAACGCGCGCCCGAAGGCGCGCGTTTCGCATTGAACGGGGCAGATTGCTCAGACCGCGCGGATCGCGGTCACGGTCGCTTTCGGCGTTCCCGCATTGGCGTCGATGAAATTCAGCACCAGCGGCCGGATGTTGTTGCGCCAGGACGAGCCCGCGAAGATGCCGTAATGGCCCGCGCCCGGCTCCAGATGCTGCGCCTTCTTGTCCTCGGGCAGGCCGGTGCACAGCCGCAGCGCCGCCACGCATTGTCCGGGGGCGGAAATGTCGTCATTCGCGCCCTCGACCGTCTTCACCGCGACGCGGGTGATCTTGCCGATGTCGACGCGCTTGCCCTCGACCTCGAAGCGGTTCTGCGCGATTTCCAGCCCCTTGAAGATCCGTTCCACCGTGGACAGATAGAATTCCGCGGTCATGTCCATCACCGCCAGATATTCATCGTAGAAGATGTTGTGATGGTCGTGTTCCGAGCCTTCGCCCTTCGATTCCATCAGGATCTTGTCGGAAAAGGCCTTGGTGTGCTTGTCCATGTTCATCGAGATGAACGAGGCCAGCTGCATCAGCCCCGGATAGACCAGCCGCCCGGCGCCCTTGTATTTGAAGCCGACGCGCTGGATCACCATGTGTTCGAGCTGCCCCATGGTGACGCGGCGGCCGAAATCGGTCACCTCGGTCGCGGCGGCATCGGGGTCGATCGGCCCGCCGATCAGCGTCAGCGTGCGCGGCTGCGCCTCGGGTTCTTCCTCGGCCAGATAGGCGGTGGCGGCCAGCGTCAGCGGCGCGGGCTGACAGACCGCGATCACGTTGATGTCGGGGCCAAGCAGGCGCATGAATTCGACGAGGTAAAGCGTGTAATCCTCGATGTCGAACTTGCCCGCGCTGACCGGAATGTCCCGCGCATTGTGCCAATCCGTCACGTAAACATCGGCATCGGGCAGAAGACTGGCGACGGTGGAGCGCAGAAGCGTCGCGTAATGGCCCGACATCGGCGCAACCAGAAGGATGCGTCGCGGCATCGGCGCCCGGCCCTGAACCTTGAAGTGGATGAGCGCGCCGAAGGGCTTGTCGATCAGCGTCTCGATCTCGATCAGGTGGTCCTTGCCATCGGCGGCGGGGATCGAGCGGATGCCCCAGTCGGGCTTGATCACCATGCGCGCGAAGCTGCGTTCGGTCACCCGGCCCCAGGCCGACATCAGCTTGAACATCGGATGGGGCGTCAGCCCCCAGACCGGATAGGAGGCCATGGCACGGGCCGAGGCGCCCATCCATTCATTGGTGTTCCTGATGGTTTCCATCAGGTCGTAGCTCATCATGCCCTTCATCGGCACTCCCCAAGAAACCGCACAATCGTCGCTTGTTCCCGTGCAAGCGGACGTTATGTTTCAGGATAAAGGATAGGGAGGAAATTTCGTTATGACAACGCCTGAAAAGGTCGAATCTGCTGCATCGCAGCAAATGCGGGACAATCTGGCGCGGATTGAGACACTTACACAACGCATGGTTGAAGCCTTTGCGCAAAAGCGCGCGCCCAATCCTGCGCTGGAGGGGCCGGGGCTGGATCTTTACGTCGCCTCTTCGAGCGCGCTTTTGCGCGAGATGACGGCGAATCCGGCGAAGATCTTCGAGGCGCAGGTCAGCTATTGGGCGCAGGCGATGACGCATTACATCGACGCCACCCATGCCTTTGCTCAGGGCACCTTCAAGCCGCCCGCCGATCCGGGGCCGAAGGACCGCCGCTTTTCCAACCCGCTGTGGGACAGCCATCCCTATTTCAACTTCATCAAGCAGCAATATCTGATCGCCTCGAGCTCGATCGAGGAAGCGCTGTCGAAGATCGAGGGGCTGGACCCGGTCGATCGCCGCCGGCTGGAGATGTTTTCCAAGCAGATCATCGACATGATGGCGCCGACGAATTTTCTGGCGACGAACCCGGATGCGCTGGAAAAGGCGGTGGCGACCGAGGGCGAAAGCCTGGTGCGGGGGCTGGAAAACCTCGTGCGCGACATCGAGGCGAACCGCGGCGATCTGGTGATCACGCTTTCGGACAAGAACGCCTTCAGCGTCGGGCACAACATCGGCACGGCGAAAGGCCAGGTGGTCTGGCGCAACCGGCTGATGGAGATCATCCAGTACGAGCCCACCACCCCCGAGGTGCACAAGACCCCGCTGATCATCTTTCCGCCCTGGATCAACAAGTTCTACATCCTGGATCTGAAACCGCAAAACAGCCTGATCCGCTGGATCGTCGATCAGGGCTTCACGCTGTTCGTCGTCAGCTGGAAGAACCCGGACCGGTCCTATGCCGATGTGGGGATGGAGGATTACGTCCGCGACGGCTATCTGGCCGCGATCGAGGAGGTGAAGGCGATCACCGGCGAGAAACAGGTGAATGCGGTCGGCTATTGCATCGCGGGCACGACGCTGAGCCTGGTCCTGTCGCTCTTGGAAAAGCGCAAGGACAAGTCGATCAAATCGGCGACCTTTTTCACCACGCTGACCGACTTTTCCGATCAGGGCGAATTCACCCCCTTCCTGCAGGATGATTTCGTCGACGGGATCGAGCGGCAGGTGCGGCTGGATGGCGTTCTGTCGAGCTATTACATGACGCGGACCTTTTCCTATCTGCGGGCGAATGACCTGATCTATCAGCCCGCGATCCGCAGCTACATGATGGGCGAATCGCCGCCCGCCTTCGACTTGCTTTACTGGAACGGCGACAGCACCAACCTGCCGGGCAAGATGGCGATGGAATATCTGCGCGGGCTCTGTCAGGCCGATGCCTTCACCACCGAGGGCTTCGAGCTGATGGGCGAGCGGCTGCATGTCTCGGGGGTCAAGGTGCCGCTCTGCGCCATCGCCTGCGAGACCGACCATATCGCGCCCTGGATCGTCAGCTTCAACGGCGTGGCGCAGATGGGATCGACCGACAAGACCTTCATCCTGACGGAATCGGGCCATATCGCCGGGATCGTGAACCCGCCGAGCAAGGACAAATACGGCCATTACACCTCTGCGGCGCCGATTGCCGATCATCAGGTCTGGAAGGCGCAGGCCACCTACACGAAGGGCAGCTGGTGGCCGCGCTGGGGGGAATGGCTGGCCGGGCATTCGGGCAAGAAGATCCCCGCGCGGGCCCCGGGCGACGCGACGCATCCGCCGCTGGCCCCGGCCCCCGGCACCTATGTCTCGGAGGTTGTGGTGCTTTAGCTCCGGCGCGGCGGAGAGGGGGCTTCGGCCCCCTTTTTCAAGCCGATTCTCCATGACGCAGATCAACCTGAACGCGAATTATGCGCTGCGACGCAGAAAATTTCCCTTGCAATGCTGCACTGCAGCATTTATATCTGAGTCAAGCGAACGGGCCCCGCCGCCTCGATGGGCCCTCTGACCGGAGCGACTGAAATGGCCAAGACCCAGGATTTCACCAAGATGATGCAGGACATGATGGCCTCGGTGCCGATGGACATGTCGAAGATGCAGGATGCGTTCAAGGCGCAGACCGTGCTGACCGAAAAGATGGCCAAGGTCGCCATCGACGCGGCGGAAAAATCGACCGACATCTCGGCGAAATGGGCCAAGGACTCGCTGGCGAAAGTCGGCGCGCTGACCGCGTCGAAAGCCGAACCGGCCGATTACGCCAAGGTCATGAGCGACTTCGCCTCGGCCTCGGTCGAGATGGCGACCGAAAACCTCGCCGCCTTTGCCGAAGTGGCGAAGAAGGTGCAGATGGACACGGTCGAGCTGATGCTGGCCGCGGGCAAGGAAATGACCGAGGAAACCACCGCCGCCGTCAAGAAGGCGACCGAGGAAGTCACCGCCGCGGCGAAAAAGACCGTCGCCGCGAAGTGAACCGGATCGGCCCGGTTTCCTCCTCCCTGCCGGGTTGACCATGGGCGCACTTCGGTGCGCCCTTTTCTTTTGTTGCTTTTGCCGCGGCGCAGCCTAAACATTGCTGCAGCGCCAAAAAACCACGGGAGGAGAGACCATGGCCGAAGAGGCGAAGCCCTTGCTGATCAAGCGCTATGCGAGCCGGCGGCTTTATAACACCGAGACGAGCGATTATGTCACGCTCGAGGATATCGCCTCCTTCATCCGGCAGGGGCGCGAGGTGCAGATCGTCGACCTGAAATCGGGCGACGACCTGACGCGGCAATATCTGCTGCAGATCATCGCCGAACATGAAAGCCGGGGCGAAAACGTGCTGCCGGTGGATGTGCTGACCGATCTGGTGCGCAGCTACACGACGCAGGCGCAATCGGTGGTGCCGCAATTCCTGGCCGCGAGCTTCGAGATGCTGCGCGAGGGCCAGTCGAAGATGATGGAGAATTTCGCCACCTTCCCGCCGGTGCCCGGCTTCGAGGCGCTGCAGCGCCAGCAGGAGGCCTTCCTGAAGACGTTGATGTCGGGCTGGGGCGCGGCGGTCGGCACCGCGCCCGAGGCGGGCGGCGAGGGCGCGGGCGGGCGCGAGGAGCTTGACGCGATCAAGAAGCAGCTTGCCGAATTGCAGTCGAAACTGTCGAAACTGTAAGCAGGCCGGGGGGCGCTGCCCCCCGGACCCCCCGCTCGGGGGCATGCCCCCGAGACCCCCGGCCCGAAGCTCTGGCCGTATTTCCTGAAACCGAGGGGGCCTTGGCCCGGGCGTGCCAAGGCAGGCTTCGGAGCGGCAGTCCGGCCCCGACAGGGAGCGATGATGACGGGCAAGGCAAAAGGGCGGGGCGAGAAGGTCAGCCTCTGGGCGGTCGAGATGCTGGTGGCGACGGCCGAAGAGGGGGCGATCACCGCGGCGGCGCGGCGGCTGGGGGTCTCGGCCTCGGCGGTCAGTCAGCAGATCGTGGCGCTGGAAGCCGCGCTGGGGGCGGAGCTGGTCGACCGCACGGCGCGGCCCTTCGGGCTGACGGCGGCGGGGCGGGCCTTTCTGCCCCATGCCGAGGCGATGCTGGACGAGCTGGCGCGGGGCCGGGCCGGGGTGGGCCTGGCCGATCCTGCGGGCTTGCGCAGTTTCCGGCTGGGCATGATCGAGGATTTCGAGGCCGAGGTGACGCCGCTTTTGCTGGCGGGGATGGGGGCGGAACTGACCGCCTGCCGGTTCCTGCTCGAGACCGGGCCGAGCCATCGTCTGGCGGCGCAGCTGGAGGCGCGGGCACTGGACATGGTGGTGGCGGCCGAGATCGAGGCGGCGCAGGAGGGGGTGGAGCGGCATCCGCTGCTCTCGGAACCGCTGATCGCGGTCTGGCCGGAGGGTCTGGTGGGGGCCGATCTGCCGCTTTTGCATTATTCGCGCCGCACGCTGATGGGGCAGCAGATCGCCGCCTATCTGGGCCGGATCGGCGAGAGCCCCGGGCATCGCTTCGAGATCGACAGCACCCCGGCGATCCTGGCGATGGTGGCGGCGGGGCAGGGCTGGTCGATCCTGACGCCGTCCGGGGTTTTGCATGGCAAGCGGGCGGGGGTGGCGCTGGCGCCGCTGCGGGGGCCGGGGATGAGCCGCCGCATCGTGCTGAGCGCGCGGGCGAGCACGATGGGGGATCTGCCCGGCGCGGTGGCGCAGCGGCTGCGCGGCCTTCTTGCCGAGCGGATCGTGGCGCCGGCTCTGGCCGAGGCGCCCTGGCTCGCGGCATCGCTGCGCGTCGAATGAGTGCGCCCGCCTGCGCGGTCGCCCCGAAAGGGGGGCTTTCCGCCCCCCTCTGCTCCTGCGGAGCATTCACCCCCCGAGGATATTTGCCGCAAGGTGAAAGGGGAGGGCTGCGGCGCGCTGTGCCACGGGGAAAGCCCGGCTCGGGCCCGGGGCAGGAGGGGGAACCCAGTGTTTCACCCTGGAGCCTCATCGCGTTCCCGCCTGGACTGTGCCCGAACCCGTCGCCAAGCCGGTCGAGACTGGCCTTTGCCTTTTACCTTGCGGCAAATATCCCGGGGGGTGAGCGGCGCACCCGCGAGGGGGGCAGCGCCCCCCTGTTGGGGCGCCCGCGACAGCGGGCGCAACCGTTTCAGACCAGACGGCTTTGCGCCAGCGCCGCTTTCACGAAACCGGCAAACAGCGGATGCGGCGCGAAGGGTTTCGACTTCAGCTCCGGGTGGAACTGCACGCCGATGAACCAGGGATGGTCCTTGTGCTCGACGATCTCGGGCAGACGGCCGTCCGGGCTCATCCCCGAGAACACCAGACCGCAGTTTTCCAGCGCTTCGCGATAAGTGATGTCGACCTCGTAGCGGTGGCGGTGGCGTTCCTCGATTTCGGTCTTGCCGTAAACCTCGGCCACTTTCGAGCCCGCCGTCAGCTGCGCCGAATAGGCGCCCAGACGCATCGTGCCGCCCTTGTCGTCGGTCAGCTTCCGCTCCACCCGGTGGTTGCCCTGCACCCATTCCTTGAGGTGGTAAACCACGGGCGTGAAACGCTTTTCGCCTGCCTCATGGTCGAATTCCTCGGAGCCCGCATTGGCCAGCCCCGCCATGTTCCGCGCGGCCTCAATGACCGCCATCTGCATGCCCAGACAGATGCCGAGATAGGGCACGCCCTTTTCGCGGGCGAATTGCGCGGCGCGGATCTTGCCCTCGGTGCCGCGTTCGCCAAAGCCGCCGGGCACCAGAATGGCGTGGAAAGGCTCCAGATGCGGCGCCGGGTCTTCGCGTTCGAAGATCTCGGCGTCGATCCATTCCGCCTTCACCCGCACCCGGTTCGCCATGCCGCCATGGGTCAACGCCTCGGCGATCGACTTGTAGGCGTCCTCGAGCTGCACATATTTGCCGACGATGGCAACGCGGACCTCGCCCTCGGCATGGGTCAGCCGGTCCATCACATCTTCCCAGCGGCTCATGTCGGGCCGCGGCGCGGGCGAGATGCCAAAGGCGTTCAAGACCGCCTGATCCAGCCCGGCGCGGTGATAGGCCAAGGGCGCCTCGTAGATCGAGCGCAGGTCATAGGCCGGGATCACGCTGTCGGGCCGCACGTTGCAGAAAAGCGCGATCTTCGCGCGTTCCTTGTCCGGGATCGGATGTTCCGAGCGGCACACCAGCACGTCGGGCTGCAACCCGATCGAGCGCAGCTCCTTGACCGAATGCTGCGTCGGCTTCGTCTTCAATTCGCCCGAGGCCGCCAGATAGGGCAGCAGCGTCAGGTGCATGAAGATGCACTGCCCGCGCGGGCGTTCCTGGGCGAATTGCCGGATCGCTTCGAAGAAGGGCAGGCCCTCGATGTCACCCACCGTGCCGCCGATCTCGCACAGCATGAAATCGACCTCGTCATCGCCCACGGCAATGAAGTCCTTGATTTCATTTGTGACGTGCGGGATCACCTGGATCGTCTTGCCCAGGTAGGCGCCGCGGCGCTCTTTCTCCAGCACGTTCGAATAGATCCGCCCGGACGACACCGAATCCGTCTTGCGGGCGCTGACGCCGGTGAAGCGTTCGTAATGGCCCAGATCAAGGTCGGTCTCGGCGCCGTCATCGGTGACGAAAACCTCGCCGTGTTCGAAGGGGCTCATCGTGCCCGGATCGACGTTCAGGTAAGGGTCGAGCTTGCGCAGCCGCACCGAAAAGCCGCGGGCCTGCAGAAGGGCGCCGAGGGCGGCCGAAGCCAAGCCCTTGCCCAGCGAGGAAACCACGCCCCCGGTGATGAAGACATAACGCGCCATGAGACCCCCGTGACAAGCAAAAGAAAGGCTTGTTCCGGTCGGGATCGACCGGAACCACGGGATTTGACTGATACACGATTCGCAGCCTGCCCGCAACCAGACCGCAAGACTTGGAGTAAACTAAGAGCCGAAGTCCCAGTTATAGTGGGCTCAGTTCGAGGCGGGCGCCTCCGGCGCCGGCGTTTCGGTCGCCGCGGGCGCTTCGGCCGGGGCCTCGGTGGCCGCGGGCGGCGTGACCGGCGGCACGACCGGCTCGTCGGTCGAGGGCGGCGGCGCCGAGATCAGCGGCGAGGTCCCGGTGCTGCCGGGCGCGGCGGGCGCCTCGGCCGGGGTGGTGTCGACGACCGAGGCCTCCTTGCCCGCGCGGGCCGAGAAAACCGTCAGCGTGATCGAGGTCGCCAGAAAGCCGATGGCAAAGATCCAGGTCAGCTTGGTCAGCGCATTCGCCGCCTGCCGCCCGGTCATCACGCCGCCACCGCCACCCCCGCCCATGCCAAGGCCGCCACCTTCCGAGCGCTGCAGCAGCACCACCCCGATCAGGAGGAGCGCCAGCACGAGGTGGACGACGAGGATGACGTTTTGGACGTTTTCCATGAGGGAGGCGCGCCTTTGTTCAATCGACGCGCCTATCTAGGCGCTTGGGCCACGGCGCGCAACCCGGTTTTCTGCCGCTGCCGGGCCGGGCGGCGTCCTTGCGGCGAAAAATCGGTTTCCCCCGGGCGTTCACCCCGCTATATGTCGCGCGGTTTCAGACCTGCGGAGAATGCGAATGGCCAACGTGGTGGTTGTCGGCGCCCAATGGGGCGACGAAGGCAAGGGCAAGATCGTCGACTGGCTCAGTGAACGGGCCGACGTCATCGCCCGCTTTCAGGGCGGCCACAATGCGGGCCACACGCTCGTCATCGGCGGCAAGGTCTACAAGCTGAACGCGCTGCCCTCGGGCGTCGTGCGCGGCGGCAAGCTTTCGGTGATCGGCAACGGCGTCGTGCTGGACCCCTGGCATCTGGTCAAGGAAGTGGCGGCGATCCGCGAACAGGGCGTCGAGATCAATCCCGACAATCTGATGATCGCGGAAAACACCCCCCTGATCATGCCGTTCCACGGCGAGCTGGACCGTGCGCGCGAAGCCCATGCCGCGGTGGCGAAGATCGGCACCACCGGCCGCGGCATCGGCCCCTGCTACGAAGACAAGGTCGGCCGTCGGGTCATCCGTGTCGCCGATCTGGCCGATGACGAGACGCTGCAGCTGCGCGTCGATCGCGCGCTTGTCCATCACAACGCGCTGCGCGCCGGGCTGGGCCTTGGCCCGATCGATCGTGACGCCGTGCTGGCCGATCTGCGCGCCATCGCCCCCGAGATCCTGCAATATGCGAAACCGGTCTGGAAGGTCCTGACCGAGCTGCGCAAGGCGGGCAAGCGGATCCTGTTCGAAGGCGCGCAGGGCTCTCTGCTCGACATCGACTTCGGCACCTATCCCTTTGTCACCTCCTCGAACGTGATCGCGGGGCAGGCGGCGACGGGCGTCGGCCTCGGGCCGAATGCGGTCGATTATTCGCTTGGCATCGTCAAGGCCTATACCACCCGGGTGGGCGAGGGCCCGTTCCCGACCGAGCTGAAAGACGACGACGGCGAGCGTCTGGGCACGCGCGGCCATGAATTCGGCACCGTCACCGGGCGCAAGCGCCGTTGCGGCTGGTTCGATGCGGTGCTGGTGCGCCAGACCTGCGCGATTTCCGGCATGAAGGGCATCGCGCTGACCAAGCTTGACGTGCTGGACGGGTTCGAAAAGCTCAAGATCTGCGTCGCTTACGATGTCGATGGCGTGCGCTACGACTATCTGCCGACGCAGGCTGCGCTGCAGGCAAAGGCGAAGCCGATCTACGAAGAAATGGACGGCTGGTCGGAAAGCACGCAGGGCGCGCGGTCCTGGAACGATCTGCCCGGCGCGGCGGTGAAATATGTCCGCCGCATCGAGGAGCTGATCCAGTGCCCGGTGGCGATGCTCTCGACCTCGCCCGAGCGCGACGACACCATCCTGGTCACCGACCCCTTCGAGGATTGAGCCCGTGCCGATCCCCTACAAGACCCGCCGCCGTCTGGCGCTTTTTGTTCTGGTCGTCGGCCTGCCCGCCTATATCGTCGCGGCGGTTTCCGCCGTCGCCTGGGCCGAGGCGCGCTGGGGCGGGCTGCCCTGGTGGGGATCGGTGCTGGTCTATGTGGGACTGGGCTTTCTCTGGATCGCGCCGATGAAGCCCGTCTTCATCGGCGTCGGCAAACCCGATCCGGACGCGCAACCGCCTGAACAGAAATGAAAACGGAGGGGCGAGCCCCTCCGTTTCCGCATCGCGTCGTCCGGTTTCAGGCGCGGGCCTGATAGAACCGGCTCGCCTCGGTGATCGCGTATTGGCCGCGCTTCACCTTGGCGATCTTCCCCTGACGCAACAAGGTTCCGAACATCCGCAGCCGGTCTTCGCGGCTGAAGCTGGCGTCGCCCACGGCCGAGACCTTGCTCATGATCTGCGGCGGCGAGAAATGCGGCCGCCCCTCGACCTGCGCGGTATAGGCGGCGGCGGCTTCCAGCAGCTCGGCCAGACCCTGCGGCGCCCGGCTTTGCGCGAATTCGGCAAAGCTCGAGGCTTCCTCGGGGCTCAGCGGCAGCTCGATCTCGTCGTCGGTGGCCTCGGGGGCGGGCTCCTGCGTCAGGCTGGCGGCGATGATCCGGCGCGGACGGACCGCCTGCGCCTTGGCGACGGCCTCTGCGGGGGCGCGGTCGACGCGCTGTTCGGAGACCAGCACCAGCGGCGCCGGGCGTGCCTCGGGGCGGGCGGCGGTCTGATGGTGGCTTTCGCCGACCGCGGGCAGCACCGGACGGCGCGGCCGCACCGCCTGGGTCAGATCCTGCCGATAGGGCGCGGTTTCGTCCTTTTGCGCCTCTTCGGTGCCGGCCCGGCGTTCGGCCACGGTGGCGGCCACCGCGGCCTTGAGATGCGCGATCGCCGAAATCCGGCGCCGGTTCTCGTTGCCTGCCATCTGCGCATCGGCCTTTTCCAGCAGCCGCGGCAGGTCGCCTTCGGGCAGCGGCGGCACTTTCGCGGCCGGGCGCGCGGGCAGGATCAGCGGCTCGGCCGGATGGGTGCGGCGCTCGGCGACACCGGGCGGCGGCGCGTCGGGCGGCAGCGTGACCACGGTGAAGGCGGCAGGCGCGGGCGTGTCTTCGGCGAAAAGCGCGTCGATGTCGATCTCGGGTTTCTTCGCCGCGGGCGCTTCGGGCACGGCAGAAGCGGCGGCGGCCTCTTCCTCCGGCTCGGGGTCCAGCTCGACCACCAGCGCCTCGATTTCGACCTCGGGCTCCGGCGCGGCTTCGGCCGCAAGCTGGGGCTCGGGGGCGGGTTCGGGGACGGCTTCGGGGGCGACGGGGGCAGAGGCGACTTCGGCTTCGGCGCTTTCGGTGCTCCAGCCCTCGATGCCCCAATCGACATCGCCCAGATTTTCCGTCAGCGCGGCCAGTTCCGCCATCAGCTCGGCTTCCGCCTCGGGGCTCAGCGCCGCCGGTTCCGGCGCGGCCGGGCTTTCGGGGGCAGCGGCTTCGGCCATCGTTGCGCTGACCGAAGCCAGCATCCGGTCGATGTCCTCGGCGGCGGGGTCCGCGACGGATGCGGCTTCGGGCGTCGTTGCGGGCGCGGTTTCGGGGGCGGGCACCGGCGCGGCGGCGGCCAGCGGCTCGGCGCGGCGCAGCTTGATCACCCGGGCGCGGATCACCGGACGGGGCGCCTCGGGCGCGACCGCGGCTTGCGCTGCCGCAACCTCGGGCGCGGTCGTCTCGGGCGCAGTCGTCTCGGGGGCGGCGGGCGTCGACACGGCCTCGGCCGCCGGTTCGGCCGCATCCTCGGCGGTGCCCTGCGCCTCGGCCTGCACCTGACGGGCGGCGCGGCGTTCGGCACGGCGGCGCATGCGCTCGATCTTTTCGGGATCCATGCTGCCCGGGGTCTCGTCTTCCTCCTCGTCCTCGCTGTCAAGGGCCGGATCGGGAAGGGCGGCTTGCGTCACCGCGGCGGGCGGCGCTTCGGCGCCCGGCTCCTCTGCCGCCAGATCCTCCGCACGCAGCGGACCCGAGATGTCCAGCGCGAAGCCGAAATCCTCGGGCGCGGCGATCGCCTCGGTCCCGGGGTCGGTCTCCGCTTCGGGCACGGCTGCGGCCACAGGTTCGGCCTCGGGGATTTGCGCGGTCTGGACGGGGGCGGTCTGGACGGGGGCGCTCGGGGCGAGGTCCGGATCCGCGTCGGGCTCTGCCGGTCCCTGCGCCGCGCGCGCCTGCGCCACCGCCGAGCGGATGCGCTGCAGCTTCGCCGCCACCGATTCGCTGATCGGATCGCCGCCGACCTCGGGGGGCGCCGCGATGGGGGCCGCCGCGACGGGGGCCGCGGGCGTCCCGGCAACGGGCGTCCCGGCGGGCATCGCCACCACGACAGGGGCCGGTTCCCGCGCCGCCGCCTCGCCCGGACGCAGGATCACGCCGTTCTTCTCGATCTTCGCATCGACCCGCCGCGCCATTTCGCGCTCGGCGATGCGATGCAGCATCTCGGCGTCGGGCTGCGGCGGCTCGGCGCCAAAATACCGATCTTCCGCGGCCAGATCGCGGAAATATTCCGCAATCGCCTTCATCGTCGTGAAGGGTTCGTCGAACCCCTCCAGCGTGCACGAGAAGGTGCCGTAGGAGACGGTTAAGATCTTGCTCGCTCCAACCATGGGCGTTTCGCCTCTCCTGAACCTCATTGCGTTCACCATGCTTGGGAACTGGTGCTTTCCGGTGAACGAAATAGGGCAAATGCAGGGAATTTTAGCGATATCGGTTGCATGGCTTTGCCTTAATCATCATCAATCATGCCATGAATGCGGAAATTGTCCATTGTGAAGGCGGGGTCACGCTGCTGGGCGGGGGAATCGCCGCTCCGGCCGATGTTGCCAATTCGTTGACGATCGCGCCAGTGCTGGTGGCGGCCGATGGCGGCGCCGACCGGGCTTTGGCGCTGGGTCTGATGCCTGCGGCGGTGATCGGCGACATGGACAGCCTCTCGGCGGCGGGCCGGGCGGCGCTGGCCGGGCGGCTGCATCCGGTGGCCGAACAGGACAGCACCGATTTCGGCAAATGCCTGCGGCTGGTCGCGGCGCGGTTCTATCTCTGCCTTGGCTTCACCGGGCTGCGGCTTGATCACACGCTGGCGGCGCTGACCGAACTGACCACGCGGCCCGGGCAGATCGTGATCCTGATCGCCGAGGACGAGGTGATCTTTCGCGCCCCCCCCCGGCTGGCGCTGGATCTGCCCTTGGGCACGCGGCTGTCGCTGCATCCGATGGGACCGGCTTCCGGGCGCTCGACCGGGCTGCGCTGGCCGATCGACGGGCTCGCTTTCGCCCCCGAGAGCCGCACCGGCACCTCGAACGCGGTGACGGGCCCGGTGACGCTCGAGATCGACGGCCCGATGCTGGTGCTGCTGCCGAAGGATCAGCTCAGCCCCGTGCTGCACGCGCTTTTGCCGCCAGACGTTCGCGGTGAATGATGTAAAGCCCCGAGGCGGTGATGATGCCGATGCCGACCCAGGTCAGCGCATTCGGGAAATCGCCGAAGACCAGATAGCCGAACAGCGTCGCCGTCAGCATCTCGAAATAATGCAGCGGCGCCAGGGTCGAGGAGGGGGCGTATTTCAGCGCATAGCTCATCGACATGTGGCTGACGGTGGAGGCCAGCCCGACGCAGAAGCACCAGAGCCAGAAGATCCCCTCGGGCGTCTCGAACCGGACCTGGCCGATGTCGAATTGCCCGCCCAGCGCCAGGATCGGGATCAGGATCACGATGGCGGCCCAGGCGGTGTGCAGGTTCATCGGCACCGGATGCATGTGGCGCGACAGCGCCCGCGTCAGCAGGATGTAAAGCGCGAAACCGACCGCCGTGCCCAAGGGATAGAGCGCGACGACGCCGAAGACGGCAAAGGACGGCTGGATCACGAAGAGCGCGCCGATGAAGCCCACGACCGAGGCGGCGATCCGGCGCGGCCCGACCTCTTCGTGCATCACGAAGCGGCCGATGAAGAGGATGACGAAAGGTTCGACAAAGGCGATGGCCAGCGCATCGGCGATCGGCATGTGCTGCACGGCCGCGACAAAGGAATAGGTCGAGAGCACCGAGACCGCGGCGCGCGCAAAGGTCAGCGCCAGCGCCCGGCGGCTCATGCCCCAGGGATGGCCCAGAAGCGCCACGATCGGCACCATCAACAGCAGCTGCGCGACATAGCGGCCCAGCGTGACGGTGCCGACGGGCACGGCTTGCGCGGCCAGTTTCGAGGCGACGTCGATCAGCGGCGCGATGATGCAAAAGCCAAGCATCAGCAGGATGCCGGGCAGGATACGGTCTTGATGGCTCATGCTTTCGCCTAGCCTGCGGGGCAGGGGGCGTCCATCCTGAAAACGACGGGCGGCGGGCGATTTGCCGCGATCCGCATTGCCGGGTTGAGGGCGGGCGCGCTTGGGGGGTAGGCTTGCCGAAAGCTTCAGGCCCGACCTTACAGGAGACCGCCATGACCGATTTCTTCGACAGCCCCGAGGGCCGCCGCATCGCCTATGACCGCCGTCCGGGCAAGGGACCGGGGGTGATGTTCCTGCACGGGCTGCATTCCGACATGACCGGCACCAAGGCCACCGCGCTCGATGCCTGGGCGGGGGATACCGGCCGCGCCTTTCTGCGCTTTGATTGTTCGGGGCACGGGCAATCCTCGGGGGTCTATGCCGAAACCTCGATCGCGGACTGGTATCAGGACGCGCGGTCTGTTCTGCTGAACCTGGCCGAGGGGCCGCAGGTGCTGGTGGGCTCCTCGATGGGCGGCTGGCTGGCGTTGTTGCTGGCGCGCGACTGCCCGGAGAAGGTCGCGGGTCTGGTGACGATCGCGGCGGCCGCCGATTTCACCGAGGACGGCTATTGGGCCAGTTTCTCGCCCGAGCAGCAGGCACAGCTGATGGAGCAGGGCTATCTCGATCTGCACCATGGCGGGCCGGTGCCCTATCGCATCAGCCGCAAGTTCATCGTCGATGGCCGCGACCATTTCGTGCTGCGCAGCCCCCTGTCGCTGCCCTTCCCGACGCGGCTCTTGCAGGGCTCCGAGGACCGCGCCGTGCCGCCCGATTGGGCGGTGAAGCTTTTCCACCATGCCGCGGGCCCCGATATCCGGCTGACGCTGGTGAAGGGCGCGGATCACAATTTCTCGGCCCCCGACAATCTGGCGCTGATCAAGGCGGCGATCGACGAGGTCGCGCCGCTCTGAGCCGCCGATCTGACCCCGGTCGCGGATCTGTGCGCGGCGGGGGTTTGCCCTTGCCCGGCCTTCGCGCTAGCTAGGCCGAAAAGCGCGAAACTGCGCGTCGCTGGGGTGAGCATGTCTGCCGATCCGTTGATCTTCCTGCCGGGCTTCATGTGTGATGCGCGGCTCTACTGGCATCAGATCATTGCCTTTTCGGCCGATCGCGCAGTGATCGCCGCGCCGCTTTCCGGCGCGACGGTCGAAGAGATGGCCGAGCATGTCCTTGCGGTTGCGCCGCCGCGCTTCGCGCTTGTCGGGCATTGGCTGGGCGGGCTGGTCGCGATGGAGGTGGCGCGCCGGGTGCCCGAGCGGGTCTCGGGACTGGGGCTGATCGACGTCTCGCCGCTGGCCGAGACCCCGGCCCAGGCGGCCAGCCGCGAGCCGCGGATCATCCGCGCCCGCACCGGGCGGCTGGACGAGGTGATGCTGGAAGAAATCCCCGCCGCCGCGCTGGCCCCCGGAGAGGGCCGGGCCGAGGTGCAGGCGATGCTTCTGGAGATGGCCGGAACGCTTGGCCCGGAGCTGTTCACCAGCCAGTCCCGCGCCCTGATGCGCCGCCCCGATCAGCAGCGCGCGCTGCGCAGCCTGCGGGTGCGGACCTTGCTGATCTGCGGCGCATACGACACGATCTGCCCGCCGCGGCGGCATGAATTCCTGGCGGAACTCATGCCGCAGGCGGCGTTCCGGCTGATCCCCGGCGCCGGTCATCTGGCGCCGCTCGAACAGCCGCTGTTGGTCACCGAGGCGCTGCGCGACTGGCTCGACGCGCCGCGCTGAGCCCCTTGGCTCAGGCGCTGCGGCGCGACACGAAGAGCGCCGGACGGGGCTCCTCGGCCACCGGCGCGCGCGGCGCCCAGCTTTCCTCGCGCTGCAGCCGGAAGGTCGCCACGGCCTCGGCCAGCGCCGTCGCCTCGCCCTGCAGGGAGCGCACCGCGGCATTGGTCTCTTCGAAGACGGCGGCGTTCTGCTGCGTCGTGCGGTCCAGTTCCGTCGTCGCATTCGAGATCTCGGTGATCCCGGTCGCGGTTTCCTGCGAGGCGGTGACGATCTCGGCGATCTTTTGCGCCACATCCTCGACCCCGGCGACGATCTCGCGCAGCGCCTGACCGGAATCATGCACCAGCCCGACGCCCTGATTGACGTTGTTCGACGCGGTCTCGATCAGCCGGGCGATCTCGCGCGCGGCTTCCGAAGACCGCTGCGCCAGCGCCCGCACCTCCGAGGCGACGACGGCAAAGCCGCGCCCCGCATCGCCCGCCCGCGCCGCTTCCACCCCCGCATTCAGCGCCAGAAGGTTGGTCTGGAAGGCGATGTCGTCGATCACCTGCAGGATGCGCCCGATCGCCTCGGACGAGGCCTTGATCTCGTCCATCGCCGAGACGGCCCGCGACACCACCTGATGCCCGGCCCCGGCGCGGGTCGAGATCTCGGTCACCGCGCTGCGGGCGGTCTGCGCCGAATTCGCCGCCGAACGGACCGTGGCCGACATCTGTTCCAGCGCCGAGGCGGTCTGTTCCAGCATCGCCGCATTGCGTTCCGACCGCCGCGCCAGATCGTCGGCGGCCCCGGCGATTTCGCGCGCCGACGTGTCGACGGCGGTGGCGGACACCGAAATGTCGCCCAGCGTGCCGGTTAGGCTTTCGGTGGTGCGGTTCATCGTCTCCGCGATCTCGGCAAAGACGCCGTGGAACCGCGTCGGCATGCGATGGGTCAGATCGCGTTCGGCCAGACGTTCCAGCGCGACGCGCACCGCGGTCAGCCCGTCATCCGCCGCCTCGCCGATCCGGTTCATCCCGGCGCAGAGATCGGCGAAGATGCCGGTCTTGTCGTCGGTGCGCAGCCGGCGCGAGAAATCGCCCTCGGCACAGGCGGCCACCACGGCGGCGATTTCCTGGGCGGCGGCATGTTCGCGCGCCTGGGCGGCGGCGGCGGCGGCGCGGTCTTCCTCGGCCAGACGGGCCCGTTCCGCCATCTCCGCGCGTTCCTGCGCGGCGGCGGCGATCCGGGCCTCGGCTTCCCGCTCGGCGGCGGCGGCGCTTTCCGCCTCGAGCCGCTGTCGTTCCAGGATCGTGGTCCGGAAACTCTCGAGCGCCGCCCCGATCGAGCGCACCTCGGCCACCCGGGTCTCGGGCACGGTGATGTCCGTCCGCCCCTCGGCCAGTTCCTGCACCGCCGTCGTCACCGCGCGCAGCGGCGTCACCGTGGCCCGGAACAGCCGCACCGCCGAGGCGCCGAGCACCAGCATGCCGATCCCGCCCGCCAGGGCCATCAGGAGATAGCCGCGCATCTTCGCCGCATCGGTCGCCGCCGTCATCTGCTGGACATCGGCCGCAAGGCCGTCGCGTAGCGCGGCAAGCGCCAGCGGCATCGCGTCATAGCTGTCGTCACAGGCGCGGATGATCGAATCGATCTGCAGCGCAAGGTCGGCATATTGGTGGAAGGCGTCCTGATATTCCGTCAGCTTCGCCAGCGTCCGGTCCCGGTGTTGCGTCGAGACGAACATCGTTTCGGGAAAGGACTTGAAGGTCTCGATTTCCTTGTCGAGCTTCTCGATATAGGCCGGATCGAGGCGCAGGATGAAGTCCTTTTCGGCCCGGCGCATCTTCAGCAGACTCACCTCGACCTTCGGCAGGGCAAGCGCGCCCACCATCTTTTCGGCGGCATGCACGGCCGCGCGCAGCTGCCCCTCGAGCCCGGAATCGGCATTGAGCCCCAGAACCACCCGGGTATCGGCAAAAAGCGCGAAGTTTTCCTCGTAACTGTAAAGCAGATCCTGCAACGCGCCCGCCCGACCTGCGCTTTCGGCAAGGCCGAGGTCGGTTTCATGGGCCACCAGCGTCTTGAGCTGCGCCGAGGCCTGGGCGATCTGCCCGGCATGATCCGCGATTCGGGATTCCTTGCGGTCGATGCGGAACTTCGCCTCGGTGTCGCGCGCCGAAGCCAAGGTTCGTTCCAGCGTGGCCAGATCCGTGCTCAGCCGCGAAATCTGCAGGCTTTGCTGTTCGGCCCTGCGGTCGACGAGTGCGGAATAAAAGACTGTGGCGAAAACGGCCGCCGTGCAAACGATGATGACGAGGCCCATGCGGACCAGATAGGACAGAAAGCTGCGGGATGTACCTGCGCGTGCCATGCGGTTGCTCCGAAAGATCGCTTCCGCAAAATCGGGCAAAGGAATTAAGGTCCGGTGAAGTCGCGCGCGGATTGGTAAACTTGTTTGTTTTGCTGAAATCCGGATCCGGCCTTGTCGGCGGGAGCCCCCGGCCCTTCGGCCGGGGGAAGTTTTTCGCTGCGGCCGGGGGGCGCGGTCAGCCCGCCATCCGCTGGTCCCAGGACGCGCCGCCCGCACGACCGGCGATGCGGAACACGGCGCTGAACTCCTTGAGCATGCGGGCCTCGTGCAAAAGCCCCTGTGTGGCAGCGGAATTTTCCTCGAACATCGCGGCATTGTGCTGTGTCACCTGATCGAGCTGGTTCACCGCCGCCGTCACCTCGGAGATGCCGGAAGACTGCTCGGCCGCGGCACTGGCGATGCCGTCCAGAAGCCCGTCCAGCTCGGTCACCAGGGTCTCGATCTCGCCCAGCGCGGTGTCGGACCGCGCCGCCAGATCCACCCCCGCGGCGACTTGCCGCGACGAGGTGTCGATCAGGGCGGCGATCTCGCGCGCGGCTTCCGAGGACCGCTGCGCCAGCGCCCGCACCTCGGAGGCGACGACGGCAAAACCGCGTCCGGTCTCGCCCGCCCGGGCGGCTTCGACGCCCGCATTCAGCGCCAGAAGGTTGGTCTGGAAGGCGATGTCGTCGATCACATGGGTGATGCGCGAGATCTTGTCGGAACTTTGCGCGATGTCGTCCATCGCCCGTTGCGTCTGCCGCACCACCTCGCGGCCGGTGGCGGTGGTGGCCCGGGTGCGGTTCACCGCCTGCGCCGCAGAACGCGCCCCCTCGACCGATTGCGCGACCGAGGCCGCCATCTCGTTCATCGCCGCCGCCGTCTCCTCGAGCGAGGCCGCCTGCGTCTCGGTGCGCCGACCCAGCTCCATCGAGGCCGACCCGAGCTGGCCCGCCTCCGTCTCGACGACATCGGTCGTCTGCACGATCGAGGCGATCAGCCCCGCGACCTTGTCGATGGCGCCGTTGAAATCATGGCGCAACCCTTCGTAGGCGGGCGGGAAGGTTTCGGTGATCCGGGCGGTCAGATCGCCCGCCGAGAGCGCCTGCAGGCCCTGCGCCAGCGCCGAGACGACATTCAGCTGCTCGCGCATCTGCGCGTCCCGCTCGGCCTCGGTGCGCTGGCGTTCGGCCTCGCGTTCGGCCCGGCGGGCGGCTTCGGCGCGCTGGGCTTCCGCCTCGGCCTCCTGTTCGCGGCGCCGCAGCGCTTCTTCGCGGTCGCGGGCCTGGGCCTCGGCCCGGGCGATCTCGGCCTCCTGGTCGCGGCGTTGCCGTTCCAGCTCCGCCTTTTCCGCCAGCGAGGCCCGGAACACTTCGAGCGCCTTCGCCATCTCGCCCACTTCGCCACGCGCATCGGTGCAGGGGACCGGGCTTTCGGTGTCGCCGCCGGTCATCTGCCGCATCCGGTCATTCACCGCGCCGAAGGGCCCGGTGACCGTGCGCGCCAGCGCCGTCGCCGCCCCGCCCAGCGCCACCAGCGCCACCGCCATCGCGATCAGCGAGGCGTTGCGCAGATGCGCCAGCGCCGCGGTGATGTCGGTGACATAGGAGCCGGTGCCGACGATCCAGCCCCAGGGGGCGAAATCGCGCACGAAGCCGATCTTTTCCTCGGGCGTGTCGGTGTCGGGTTTCTTGAAATGGTATCGCACCTCGCCGCTGCCCGCGGTCTCGGCGATCTTGACCATCTCCACGAAGATCTTCTTGCCGTAGGGATCGGTGTAGCCCATCTGCGACTTGCCGATCCAGTCGGGCATCGTCGGGTGGACCAGCATCACGCCCTTGTGGTCGAGCACGTAAAAATAGCCGGATTTGTCGAATCGCAGTGCGGTCAGGCGGCGGGCCGCCTCGGCCCGGGCCTGGTCGGCGGAAAGGCTGCCCGCTTGCACCTGTGCTTCCAGATCGATCAGCATGCCGATGGCGGTGTCGGTGACGTCGCTGAGGTGTTGTTCGCGCATCTCATAGGCGTTCGAGCCCGCAAAACGCACCAGCGTTTCGGACAAGATGATGAGCGAAACGGCGGCAAGGGCCACGATCGCATAGATGCGGGCGGAAATACCGAAGAATTTGTTTTTCATGGGGCCTTGAGGTCTGGGAAGGTGAAAGCCTGGCCAGGAACGGTACGCGACAAGACAGGGAACGGGCCGAGTGGAACCCTCACTCTGGCAGCCATCTGTCAATTTTCTCTTACAGTTCTGGATTTGTTTTAGATTGATCCACACCCGTTGCGGCTGTGGGAGGCCCCCCGGAGTGCCCCCCAGAGTGCCGCCATGGCGTGCCCCCGGCCGTCCGCGGCGCGGGACTCGGGGCGCCGGATGCGGGCCGCGAGACGCGCCGAAATGCCGGGTGACAAGAAGGTTTCCAGTTTTTCGATCCGCTGGAATATTTTTGATCGCGACCTCGTTTTCCGGCCGTCATGGCGGCGACGCAAAACGCGGATAGGGTCGGATCGGGCCGCCATTTCAGGGCCGAAAATCGCCTTTTGCGCGTGTCCCTGCGTCGAATTTCGCACCCTCAGAAAGGGCCGATCCGGACCCAGCGACGGCGTATCTTCGACCGGGGCGGGTGTTTTCGACCCGCGGGAGCGCTTTTTTTCGGTGCGGATGGGGCCGCCTGTTGCCTGAATCGGCCTGTCGATGCCCGAATTCGGCGCTCTTTTGCGGGAAATGCCCGGCGTTCCGGGCTTCCGTCCGCCGGATCGGGGCTTTGGGGCAAAATCAGGGTCAGCATTCCTTCCTTACCTGCGCGCGCGACCGGGGCGGGGCTGTCGCCGCCCCGGAAACCCTTTGGAAAGCACGTTGAAAAGCTTTCGGACGCAGCGGGCAATTCGTTTGACCCGCCCGGCGTGCTGGCGCAATTTTGATCCATCCCAAGGGAAGGGTGGAGGATGGAGAGGTTCGGGCCGCGAAGGGCCGCAGATCTTGGAAGATGACGACGGGGTCCGGGTCGGACACAGGGCCCCCGAACCATCGCGTCGACAGCGGGAGAGATCCCGCGCCGACCACAGGAACCGCGGCGATCGTGCCTGACCTCTCCATGACCCTCGACCGGACCCAGGCACCGCTGTTTCGTGCCCTGTGCTCTGCCGATTCTGTTTTTTCGACCCGCGGGGCTGTCCCCGCCTGCTGCCGCTGAGTGCCCCGATGCTTGCCCTCGAGACTGCCCCCGCCCTGCGCCTGCCGCCGATCCCGGTCGAGACGGTGGCCCGTCCGGCCTGCCCGGGCCCCGCGCGCGGCGAGACTGCGGGACAGGGCAGGGTCACGATCTGCCTTGATGCGCGCGGACAGGTCCGGCAGGTGCAGCTGCACCTTCTGGACCTTTGCGGCGTCGAGACCTTGCTGGAAGGCCGCGCGATCGCCGAGATCCCCGAGGCGGTGCAACGGCTGTGCGGCCTGTGCCCGGTCAGCCATCATCTGGCCGCGGTCAAGGCGATGGACCGGATCGCGGGTTATGACCGGCTGACGCCGACGGCGGAAAAGCTGCGGCGGCTGATGCAATACGGCCAGATCGTGCAAAGCCATGCGGTGCAGCTTTATCATCTGGCCGAGCCGGACCTGCTTTTGGGCTTCGACAGCGAACCCGCAAGGCGCGGTCTGGTCGATGTCGCGCGCGCCTTTCCGCAGCTGGCGACCGAGGGGGTGCTGATGCGCCGCTTCGGTCAGGAGGTGGTGCGGGCGATCACCGGCGGGCGGTTGCCCGGCGCGGGGGCGGTGCCCGGGGGCATGCGGCGCCCGCTGCCGCGCGCGGCCCGCGATCAGCTGCGCGCCGATGTCGATCAGGTGATCGACTGGGCGGCGGGGGCGCTGCGGGTGCTGGAACGGCTGCACGGCACCAACCCGGCCTTTTACGACCATCCGGCCGAGACCGGCGGCAACCTGCTGGCGCTGGTCGGCGCCTCTGGCGCGGTGGATTTCTACGATGGCCGGCTGCGGGCCCGCGATGCCCGGGGGGCGACGCTGTTCGACGCCGTCCCCGCCGCGGCCTATCGCGGCGTTCTGGCCGAGCCCTCCGGCCCGGGCGGGCCGCATCTGCGCGCGCTGGGCCCCGAGACGGGCTGGTATCGCGTCGGACCGCTGGCGCGTTTGCAGGTCTGCGACCTTCTGACCTCCGAGAAGGCCGAGACCGAACGGCAGCGGCTTCTCGCCCCCGGGGACGGGAAGCCGTTGCAGGGGTCGGTGTTCCATCACGGCGCCCGGCTGGTCGAGCTGCTGCATGCGGCCGAGCTGATCCGCGACCTTCTGGACGATCCCGAGCTGCTGGGCACCGATCTGATGGCCGACCGCGGCGCCCCGCAGCGCGAGGCCGTCGGCGTGATCGAAGCGCCGCGCGGCACGCTTTTGCAGCGCTACGAGGTCGACGAGGCCGGGCGGATCCGCCGCTGCACGCTGCTTTTGTCCACCCGCAACAACAGCCGGGCGATGGATGCGGCGCTGCAGGGGGTGGCGGCGCAATATTGCGACGGCCGCCGCGTCACCGAGGATCTGCTCGCCCATATCGAGGTGGCGATCCGCGCCTTTGATCCCTGCCTGTCCTGTGCCGCCCATGCGCTGGGGCAGATGCCGCTGTCGGTCGAGCTGATCGATGCCGGGGGGGCGGTCGTCTCGGGGCTGCGCCGGGGCGCGGACGGGGGGGTGTCATGCTGCGTTCGATCCTAGGGCCGCGTCTGGTCGTCTTTGCCTGGGGCAACGAAAGCCGCGGCGATGATGCGCTGGGGCCGCGGCTGGCCGCGCGCATCGCCCAGGCGGGCTGGAGCCACATCACCCTGATCGAGGATGTGCAGCTGCAGGTCGAACATGCGCTGGATCTGGTCGGTCAGGATCTGGCGCTGTTCATCGATGCGGGGATGGGCACGCCCGCGCCCTTTGCCTTCGTGCAGGCGGTGCCGCGCCGGTTTCTCGGGCCCTCGACCAGCCTTGGCATCGGTCCCGAGGGGGTTCTGGAAGCCTATCGCCAGGTCATGCATGACGAGCCGCCGCCCGCCTTCGTGCTGTGCCTGCGCGGCGAAAGCTTCGCGCTGGAAGAGGGTCTCAGCGCCGCGGCCCGGGCGCATCTGGCGCAGGCCTGGGGCTTTCTGATCCCGCTCCTCTCCTGGCCCGGGATCGACCGCTGGCAGGCGGCGCTGACCGGCCCGGCCGAGGATCTGTTCCCCGCCAGCGACGATCGCCGCTCTGCCGCCGAGTGACCCCGCAGGGCCGGGCCCCTTGCGCCGGGCTTCGGGCCCGATATGCTGGGGCAGCCCCCACCGGAGCCGCGCCATGCCCCGACTGCCAGTCAAGGACAGTCCGCCCCGTTTCGATCCGGCCCCTTTGGCCGGTCTGCTGCCCGGTCACGCGGCGGGCGATGCGGTCTGGGTCGATGTGCTCTCGGCCGTCGATCGCACCTATGCGGAACTTGTCGATTATCAGGAACGGCTGGAGCGGCAGAACCACGAACTCGAAGACCTGCGCTCTTATCTCGGTTCGATCTTCGCCTCGGTTTCGGATGCGCTGATCGTCGTCTCGCGCGCGGGGGAGGTGCTGGGCACTTCGGCCTCGGTCGAGGCGCTGACCGGGCAGGGGGCGGGGGTCTGGCAGGGGCGGCCCTTGGCGGCGCTGTTCGATCCGGCCTCGGGGCCGCGGCTTGATCGCGTGCTGGCCGAGGCGGCGAACCGCCGTGCCCCGGTCACGGTCGAGGCGGCCCTGCTGGGTCCGGGCGGTCCGGCGCCGCTGGAACTTTCGGTCAGCCCGCGGCTGGACGAGCGGGATCGCCTCATCGGCTATGTGCTGACCGGCCGCCCGCTGGGGGAATTGCGTCAGGCCTATTCCGAGCTGGAACGCTCGCATGCGGCGCTGATCGCGGCACAGGCGCAGCTGGTGCGCAACGAAAAGCTGGCTTCGCTGGGCCGTCTGCTCGCGGGCGTCGCGCATGAGCTGAACAACCCGATTTCCTTCGTTTACGCCAATGCCCATGCGATGGAGCGCTACGCCGCGAAATTCGAGACCTATTTCGCCGCGGTGCAGGCGGGCGCGACGCGCGAGGAGCTGGTGGCCCTGCGCGAGAGCCTGAAACTGGAACGCGAGGTCGGCAATCTGCGCACCGCGATCGACGGCGCCCGCGACGGGGCCGAGCGGGTCCGCGCCATCGTCGAGGATCTGCGGCGGCTCTCCTCGGACGGCACCGGCGAGCAGGTGGTCTTCGATCTGGTCGCCACCGCCGGGGTGGCGGCCGATTGGGTGCGGCGCGGCTCGAAAACCGCGGTGGCGGTCGATTTCACCGGCCTTGCCGCGCTCGAGGTGATCGGGCGGCCCGGCCATATCCAGCAGGTGGTGATGAATCTGGTGCAGAACGCGCTCGATGCGATGGGCGATTTTCAGGACGGCCGCATCCGCATCGAGGCCCGGATCGCGGCCGGGCGGGGCGAGCTGGTCGTGTCCGACACCGGCCCGGGCGTGGCCGAAGACGTGGCGCCGACGATTTTCGACCCGTTCTTCACCACCAAGGATGTCGGCAAGGGCACCGGGCTGGGCCTCTCGATCAGCGCCAAGATCGTCGAGGAACATGGCGGGCGGCTGCGGCTTTTGCCCGAAAGCCCGCTGGGCGGCGCCTGTTTTTGCTTCGATCTGGCGCTGGCGGGGGACCCGGCATGAAGGTTCTGTGGTTGCAGGCCTCGGGCTGCGGCGGCTGCACGATGTCGGCGCTTTGCGCCGAGGCCCCCGATCTGATCGACACCCTGGCCACGGCGGGGGTGGAATTCCTGTGGCATCCGGCGCTCAGCCTCGCCACGGGCGGAGAGGTGCGGCAGCTTTTGCAGGCTCTGGAAGCGGGCGAGATCGCGCTCGACTGTCTGGCCGTCGAGGGGGCGATCGCCCGCGGGCCGATGGGCACGGGGCGGTTTCAGATGCTTTCGGGCACCGGGCGGTCGATGCTTGACTGGGTGCGGGCGCTGGCGCCGCTGGCCGGGCATGTCGTCGCGGTGGGCTCTTGCGCCGCTTATGGCGGCGTGACCTCGGCCGGGGGGAACCCGTCGGATGCGGTCGGGCTGGCCTTTGAGGGCGCGCATCCGGGGGGCGTGCTGGCGGCCGAGTTCCGCGCCCGCTCGGGCCTGCCGGTGGTGAATATCGCGGGCTGCCCGACCCATCCGGGCTGGGTGACCGAGACGCTGATGCTGCTGGCGCGCGGGCACCTGGCCGCGGCGGATCTGGATGCGCTGGGCAGACCGCTGTTTTATGCACAACATCTGGTGCATCATGGTTGCCCGCGCAACGAATTCTATGAATACAAGGCCTCGGCGCTGCAGCTGTCGGATCTGGGCTGCATGATGGAACATCTGGGCTGCGTCGGCACGCAAGCCGTGGGCGATTGCAACATCCGCCCCTGGAACGGCGAGGGTTCCTGCACCCGGGGCGGCTATCCCTGCATCGCCTGCACCGCGCCGGAGTTCGAGGAACCCCGCCACCCCTTCACCGAAACGCCGAAGGTCGCGGGGATTCCGGTGGGCCTGCCCGCCGACATGCCGAAGGCCTGGTTCATGGCGCTGGCCTCGCTGTCCAAGGCCGCCACGCCCGAGCGGATCGCGAAGAACGCCGTGGCCCCGCGCCTGACCGTGCCGCCGACGATCCGCAAGCCCGGGGGGCGGCGATGAGCGACACGCCGCGGCTGGTCGTCGGCCCGTTCAACCGGGTCGAGGGCGATCTGGAAGTGCATCTGGATCTGGCCGGGGGGCGGGTGGCCGCGGCCCGGGTCAACAGCCCGCTCTACCGCGGGTTCGAGCGCATGCTGGAGGGCCGCGCCCCCAGCGATGCGCTGACGCTGACGCCGCGGATCTGCGGCATCTGCTCGATCTCGCAATCGGCCGCCGCGGCGCGGGCGCTGGGCGCGGCGATGGGGCTTGCGCCAACCGATCAGGGCGCGTGGCTCGCCGCGCTCATTCATGCGGTCGAAAATGTCTCCGACCATCTGGTGCATTTCAACCTCTTCTTCATGCCCGATTTCACCCGGCCCTGTTACGCCGCCCGGCCGTGGTATCCGCGCGCGGTGGCGCGCTTTGCCGCGATCGAGGGGCAGGCGGGCCGGGCGGCGATTGCGGCGCGTTCGGGGCTGATGCACATTCTGGGGCTGATGGCGGGGAAATGGCCGCATACCCTGGCGCTGCAACCGGGTGGCGTCACCCGCACGCCGGGGCCGCGCGACATCCTGCGCATTCAGACCGAGCTGCGGATGTTTCGCAAGCATCTGGAAACGCAGGTTTTCGGCGGGCGGCTTGAAGATTTCGTCGTGCTTGCCTCGGTCGCCGATCTGCTGCGCTGGGATCGTGGCGATGCCGGGCTGTTTGTGGAAATCGCCGCCGATCTGGACCTGGACCGGCTTGGCCGCGGCGCCGGGCGCTATCTGAGTTTCGGCGCCTATCCGCTGGCCGAGGGGCATGGTTTCGCGCCGGGGCTCTGGCAGGCGGGGGCGGTCACGGCGCCGGACATGGCGGCGATTGCCGAGGATCTCAGCCATGCCTGGATGCTGGGCGGCACGGCGCATCCCTTTGACGGCGTCACCCGCCCCGACGAGACGATGCGCGAGGGCGCCTACAGCTGGTGCAAGGCGCCGCGGCTGGGCGGGCAGCCGGTCGAGGTGGGGGCGCTGGCGCGGCAGCTGATCGACGGCCATCCGCTGGCGGTGGATCTGGCGGGGGGCGGCGTGCTGGCGCGGGTCGCCGGGCGGCTGCTGGAACTGGCGCGGACGCAGCTGCTGATGGAGACCTGGGCGGCGGCGCTCGACCCCGGGGCGGTCTTCATGGTGCAGGGCCGGATGCCCGAGACGGGCGCGGGCGCGGGGCTCGTCGAAGCCGCGCGGGGAAGCCTGGGCCATTGGCTGCGCATCGAGGGCGGCAAGATCGCCTCCTATCAGATCATCGCGCCGACGACCTGGAACTTTTCCCCCCGCGACAGCGCGGGCGTGCCGGGGCCGCTGGAGGCGGCGCTGGTCGGCGCCCCGGTTGCGCCCGGCGAGGACAGTCCGGTTGCGGTGCAGCATGTCGTGCGCAGTTTCGATCCCTGCATGGTCTGCACCGTGCATTGAGCGCGGTGGGGGCGCTGCCCCCACACCCCCGGGATATTTGAGGCAAGATGAAATGCAGGCTTGGCGGATCAGGGTGCGCGGACAGGTGCAAGGCGTGGGGTTCCGGCCCTTCGTCTGGCAATTGGCGCGGGCGCGCGGGCTGCGCGGGGTCGTGCTGAACGATGCCGAGGGGGTGCTGATCCGGGTTGCGGGCGATCTGGGCGATTTCGCCGCGGCCTTGCGCGATCAGGCGCCGCCCTTGGCGCGGGTCGATGCGGTCGAGGTGACGGCGGCGGTTTGCGACGATCTGCCCGAGGGGTTTCAGATCGCGGCCTCGGGCGCGGCCGGGGCCGAGACGCGGGTGACGCCCGATGCCGCCACCTGTCCGGACTGTCTGGCGGAGATCCGGGGGGAGGGGCGGCGGCGCGGCTATGCCTTCACCAACTGCACCCATTGCGGGCCGCGGTTTTCCATCCTGCAAAGCCTGCCCTATGACCGCGCCCGCACGACGATGGCGCCCTTTGCGATGTGCCCGGCCTGCCGGGCGGAATATGAAGACCCCGCCGACCGGCGCTTTCACGCCCAGCCCATCGCCTGCCCCGATTGCGGGCCGCGGCTCTGGCTGGAGGCGGGCGGCGCGGAGCTGCCGGGCGATGCGATCGGTCTGGCCGCCGCCCGGCTGAAGGCCGGGGAAATCCTTGCGGTGAAAGGGCTTGGCGGCTTTCATCTGGCCTGCGATGCGACGAATGCTGACGCCGTCGACTTGCTGCGCGCAAGGAAGCGCCGTCCGGCCAAGCCCTTTGCGTTGATGGCGCGCGAAGAGGATCTGGCGCGCATCGTCGCGGTCAGCCCCGCGGCCCTGGCCGCGCTGCGCGATCCCGCGGCGCCGATCGTCCTGATGCCCGCGCGCGGCAGCCTGCCCGAAACCCTTGCCCCCGGCATGGCCGAGCTGGGCGTGATGCTGCCCTATACGCCGCTGCATCACCTGCTGCTGGATGCCTTTGGCGGCGTGCTGGTGATGACCTCCGGGAACCTCTCGGGTGCGCCGCAGGTGATCGGCAACGATGAGGCGCGCGAAAAACTGTCGGCCTTTGCCGATGCCTTCCTGATGCATGACCGCGCCATCGCCCGGCGGCTGGATGACTCGGTCGTTCGCGTCGATCCGCCGATGGTGCTGCGCCGTGCCCGCGGGCAGGTGCCCGGCACCCTGCCGCTGCCGCCGGGGTTTGAGACTGCGCCGCAGATCGTGGCCTATGGCGGGCAGATGAAGGCGGCGCTGTGCCTGATCAAGACCGGCCAGGCGCTTTTGGGCCATCACCTGGGCGAGTTGGACGAGGCCCTGACCTGGGAGGCGTTCCTGCAGGCCGACGCCGATTATGCGGCGCTGTTCGATCATCGCCCGCAGGCGGTGGCGGTCGATCTGCACCCCGATTTCCGCGCCTCGCGCCACGGTGCCGCCCGGGCCGGGCGGCTTGGCGTGCCGCTGATCGCCGTGCAGCACCATCACGCCCATCTGGCCGCCTGTCTGGGCGAGAACCTTTGGCCCAAGGACGGCGGCAAGGTGGCGGTGATCGTGCTCGATGGGCTTGGCCTTGGCCCCGACGGCACGGTCTGGGGGGGCGAGCTGCTGCTGGGCGATTACAAGGGCTTCGAGCGGGTGGCCTGGCTGAAACCCGCGCCCCTGATCGGCGGCGACCGGGCGCAGATCGAGCCCTGGCGCAATGCGCTGGTGCGGCTTGACGCGGCGGGGCTTTCCGATCTGGCCGACCGGCTTTTCCCCGCGGCGCCGCGCGATCTGGCCCGGCAGCTGGCGGCCAAGGGGATCAACGCGCCGCTGTCGTCCAGCGCCGGGCGGCTGTTCGATGCCGTCGCCGCCTGTCTCGGCATCTGTCCGATGCGCCAAAGCTACGAGGGCGAGGCGGCGATGCGGCTGGAATCACTGGCCGCCGACACCGGGCCGGTGCCGGATCTGCCCTGCGTCGGCGGGGCGATCGACCCGGCGCCGCTGTTTCAACTTCTGGCGGCAGGCGAGCGCCCCGACCGTGTCGCCCATGCGCTGCACGCCAGCCTTGCGCAGGCTTTTGCCGCCGAAGCGCGGCGGCTGATCGAAGCCGGACAGGCCGAGGCGGTGGCGCTGACGGGCGGCTGTTTTCAGAATTCCAGACTTGCAACCATGACGCGAAATTTCCTTGCCGATCAAGGCATTCTGACGCAGGGCCGCATCCCGGCCAACGATGGGGGCCTTGCCCTGGGTCAGGCCCTTGTCGCGGCGGCAAAATTGGAAAGCAACTGACCGAAGTGGAAATGGAATCGGTCAAAATACTTTCGGTTTTTTTACGTGACAAAATCACACACCATTGAAAAACAAGGAAAAATTTTTCTGCGACAATTTGCCGTTTCTCATTGGCGGAAACCGGCCCAACCATGAGAATTCCACTCTACCCATGGGCGCGCCGAGGAGGTCACGGCGCGTCACAAGGCAAGGGAGGGACAATTGTCGGACATCGAAACTTTCTATGACGTGATGCGGCGTCAGGGGATCACCCGGCGCAGCTTCATGAAGTTCTGTTCGCTCACCGCAGCAGCTTTGGGGCTTGGGCCCTCCTTCGTGCCGAAAATCGCCGAAGCCATGGAAACGAAGCCGCGCACCCCGGTCGTCTGGGTGCATGGGCTTGAATGCACCTGCTGTTCGGAAAGCTTCATCCGCTCGGCGCATCCGCTGGCCAAGGATGTCGTGCTCTCGATGATCTCGCTCGATTACGACGACACGCTGATGGCCGCCGCCGGTCACGCCGCCGAAGCGGCCTTCGAGGAAACCATCGCCAAATACAAGGGCAACTACATCCTGGCCGTCGAGGGCAACCCGCCGCTCAACGAAGACGGGATGTTCTGCATCACCGGCGGCAAGCCCTTTGTCGAGAAGCTGCGCCACGCCGCCGAGGGCGCCAAGGCGATCATCAGCTGGGGGGCCTGTGCGTCTTATGGCTGCGTGCAGGCCGCGGCGCCGAACCCGACCCAGGCGACGCCGGTGCACAAGGTGATCACCGACAAGCCGATCATCAAGGTCCCGGGCTGCCCGCCGATCGCCGAGGTGATGACCGGCGTCATCACCTACATGCTGACCTTCGACCGGATGCCGGAACTGGACCGTCAGGGCCGCCCGGCGATGTTCTACAGCCAGCGCATCCACGACAAATGCTACCGCCGCCCGCATTTCGACGCCGGGCAATTCGTCGAACACTGGGACGACGAAAACGCGCGCAAGGGCTATTGCCTCTACAAGATGGGCTGCAAGGGCCCGACCACCTACAACGCCTGTTCGACCGTGCGCTGGAACGGCGGCGTCAGCTTCCCGATCCAGTCCGGTCACGGCTGCATCGGCTGTTCCGAGGACGGGTTCTGGGATCAGGGCAGCTTCTATGACCGGCTGACCACGATCAAGCAATTCGGCATCGAGGCCACGGCCGACCAGATCGGCTGGACCGCCACCGGCCTTGTGGGCGCCGCCGTCGCCGCCCATGCCGCGGTCTCCGTGCTCAAACGCGCGCAGAAAAAGAACGAGGAGGCGTAAGCCATGACGACCCAAACGCCGAACGGCTTCACCCTCGACAACGCCGGCAAGCGCATCGTCGTCGATCCCGTCACCCGGATCGAAGGCCACATGCGCTGCGAAGTGAACGTCAACGATCAGGGCATCATCACCAACGCCGTCTCGACCGGGACGATGTGGCGCGGCCTTGAAGTGATCCTGAAGGGCCGCGATCCGCGCGACGCCTGGGCCTTCACCGAACGGATCTGCGGTGTCTGCACCGGCACCCATGCGCTGACCTCGGTCCGCGCGGTCGAAAGCGCGCTGGGGATCACCATCCCCGACAATGCGAATTCGATCCGCAACATGATGCAGCTGAACCTGCAGATCCACGACCATATCGTGCATTTCTACCACCTGCATGCGCTGGATTGGGTGAACCCGGTCAATGCGCTGCGCGCCGATCCGAAGGCGACCTCGGAACTGCAGCAGATGGTTTCGCCCAGCCATCCGCTGTCGTCCCCCGGCTATTTCCGCGACGTGCAGAACCGGCTGAAGAAATTCGTCGAATCCGGGCAGCTGGGGCTGTTCAAGAACGGCTACTGGGACAATCCGGCCTACAAGCTGCCGCCCGAAGCCGATCTGATGGCGACGACGCATTATCTGGAAGCGCTGGATCTGCAAAAGGAAGTGGTCAAGGTCCACACGATCTTCGGCGGCAAGAACCCGCATCCGAACTGGCTTGTGGGCGGTGTGCCCTGTCCGATCAACGTCGATGGCGTGGGCGCGGTCGGTGCGATCAACATGGAGCGGCTGAACCTCGTCTCCTCGATCATCGACCGCTGCACCGAATTCACCCGCAACGTCTATCTGCCCGACCTCAAGGCCATCGGCGGCTTCTACAAGGAATGGCTCTATGGCGGCGGGCTGTCGGGGCAATCGGTGCTGTCCTATGGCGACATCCCGGAAAACCCGAATGATTTCAGCGCCGGTCAGCTGCATCTGCCGCGCGGGGCGATCATCAACGGCAACCTGAACGAGGTGCATGACGTCGACACGACCGACCCCGAACAGGTGCAGGAATTCGTCGACCATTCCTGGTATGATTACGGCGAGCCGGGCATGGGGCTGCATCCCTGGGACGGCCGGACCGAGCCGAAATTCGAGCTGGGCCCGAACCTGAAAGGCACCCGCACCAACATCGAGAACATCGACGAAGGCGCGAAATATTCCTGGATCAAGGCGCCGCGCTGGCGCGGCAATGCGATGGAGGTGGGGCCGCTGGCCCGCTACATCGTCGGTTACGCCAAGGGCCACGAGGACATCAAGAACCAGGTCGAGGGCCTGCTGCGCGACATGAACCTGCCGGTTTCGGCGCTGTTCTCGACGCTGGGCCGGACTGCGGCGCGGGCTCTGGAGGCGGAATACTGCTGCCGTCTGCAAAAGCACTTCTTCGACAAGCTGGTCACCAACATCAAGAACGGCGACAGCTCGACCGCGAATGTCGAGAAATGGGATCCCTCGACCTGGCCGAAGGAGGCCAAGGGCGTGGGCATGACCGAGGCGCCGCGCGGCGCGCTGGGCCATTGGGTCAAGATCAAGGACGGCCGCATCGAGAACTATCAATGCGTCGTGCCGACGACCTGGAACGGCTCGCCCCGCGACAGCAAGGGCAATATCGGCGCCTTCGAGGCCTCGCTGCTGAACACGAAGATGGAACGCCCCGAAGAGCCGGTCGAGATCCTGCGCACGCTGCACAGCTTCGATCCGTGCCTGGCCTGTTCGACGCATGTGATGTCGGCCGAAGGCGCCCCCCTGACCACCGTCAAGGTCCGGTAGGGGGATGCCATGAAGGGAGTTTCCGACGAAAGGATCAATGCCCCCGTCCGTGGCCCGGATGAAATCTTCGAGGCCTCGCGACTGACCGGCGACGCCACCCGCGAGGACCTAGAAAGCATCCGGCGGCGTACCTCCGTCTATGTCTACGAGGCGCCGGTCCGGGTCTGGCACTGGGTCAACGCGCTGGCGATCACCATCCTGGTGGTCACCGGCTATTTCATCGCCTCGCCGCTGCCCTCGATGCAGATCGGCGAGGCCACCGACCAGTTCGTGATGGGCTACATCCGCTTCGCGCATTTCGCCGCCGGGGTGGTGATGTCGGTGGGCTTTTTCGGCCGCATCTACTGGGCCTTCGTGGGCAACCGCCACGCCTGGCAGATGTTCTACATCCCGATCTTCAACAAGCGCTACTGGAAGGAATTCGTCTTCGAGCTGCGCTGGTATTTCTTCCTTGAAGAAGAGCCGAAGAAATACATCGGCCACAACCCGCTGGCGCATGCGGCGATGTTCACCTTCATCACCTTGGGCATCACCTTCATGATGATCACCGGCTGGGCGCTTTATGCCGAAGGCGCGGGGCAGGGGGGCGTGACCGACAGCCTGTTCGGCTGGGTGCTGGGCTATGTGCAAAACAGCCAGCGGCTGCACACGTTGCACCATCTGGGCATGTGGGCGATCGTGATCTTCGCGATCATCCATATCTACGCCGCGGTGCGCGAAGACGTGATGAGCCGCCAGTCGATGGTCTCGACGATGATCTCGGGGCACCGGACCTTCAAGGACGACCGGATCGAGTGACTGGAAAGAAGCTTTGCAACCGGGCGCAGAGTGATCTGTGCTCGGTTTATTGTGGAAATATATCTTCCAAAATAACCTTATAAGTGGTAACAAGGTTTCCAGAATTTGGGCGATTCCGACTCTCTTGCCGGGTTTTCCGGGGCGACGGGGTCGATCATCATGGGGCAAACGCCCTGCCAGCGGCGGTCTAGGGAGGGACCCATGCCAGCATTCAAACCTGAACGGGTTCTTGTTCTGGGCATCGGCAACGTGCTTTGGGCCGACGAGGGCTTTGGCGTGCGCTGTGTCGAGCGGATGGCCGAAACCCATGCGCTGCCCGCCAATGTCCGGCTGCTCGATGGCGGCACGCAGGGGCTTTACCTGCTGCCGTTTCTGGAAGAGGCCGAGGCGCTGATCGTCTTTGACGCGGTCGATTTCGGCTTCACCCCCGGCACGCTGGTCACGATGCGTGACGACGACGTGCCCGCCTTCATGGGCGCGAAAAAGATGAGCCTGCATCAGACCGGCTTTCAGGACGTCATCGCCACGGCGCAGCTGATGGGCTATTGCCCGTCCCGCATGACGCTGATCGGCTGCCAGCCGGTCGAGCTGGAGGATTACGGCGGCTCCCTGCGTCCGGCCGTGGCCGGGCAGATCGATTTCGCCATCGCCGAGGCGGTGCGGGAACTGCGCGCCTGGGGCATCGAGGTGACGAAGGGCGCGACGATCAGCAACGATCTGGTCGATCCCTCGCTGGCGCGTGACGCCTATGAACGCGGCCGCCCCTCCGAGGACGAGGCCTGCCGGATCGGCGATCACCGCTTCTTCCCCTCGGCCGCCAAGGTCCGCGCCTGATGTGCGTCGGCATTCCCGTGCAATTGCTGGCGGTGGACGGCATCCGTGGCGACGTGATCGAGGACGGCCGCCCCGGTCTGGTCGATCTGTCGCTGGTGCCCGAGGCGCGGCCGGGCGACTGGGTCCTGGCCTTCCTTGGTGCCGCCCGCGAGGTGCTGACCCCCGAAGCCGCCGCGCAGATTTCCGCCGCGCTGGGCGGGCTGCGGTCGCTGATGGCGGGCGGCGATCTTGGCGATGCCTTCGCCGATCTGGAGGCCCGTTCGCCCCAGCTTCCCCCCCATCTTCAAGCCGCGCTTGACGCCGGCAAGACCCGCGCCTGAGGTTCCCATGCACGATTTTCATATGCCCGACACCGCGCCGCCCTCGGGCAAGACCCATCCGCTGGTGGCCCGGCTGACCACCGAGTTCGGCTGGCCGCGGCTGGAAAACGCGCATGACCTGCGCGAATTCACCACCCGGCCGGGGGCGCATTGCCTGTTCGTGCCGGGCGACGCGGCGCGCAATCTGGAAACCCCCGATGCCGCCGTGGTGCTGCCCGAACTGCGCCAGGCCTTTCAGAACGCCTTTGACTGCGCCGTCGTCGGCGACGGCATCGAGACCGAACTGCGCGAAACCACCCGGGTGCTGAAAACCCCCTCGTTCCTGTTCTTCCGCGACGGCGACTTTCTGGGCGGCATCGAAAAGATCCGCGACTGGGACGATTACATCGCCCGCACCTCTCATATCCTTGCCGCGAAAGGCTGAGCCATGGTCTCGAATTTCCACCTGCCCCCCGTCGGTTTCGGCCCCGGCTCGCAGCCCGAAGGCGACGAGGAACTGGGCTACATGCAGCTGCCCTCCGGCATGCGGACCTATTCGGCGCATCTGCCCGAGGTCGAGGACAGCTCTGCCGTTACCCCGGCGCTGAAGCTGCTTGACGAGATCGCCGCGGCGGCCGAGGCCTGCGCGCGGGGCGGCATGGCCAGTTTCGATCTGGCGGGGCTGGATGCGCAAAACCGCGCGCTGATCGCGGAAACTATGGGGCAGGGCGAGGTCGCGATGAAGATCCGCGGCATCCCGGCGCTGATGGTGCAGGAATCGGTCTTTGCCGGGGTCTGGTCGGTGGCCGGTGCGGGCGTTGACCGGATCGAGGTGGGGGCGGTGCCCGCCGCGGCGCTGAGCCGCGCCTTCGAGCCCTTCCGCAAGGGCCAGACCGCGCTGCCGCCGCTTTCCGACGGCGTCGTGAACGCCCCGGCGCTGATCGCGGAACTGTTCGACAAATCCGCCGCTTACGTGGGGGGCGCGGCGGATGTGATCAACCTGACGCTGCTTCCGCATACGGAAGAAGACCTGACGCTGCTCGATTACATGCTGGGCGAGGGCGCGGTGACGATCCTGTCGCGCGGCTATGGCAATTGCCGGATCACCGCGACGGCGACGCCGCATGTCTGGCGGGTGCAGTTCTACAATTCGACCGATGCGCTGATCCTCGACACGATCGAGGTGACGACGATGCCGGAAGTGGCCTTGGCCGCGCGCGAGGATCTGGAAGATTCGGCGGGCCGCATCCGCGAAGTGCTGGAGGCGATCCGTTGAGCGGGCCGACACGCGCGGGCTTCGAGGGCTCTTACCTGGGCGCCAATGACCGGATTTCCGATCTGGCGATCATGGAATGCAAGATCTGCTGGACGCCCTACGACCCGGCCTCGGGCGACGAATTCCGCCAGGTTCTGCCCGGCACGCCCTTCACCGCATTGCCCGAAGACTGGCACTGCCCGAATTGCGACGCGCCGAAAGCGCAGTTCATCGTGCAAAGCGATCCCGGCGCCCCCGCGCTTTTGGAGCAAAACCGCGTCGATGCGCAGGTCTCGGCGCTGGTCGCCGATTTCCGCGAGATCTGGCATTCGAAAATGCGCGACGTGCCCCTGGTGAACAAGGCTTTGTCGATCGAAGCCGTGGGCTTTCGCAGCCATGAGGGCCGCGGGCTTGGCGTGCTGGTCAGCCCCTGGTTCATGAACCTGATCCAGCTGCCCGCCGCGGGCGAGGATTGGTCGGGCCTGATCCCGGGGGTCAAGGAAGACCTGGAATTCCCCTCGGGCCTCTATGAATTCATCCACAACCGGCGCGAGATGGTGGGCGGCTACAAGGCCTGCTCGCTGTACCCGACGATGGGCGATTTCCAGACCCAGATGCAGGCGGTCGATCTGGCCCGCGCGGTGATGATCGAACTCTTCAAGGCGGAAAACCGCGCCGAGACCGACCGCGCCGCCGAAATCCGCGCCAGCCGCACCGCAGAGCTGGCGGCGCTCGAGGCGGCCGAGGCCGAAAAGGCCGAAACCGCCGCCCGGGCCGAGGCGATGGCGCAACCGACGCGGCGGCGGCTGATCTCGGCCGGTCTGGCGGGCGAAGACGAGGGCGCGGCGGAATGAGCGCGGCGCTGGGCATCGTGCTGCGTCCCGAGGGGCAGCGGCTGGCGGTCAGTCTGACCCCGCCCGATCCCTTGCCGGTGGCGGCGCTGCTGCTGGGCAAGCCGCCCGGGCAGGTGGCAGAGCTGCTGCCGCGGCTCTTCAATCTGTGCGGCGCGGCGCAGGGCCATGCGGCGCGGCTGGCGCTGGGGCTGCCGGCAGAGGCGGCGCCCGCGCGGCGCGAGATCCTGCGCGATCATCTGGCGAAGCTCTGCCTGATCTGGCCGAAGCTTCTGGGCCTTGCCCCGCAGCCGCTGCCCGAGCATTGGGCCGAGGGCGGCGCGGCGCTGCAACACTGGCTTTGGGGCGGGGCGAAACCCGCGGATCTGTGGCCCTTCCTGACCTCGGGGCAGGGGGTGGCGCCGCTTCTGGCCACGCTGGGCCATGCTTTCGCGCCGGGCGAGGCGGTGGCGGTCCTGCCCCCGCTTTCCGATCCCATGGCCCTGACGGCGCAGGAAAATTCCCCCGCCGGGCGGGTCGCCGATGATCCGCTGATGCGCCAGGCCGAGGCGCGGTTCGGCCGGGGCCCGTTCTGGCGCGCGCTGGGCCGGATCGTCGATCTGCATGCTTTCGCGCTGGCGCCGCCCGCGGCCGCAACGCCGCGCCCGGGGCTGGCGCTGGTGGCGGCGGCGCGCGGCACCTATGCGCTCTCGGCCCGGGCCGAGGCGGGGATGGTCACGGCGCTTTCCCGCGTCACCCCCACCGATCACCTGCTCGCCCCGTGCGGGGCGCTCGCGCTCTCGCTGGCCAGTCTGCCCGCCGCCAAGGCCGGTCTGGCGGCTTTGGTCATCGACATTCTGGACCCCTGTGTGGCAGTCTCGGTGCAGGAGCTGGCGCATGCATGAAATGTCGATCGTCGAGGGGATTCGCACGGCGATCGAGGAGGCCGCCCGCGCCAACGGGTTTGCAAAGGTGACGCGGGTGCGGCTCGAGATCGGGCGGCTGGCCGGGGTGGAGCGTGCGGCGCTGGACTTCGCCTTCGACGTGGTCCTGCGCGGGTCTTTGGCCGAAGGCGCCGCGGTGCAGATCATCGACCTTCCGGGGCAGGCGGCCTGCTTTGACTGCGGCAAGACGGTGGAAATCGAGCATCGGCTGGACATCTGCCCGGAATGTGGCGGCACAAGGCTTCTGGTGCAGGGCGGCGACGAGATGCGGATCAAGGATTTGGAGGTGCTCTGATGTGCACGGTATGCGGCTGTGGCGGTCACAGCGTCGAGGATCAGTTCAAGGCGCATCTGAAAAGCCAGGGCAAGGACGGCGCGCACAAGCCCGCCCCCTTTGCCGTTCTGGCCGAGCCGCAGGGCCCCCACAGCCATTCCCACAGCCACTGGCACACCCATGCCGACGGCACGAGCCATGCCCATCCGCATGCGCACAGCCACAGCCACGCGGCCGGTCACGGCGCCGAGGCCGACAGCGATCACCCGCATGCGCATGGCCACGATCACGGCCATTCCCATGGCGCCTGTGCCCATGACATCCATCTGGGCCATGGTCCGGCGGGCACCGAAGTGCCCGGCATGAGCCAGGCCCGGCTGATCGAGATCGAAACCGACATCTTGTCGAAAAACAACCAATATGCCGCCCGAAACCGCGCGGCTTTGGCGAAAAATTGCACTTTTGCAACCAACCTCGTGTCCTCGCCCGGGTCGGGCAAGACCACGCTGCTGGTGAAGACGATCGAGATGCTGGGCGCGCAGCCCCTGGCGGTGATCGAGGGCGATCAGCAGACGACGAATGATGCCGACCGCATCCGCGCCACCGGGGCACCGGCGATTCAGGTCAATACCGGCAAGGGCTGCCATCTCGACGGTGCGATGGTCGAACAGGCGCTGGCACATCTGCCGCTGCCTGCGGGCGCGCTTCTCTTCATCGAAAACGTCGGCAATCTGGTCTGCCCGGCCGCCTTCGATCTGGGCGAGGATGCCAAGGTGGCGATCCTGTCGGTCACCGAGGGCGAGGACAAGCCCCTGAAATACCCCGACATGTTTGCCGCCGCGGGGCTGGCGATCCTCAACAAGGTCGATCTGGCGCCCTATTGCGATGTCGATCTGGACCTTTATGAAGCCAATATCCGCCGGGTGAACCCGCAGATCGAGGTTCTGCGCGTCTCGGCCCGCACCGGCGACGGCATGGGCGCCTGGATCGACTGGCTGCGCGCGGGTCTGGCGCGGAAAGCGCGCTGATGGCTGCCTCGGCCCCCGCGATCCTTCTGGTCGATGACGAGCCGCATTCGCTGGCGGCGATGAAACTTGCGCTCGAAGACGATTTCGACGTGCTGACCGCGCAGGGCGCCGAGGCGGCGATCGCCATTCTGGAAGAGGAATGGGTGCAGGTCATCATCTGTGACCAGCGCATGCCGGGCCGGACCGGGGTCGATTTCCTGACCGAAGTGCGCGAGCGCTGGCCGGAAACCGTGCGCATCATCATCACCGGGTATACTGACAGCGCCTCGATGATGGCGGCGATCAATGATGCGGGCATCCATCAGTTCCTGACCAAGCCCTGGCATCCCGAACAGCTTCTGTCCTCGGCGCGCAACGCGGCGCGGATGTTCACTCTGGCGCGCGAAAACGAGCGGCTCTCGCTGGAGATGCGGCTTCTCAATTCCACCTCGGAAAGCCGGGTGGAAAAGCGCCGCCGCGCGCTGCGCGAGGGGATGGGGTTTGAAACCATCCTGCGCACGCCGAATTCCGCGATGACCGGGGCGATCGCGCTGGCGCGGCAGTTTGCCAGTTTCGACGTGCCGGTGCTGTTGCGCGGCGAACCCGGCTCTGGCCGGGCGCAGCTGGCGCGGGCGATGCATTACGTCTCGCTGCGCTCGGACAAGCCGTTTTACGAGATCAACCTGGCCGGTCTGCCCGAGGATCTGGCGATGATCGAGCTGTTCGGGGCGCGGCGCGGCGTGCTGCCGGGGGGCGTGGCGAAGATCGGTCTGGCGCAAAAGGCCGATCGCGGCACGCTTTTCGTGGCGGGCGTCGAGGCGGCCAGCCCGGCCCTGCAGCTGGCGCTGCTGCGGATGCTGGCCGATGGCGCGATCACGCCCTTGGGCGGGCAGGAAACCGCCTCGACCAACCTGCGGCTGATCACCGGGGCGGCGGCCGATCTGCGCGCGATGGTGGCCGAGGGGCGGTTTCGCGCCGATCTTTATTATGCGCTTTCGGCGGGGGAAATCGCGCTGCCGCCCTTGCGCGCGCGGCGCGGCGATGTCGCGCTTCTGGCGCAATCGATGCTGGCCGAGGCGGCGGTGCGGCATGGCAAGCAGGCCTTGGGCTTCGACGCCGCCGCGCTCGAATTTCTGGAAAACTACGACTGGCCCGGCAACCTGCGGGAATTGCACAATGAAGTCACGCGGATGCTGATCTTCGCGCAGGACAATGTGCTCGGCGCCGAGCTGATCTCGCGTCACATCCTGCAGGCGGCGCCCTCCGAAAGCGGCGCCGACCGCTCGGCCGAGGAGGTGATGACGGCGGATGGCACGCTGAAGGATCGCATCGAGCTGATCGAGATGCGGATCCTGCGCGAGACGCTGACCCGCAACCGCTGGAACAAGAGCCGGGCGGCGGCGGAACTGGGGCTGAGCCGGGTCGGCCTGCGCGCGAAGCTGGACCGCTACGGCATCGAGCATCCGGCGGGCCGGGTGCAGGAAGAGGAGGAAGACTGATGTGTCTGGGGATTCCGGGCCAGATCGTGGCGATCACCGACGCCGGTCGGATGATGGCCTTGGCCGATGTCTCGGGGGTGAAGCGCGCGGTGAACGTGGCCTGTGTCGCCGAGGGGCCGCTTGAGGATCTTCTGGGCCATTGGGCGCTGATCCATGTCGGCTTTGCGATGAGCCTCATTGACGAAGCCGAGGCGGCGCGGACCTTGGAGGCTTTGCGCGATCTGGGCGAGGCGCAGGAGACGCTCGCGCAGATGGCCGAGGGTGCCGCGGCGCTGGAGGGGCGGGGATGAAATTCGCCTCGGAATTCCGTGACCCCGCGCTGGCGAAGGGGCTTTTGGCGGAGATCGCGCGGCTGGCCGACCAGATCGGCGCGACGGCGGAAAAGCCCGTCCATATCATGGAGATCTGCGGCGGGCACACGCATTCGATCTTTCGCTACGGGCTCGACAAGCTCATTCATCCGGGCATCGAATTCATCCACGGGCCGGGCTGTCCGGTCTGCGTGCTGCCGCGCGCGCGGGTCGATGAATGCATCGAGATCGCCGGGCGGCCCGAGGTGATCTTTTGCACCTTTGGCGATGCGATGCGGGTTCCGGGCTCGAAGCTGAGCCTGATGCAGGCGAAGGCGGCGGGGGCCGATATCCGCATGGTCTATTCGCCCTTGGATGCGCTGGAACTGGCGCGGCGCAACCCCGGGCGCGAGGTGGTGTTCTTTGGTCTGGGCTTCGAGACGACGACGCCCTCGACTGCCTTGGCGATCCAGCAGGCCGCGCGCGAGGGGCTGGCGAATTTCAGCGTCTTTTGCAACCACATCACCGTGCCCGAGCCGATCAGGGCGCTGCTGGATGACCCCTACATGCGGCTCGACGGCTTCATCGGGCCGGGCCATGTCTCGATGGTGATCGGCATTCATCCCTATGATTTCATTGCCGAGGATTACGGCAAGCCGCTGGTCGTCGCGGGGTTCGAACCCACGGATCTCTTGCAATCGGTGCTGATGGTGCTGCGCCAGATATCCCAAGGCCGCGCGGCGATCGAGAACCAATATGCCCGCGTCGTGCCCGAGCATGGCAACCGGGTGTCGCTGGCGGCGATTGCTGACGTCTATGAGCGGCGGCCCTCGTTCGAATGGCGGGGGCTTGGCGAGATCGACGCCTCGGGGCTGCGCATTCGGGCGGCCTATCGCGCCCATGATGCCGAGGAGAAATTCGGCGTGGGCTATGCGGGCCAGCGCGCCGCGGTCGAGGAGGCCGAGGGCTGCGCCTGCGGCGCGGTGATGACCGGGCGGATGAAACCCGTCGCCTGTGCGCAATTCGGCAAGGGCTGCACGCCCGAAATGCCGCTGGGCGCGCTGATGGTGAGTTCGGAGGGGGCCTGTGCGGCCTATTGGCAATATGGCGGGGCGCGGGCGGCGGAATGAGGGTTTCGGGGGCGTTGCCCCCGACTCAAAGCGGCCGCCCCCCGCACCCCCCGCCCAAGCACGGCATCGCCTCCCCCCGGGCCCCCCACCGACCGGGGGAGGTGCGACCTCCCCCGGACCCCCGCGACGTATTTGGAGCAAGATGAGATGGCGTTGAGAGATGAGCGGGTGACGCTGGCACATGGCGGCGGTGGCAAAGCGATGCGGGATCTGATCGAGGAGGTCTTCACCTCGGTCTTTCAGCCGCCCGGCATGGAGGATCAGGCGCGGCTGACCGAGGCGGCGCTGGCCGAGCCGGGCGCGCGGCTGGCCTTTACCACCGACAGCTATGTGGTGACGCCGGTCGAATTTCCGGGCGGCGACATCGGCAAGATCGCGGTCTGCGGCACGGTGAACGATCTGGCCGTGGGGGGGGCGCGGCCGCTGTGGCTCTCGGCGGCCTTCATCCTTGAGGAGGGGACCGAGGTGGCGCTGTTGCGCCGCATCGTCGCCACGATGGCGCGCGAGGCGGAAGCGGCCGGGGTGCGGATCGTCACCGGCGATACCAAGGTCGTGGGCCGCGGCGCCTGTGACGGGGTTTTCGTCACCACCTCGGGCGTGGGCGTGATCCCGCCGGGGCGGGAGATGGCGGCCGGGCGGGTCCGGCCGGGCGATGTGGCGATTGTCAATGGCGTGCTGGGCGATCATGGCGCGACGATTCTGGCGGCGCGGGGGGATCTGGCGCTGACATCGGACATCGAGAGCGATTGCGCCGCGCTGGGCCATCTGATGGCCGATGTGATCGCCGCGGCGCCGGGGATCCGCGCGGCGCGCGATCTGACCCGGGGCGGGCTGGCCTCGGCGCTGAACGAGATCGCGCAGACGGCGGGCTGTGGCCTTGTGATCGAGGAAACCGCGCTGCCGCTGCGCCCCGAGGTGGTGGGCCTGTGCGAGATCCTGGGGCTGGACCCGCTTTATCTGGCGAACGAGGGGCGGCTGGTGGTCTTCGTGCCCGAAGCCGAGGCCGCCGCGGCGCTTGCGGCGATGCGGGCGCGGCCCGAGGGCGCGGGGGCTTGCGTCGTCGGGCGGGCGGTGGCAGAGCACGCGGGACAAGTGCGGATGCGCACGGCCTTTGGCGGGGCAAGGATCGTCGACATGCTGGTGGGTGAGCAATTGCCGCGGATTTGTTGAGCGGCGGGCCGGGGCGGCGGGCGCCGCGCCGGAGGCAGATCGAAAGACGTTGACAGCGGGGGGCCGAAGGCTTCTCATTCGAGGGAAATTCACTGGTTTCGCAGGGCCTTCGCAGAAAGCGCAGGCAAGCGGATCCGGCGAAGACGCAAGGGCAGGGCCCGGAAAGGAGCGATCATGATGGACGTTCCTGCGCCAGAGACGGACATGCAAGGCGGGCAGGGGGCCGCGGCTTCGGCCGCGCCGGAGCCCCGCGCGGTGGTGGCGATCGGCGCCTCGGCCGGGGGGCTTGACGCGCTCGAGCGGCTTTTCGACGGGCTGCCCGCCGATACCGGCGCGGCCTATGT
The DNA here is from genome assembly GCF_000021865.1 of Rhodobacter capsulatus SB 1003. Lineage (NCBI taxonomy): Bacteria > Pseudomonadati > Pseudomonadota > Alphaproteobacteria > Rhodobacterales > Rhodobacter > Rhodobacter capsulatus. Next base: position 856,326 of record NC_014034.1, read on the forward strand.
GGTGATCCAGCACCTGTCGCCCGACCACAAGTCGATCATGGCCTCGCTGCTGGCGCGGCATACGAAAATGCCGGTCGTCACCGTCGAGGACGAGATGGAACTGGCCGCCGACACGGTGTTTCTGATCCCGCCCGCGACGATCATGACGCTGGAGGGACGGCATCTGCGGCTGGCGCCCAAGGATCGCCGCGTGCTGTCCTTGCCGATCGACGCGTTTTTCACCTCGATGGCGGCGGGCTTTGGCAGCCGCGCCGTGGCGGTGGTGCTGTCGGGCACCGGCTCGGACGGCACCCGCGGCGTTGGCGCGGTGCATGCGGCGGGCGGCGTCGCCATCGCGCAGGATCCGCGCGACGCGCGCTTTGACGGCATGCCGCGTTCGGCCATCGCGACGGGCTTCATCGATTCCGCGCTGGGCATCGAGCGGATCGGCCCCTGGATCGCTGATTACCTGATCCGGCGGCCGCGGCTGGGCCAGCTCACCGGGGCCGAGCGTCCCGATGGCGCGACGGGCGTGGCGGTGGATGACGACCGCGTCGCCGTGGGCCAGTTCGACGGGCTGGAACCGGCCGAGGCCCTGGGCCGGATCGTCGAGATCCTGTCGCTCTCGGGCGAGGTGAATTTCCTTGATTACAAGCCCGGCACGGTGCAGCGCCGGATCGAGCGGCGGATGGGCGTGCGGCAGGTGCCGGACCTGACCTCCTATCTGGAACTGCTCACGCATGACCGCACCGAGCTGGCCAGCCTGCGCCGGGAAATGCTGATCCCGGTCACCTCGTTCTTCCGCGATCCGGACTCCTTTGCCGAACTGGCGGAAAAGGTGATCGATCCGCTGGTGGCGCAGGCGGCGGTGGGCTCGACGCTGCGGGTCTGGACGGCGGGCTGCGCGACGGGCGAGGAAGCCTATACGCTGGCGATGCTGTTCTTTGACGCTTTCGAGCGGGCGGGGCGCTGGCCGACGCTGAAGATCTTTGCCACCGATGTCGAGCCGATGAACATCGAGACCGCGGCGGCCGGGTTCTTTGCCGAAACCATCGCCGCCGATCTGCCGACGACCTTTCTGGAACGCTTCTTCACCACCCGCGGCGGGCAATACACGATCCGTCCCGAGATCCGGCAGACCATCGTTTTCGCCCGCCACAACCTGTTGTCGGACCCGCCCTTCACCCGGATGGATCTGGTCACCTGCCGCAACACGCTGATCTATTTCCGCCCCGAGGCGCAGGAACGCGCGCTGCGGCGGATGCATTATGCGCTGCGCACCGGGGGCTATCTGTTCCTCGGCGGCTCCGAGGCGCTGGTGCAGGTGCAGGACGATTTCTCGGTGCTCTCGGCCCGGCACCGGATCTGGCAGGCGCTGCGCCCGGGGGCCGCGCCGCTGACCGACCGCCGCGCCGGGCTTTACGTCACGCCGCGCCCGCCGCGCACCCGCGCCGACAATGCCCCCGTCACCGCGGTCGAGCGCGGCTTTGCCACGCTTTCGCGCACCTACGCGCCGCCGCCCGCGCTTCTGGTCAACAGCCACCACGAGATCCTGCATTCCTACGGCGAGGTCAGCCGCTTCATGCAGATGCGCGAAGGCGCCGCCTCGCTGGAAATCGGCCGGATGCTGGTCGAGCCGCTTCTGCCCGTCGCCTCGGCGCTTTTGTTCAAATCGGCGCGGCTGGGCGAGGAAGCCGCCTCGGATTCGATCCCGATCGCCGAGGGCATCCTGGGCCCCGATCCCATGCGGCTGCGGCTGCGCGTCGTGCCGGTCAAGCAGGGCACCGACAGCGACGAGGGGCGGCTTTACATCCTCGCCTTCGAGCCCGACGAGGGCCCCGATGACGGCATTTCCGGCATCGACATCGACCGCGAGGTCGGCGCCCGCATCGAGATGCTGGAAGCCGAGCTGGCGATGACGCGCGAAAGCCTGCAGGCGATGATCGAGGAGCTGGAAACCTCGAACGAGGAATTGCAGGCGACGAACGAGGAGATGATGGCCTCGAACGAGGAGCTGCAATCGGCCAACGAGGAATTGCAGTCGGTCAACGAGGAACTGAACTCGCTCAATGCGGAATATCAGGAAAAGATCGACCTGCTGAACCGCTCGAACGCCGATCTGGACAGCCTGACCGAGATCATGGCGATGAGCACGATCTTTGTCGACAGCGAGCTGACGGTGACGCGGTTCAGCCCCGACGCGGCAGAGCTGTTCCGCATCCGCGATGTCGATGTCGGCCGCCCGCTGGGCGATCTGACGCATCGGCTGGATTATCCGGCGCTGCTGGATGATCTGCGCCGCACGCTGCAGGGCCAGTCCCGCACCGAGCGCGAGGTCTCGGGGCTGAACGGGCGACATTATCTGGTGCGGATGCTGCCCTATCGGGTGCCGTCCTCGGCGGCGCAGGGCGCGGTGGTGACCTTTGTCGACATCACCCAGACCCGCAACCTGCAGCTGTTGCAGGCGGTGATCGACGGGCTGGCCGAACATGTGGCGGTGCTGGACGGGCATGGCGACATTCTGCTGGTGAACGCCGCCTGGACCCGGTTTGCGGCGGATAACGGCGATCCGGGGCTGGCCCATACCGGGGTCGGCACGAATTATGTCGGCCGCTGCGACATCGGCGAGGCGGCGATCGATTCCGGCTATGCGAAACGCGCGGTCGAGGGGATCCGCAGCGTCCTGACCGGCAAGCAGCGGCATTTCACCATGGAATATCCCTGCGATGCGCCGGGGCAGCCGCGCTGGTTCGTGATGCATGCGCGCCCGCTCGATGGCGCCCGCGGCGGCGCCGTGGTCAGCCATATCGAGATCACCCGCTGGCACAACCAGACCGAAGCCAGCCCCGAGACCAGTTCCGGGGGCCTGCCCGGATCTGACGGGACCGGAGCCGACGGGGGGGCGCCGCGCGCATGAGCTCTTCGCCCGGAAGGATCGATGCCGATCTGGCGGGGGGCTTCGGCCACGATCTGGTGACGCTGACCGAGTTGCAGTTCCGTCAGGTCGAGGGCGCGCTGACGGCGGCGGGTCTGGATGAGGCGGTGCTTCTCGGCTTCAACCGGCTGCGTCTGGGCGTTGTCGAACAGGCCGCCGCGCTGGGCCAGCTGATCGAGGAGGGGGCGCGTCAGCAAGCCGATCTGGAGGCGATGCACCGGCTCTTGCGCGACGCGCCGGTGCCGATCCTCAGCATCGATGCGACGCTGGGCCTGCATTATTCGAACGAGGCGGCGCGGCGGTTTCTGGGCGAAAGCTTCGAGCAGAACGGCGGGGCGGCGCTGCGCCGGTCGCTGACGCGGCCGCAGATCGGGCGGCTGTCGGCGGCTTTGGCGCGGGCGGGCGATCCGGCGGCGCCCGCGGCGGCGGATCTGACCCTTGTCTTCGCCCTGGCCCCCGGGCAGACCCGCCGGGCGCAGGCGGCGCTGTTGCGGGCGCGCAAGCCGCAGCCCGAGACCCCCGGCCGCTGGTGGCTGCTGCTGCTGCCCGACCCCGGTTCCGCGCCGGAAACCAGCCCCGGAACCGATCCTGCGCTGGCGCATGCGGGCGCCGATCTGCGGCGGCTCTTGCTGGATGCCTTCCCCGATCCGGTCAGCGTCACCGATGCCGACGGCCGGGTCTGCCTGGTGAACCGGGCTTTCCTGCGCGCCAACGGCCGCAGCGAGGCCGAGGTGATCGGCCAGCTGCCGCAGGATTTCCTGCCGCTGATCGAGGCGCTGCATGCCGCGCAGCTGGATGCCCGGGTGCGCAGGACGCAAAGCGGGATCACGCTGGAACAGACGCGGCTGCGCCCGGCGGACAGTCTTGCGCCGCCGTCCCGGACGGTCTCTGCGGGCGGATGGGAACGGCTGCGCACGGAAAAGATGCCGCTCTTCGACGATTTCGGCGCTGTCGTCGGCGTCGTGACCCGCAGCCATGACGTGACCGAGGAAGTCCGCGCCCGCGAGCTGGCCGAGATGGTCTTCGACCAATCCTCGGAGGCGATCGTGCTGACCGATCCCGATCTGCGGATCCTGCGCGCCAATGCCGCTTTCGAACAGGTGGCGGGCTTTGGTCAGGCGCGGCTGCTCGGGCGGCTGCTCGAGGGGCTTCTGGTCGCGATGGCCGCGCCGGGGCCGGGTCCCGCGACAGAGACGAGCGCACCGCAGGACGGCTGGCTGGCCGAGCTGCGCGCGCGCGGCCTCTGGCGCGGCGAGGCGGTGCTGCGTTCCTCTGAAGGCAAGTCGATGATCTGCTGGAGCCGGATCACCCGTCTGGCCGATGCTTCGGGGCGGGTGCTGGGCCATGTGGCGATGTTTTCCGACCTGACGCCCTTGCGGCAGGCGCAGGCGGACAACCTGCGGCTGGCGAATTACGACCTGCTGACCGGGTTGCCGAACCGCACCCTCTTGGGCGAGCGGATCGACGGCTGGATCGAACGGGCGGGGCATGGCGGGCGCGGCTTTGCGGTGCTTTTCATCGATCTCGACCAGTTCAAGTCGGTCAATGACACGCTGGGCCATGAAACCGGCGACATGCTGCTCTCGGCGGTGGCGCAAAGGCTGCGGATCGGCGCCGGGGCGGATCATTTCATCGCCCGGATCGGCGGCGACGAATTCGTGCTGCTTTTGCGCGACACCGGCGCCGAGGCGGCGCAGCGGCAGGCGCTGGCGCTGCTCGAGGCGCTGGCGCTGCCGATCGACCTGCCGGGGCTGCATCAGTATCGCCCGGCGGCGACGGTGGGGATCGCCTGTTTCGGCGCCCATGGCGACAGCCGCGACGTGCTGTTGCGCAATGCCGATCTGGCGATGTACGCGGGCAAGATGAGCCGTCGCACGGTGATGCTTTACGAACCGCAGATGGGGGTCGAGGCGGCGCGCGAGCTGGATTTGCGCCATGCGCTGGCGGGCGCGGTCGAGCGCGGCGAGATGGTGCTGCAGTTCCAGCCGCTTTTCGGTCTGCACGACCGCGGCCTGCGCGGCTGCGAGGCGCTGATCCGCTGGAACCGCCCCGGCCGCGGCCTGATCACCCCGGGCGATTTCCTGCCCGTCGCGCAGCGGGCGGGGCTGATGCCCGCGCTCGATCGCTGGGTCTTCGGCGAGGCGACGCGGACCCTGTGCCGCTGGCGCAAATCCGGGCGGGTGGGGGCCGACTGGCTGATGTCGATCAACCAGACCGCCGCCGATCTGGCCGCGCCCGACTGGGCCGAGGCGCTGACCGGCTGCGCGGGCTGCGCCTGCGACTGCACCGGGCTGCAGATCGAGCTGACCGAGGATCAGCTGGCCGACCGGGTTCCGGGCGCGGTCGAGGCGCTTGGGCGGTTGCGCGCGCGCGGGCTGCGGCTGGCGATCGACGATTTCGGCGCCGGCTATTCCTGTCTGGCCTATCTGGCGCGGCTGCCGGTCTCGATGCTGAAGATCGACGCGCATTTCGTGCGCGGCATCGAGGCGGACCGCAACGCCCGGCTGATCGTCGAGGCGATCACCGGGCTGGCGCGGCGCTTCGGCTATGCGACGCTGGCCGAGGGGATCGAGACCGAGGCCGAGGCGGCGACGCTGGCGGCGATGGGCTGCGACATGGGGCAGGGGTTCCTGCTGGCGCCGCCGCTTTCCGCCGCGGCCTTCGAGGCGCGGTTTCTGGGCCCGCCGCTCTAGCCCGCCTTTCGCCCCCCTGTCCTTTCGCCCGCTGTCCTTTCGCGCCCTGTCCTTTCGCCGCGGCCGCCCTATCCTTGGAAAAGCTGCAAACCCCGGCTCGAAAGGAGCAAGATCATGTCGAACCTGCCGCCCTCGCCGCTTGGCACCTCGAAGAATTATCTGATCGCGATCGGCGTGGCCCTGGTGCTGGGCGGGTTCGAATTCTTCGGGATCTGGCGCCACGAGGAACGCGCCAAGGCCCAGGCCGCCGCCACCGCCGCCGCGACGGCGAAACCGGCCCCCGCCAGCTCCGCTCCCGCCCATTCGGCGCCTGCGAACTGAGGGCACGCAAACAGGCGCGGTTTCCCGCGCCTGCCTGTCCGTCCGGGGGCAGCGGGGGCGCTATCCCTTTTTGACGGCCTTCAGCTTGTCGATGCCCAGAAACTTCATCGCGGCCTTTTCATAGAAGGTCTCGGAGGTCCCGCGGCGCAGCTTGTGCATGAAATAGCGCTCGAACCCCTCCTTGGCCCAATGCACCCATTTGCCCTGGCTCGACCAGTTCACGTTGCGCGGCGGGATCTGCGGCTGCGCGACAAAGGCGATGCCCTGATCGCCGAAATCGGCCAGACAGACGGCGTTCCAGCTGCCGACCTCGTCGGCCTCAAACCCGCGCACGATCCGGCCGATGTTGTGGGCGGTGGCGGTGACCATGCTTTCGATCATGAAGCCGGTCTTCGGCACGCCGCAGGGCACCGGCGTCGGCCCGATCGGCGGGATCGCCACGCAGACGCCGACCGCGAAGACGTTCTTGAAGGTCGGGTTCTGCTGGTGCTGATCGACGATGACGAAGCCGCGCGGATTGACCAGCCCCTCGATCCCCATCAGCGCCTTGATGCCGCGGAACGCGGGCAGCATCATCGCATAGCCGAAGGGCAGCTCTTTCTCGGGCTTGACCGTGCCGTCCTCGGTCACCTCCTCGACCACCATCTTGCCCTTTTCGACGCGTTTGATCCGGGTCGAGGTCATCCATTTGATGTGCTTGTCGCGCAGGTTGCCTTCGAGCAGGCCCTTGGTGTCGCCCACCCCGTCCAGCCCCAGATGCCCGACATAGGGCTCCGAGGTGACGAAGGTCATCGGCACCTTGTCGCGGATCTTGCGCTTGCGCAGCGCGGTATCAAGGATGAAGGTGAATTCGTAAGCCGGGCCGAAGCAGCTGGCGCCCTGCGCCGCGCCGATGAGGATCGGGCCGGGGTTTTCGCAAAAGCGGTCAAAGGCCAGACGCGCCTCCTCGGCATGGTCGATATGGCAGATCGATTGCGTGTGGCCCTCGGGGCCGAAGCCCTCGATCTCGTCGAAGGCCAGTTCCGGGCCGGTGGCGATGACGATCTGGTCGTAGCTGACCGACTGGCCGTTTTCCAGCTCGACCCGGTTTTCCGCCGGATGCAGGCGCTTCGCTGCCACCGGGATGAAGTCGATGTTCTTGCGCGCCATCGTCGGCGCAAGGTCCACGGTGATCTCCTTGCGGTCGCGCCAGCCCACCGCCACCCAGGGGTTCGAGGGCACGAAATGATACATCGGGTCCTTGGTGATGACGGTGACCTTGTCTTCCTTGCGCACCTGTTCGCGCAATTCATATGCCATGATGGCGCCGCCCAAACCGGCACCCAGAACCACGATATGAGCCATCTGTCCCTCCCCGAACTGGCTGTCGGGCCGAAGCCCGTATATGCACATATGAGAATATGAATAGGCAACCTGTCAAGCGGGAAGATCGGTCCCGCGGATCAGGCGAAAAAGAAAGGGGCGGACCAGCGTCCGCCCCACAACCTTAGCATGAATTTGCGTCAGGTCACTTCGGCATTTCGGCCTTGATGCCCTCGACGAAGAAGTTCAGACCGGCCAGCTCGCCATCTTCGGGGGTCTTGCCCTCGGCCAGCCAGTCCGAGCCGTCCTGCTTCTTCAGCGGGCCGGTGAACGGGTGATAGGAGCCGTCGGAGATCTTCGCGATCAGCGCCTCGGCTTCGGCCTTCACCTCGGCGGGGACCGCCTCGGTGATGTCGCCGATCTTCACCATGCCGGTGCCGATGCCGCCCCAGGTGCCTTCCGAGGCCCAGCTGCCATCGACCAGCGCCTGGGCGCGCTTGATGTAATAGGGCGCCCAGTTGTCGATCGTCGAGGCGACGCGCGGCGAGGGCTTGAAGGCTTCCATGTCCGAGGCCTGCCCGAAGGTGAAGACATTGCCCGCTTCCTGCGCCTTCGCCTGCGGTGCGGTCGAGTCGGTGTGCTGCAGGATGAAATCGCAGCCCTCGGCGATCAGCGCGGCGGCGGCGTCGGCCTCTTTCGCCGGGTCGAACCAGGTATAGGCCCAGACCACCTTGATCTCGACATCCGGGTTCACCTTTTTCGCGTGGATATAGGCGGCGTTGATGCCCTGGATCACCTCGGGGATCGGGAACGACCCGATGTAGCCGATCTTGTTCGTCTTCGTCATCCGGCCCGCGATCGTGCCCTGCACCGCGCGGCCTTCGTAGAAGCGCGCATCATAGGTGGCCAGGTTCTCGGCGCGCTTGTAGCCCGTCGCGTGCTCGAACTTCACGTTCGGGAATTTCGCCGCGACATTCACCGTCGCATCCATGAAGCCAAACGAGGTCGCGAAGATCAGCTGGTTGCCCTCGAGCGCGAGCTGGGTCAGGGCGCGTTCGGCATCCGGGCCTTCGGGCACGTTCTCGATGAAGGAGGTGACGACCTTGCCGCCCAGCGCCGCCTCCATTTCGCGGCGGGCGACGTCATGCTGATACGACCAGCCCATGTCGCCCACCGGGCCGACATAGATGAAGCCGATCTTCAGCGGATCGGCGGCGGCCACCGGCAGGCCGACGGCGGCAAGCGTCGCGGTGGCGGCGGTGGTTTTCAGGAAGGATCTGCGGTCCATGGGAGCTTCCTTGTTGCGGGCGGATGCCCGGGTTTGGCCTCAGCTCGAGGCGTGGAACGACCGCCCCAGCGCCGCCGGCGCGGCCGGTGCCCCGTGGCGGTGGGTTGCGGACAGGATCACCAGCACAAGGACGGTGATCACGTAAGGCGCCATGGTCAGGAAATGCACCGGGATCGCATAGCCCGCCGCCTGCAGCTGCAGCTGCAGCGCGGTGATGCCGCCGAACATATAGGCGCCGATCAGCACGCGCTCGGCCCGCCAGCTGGCAAAGACGACGATGGCAAGGGCAATCCAGCCCGCCCCCGCGGTCATCCCCTCGGTCCATTGCGGCACGCGCACAAGCGACAGGTAAGCGCCGCCCAGCCCCGCCAGCGCGCCGCCAAAGGCCAGCGCCGCACAGCGCATGGCGATGACGCGATAGCCCAGCGCATGGGCGGCATCGTGGTTTTCGCCGACCGCGCGCAGGATCAGGCCCAGACGCGCATATTTCAGAAACGCCCAGACCCCGGCCACCAGCGCAAGCGAGACATAGACCATCCAGTCATGCCCGAACAGGATCGGCCCGATCACCGGCAGATCGGCGAGCGGCCCGAAGGGCATCTTGCCGGTCGCAGGCGGGCGCACGCCCTCGAACCCCTTGCCCGCAAGGGCCGAAAGCCCCAGCCCGAACAGCGTCAGCGCAAGGCCGGTGGCGGTCTGGTTCGACAGGAAGACCTGTGTCAGCAGGGCGAAAAGGCAGGCCAGAAGCGCCCCCGCCAGCGCGCCGCCCGCAAAGCCCAGAACCGGGCTGCCGGTGCCGACGGCCATGGCAAAGCCCGCGACGGCGCCGACGATCATCATCCCCTCGACGCCCAGGTTCAGCACGCCCGCCTTTTCCGCGACGAGCTCGCCCGTCGCCGCGAGAAGAACCGGCGTCGAGGCCGCCATCAGCGCCGCGATCAGGGTGACGATATCAATGCCGCCAATCATTTCGAGCCCTTTCCGACGCGCAGACGGTACTGCGTGAGCAGGTCGAATCCCAAGAGGAAAAACAAAAGCATGCCCTGGAACACCTGAATGGCGGCAGTGGGCAGGCCCAGCATCAGCTGCGCCATGTCGCCGCCGATATAGGTCAGCGCCATCAGAAGCCCGGCCAGCAAGATCCCGATCGCGTTCAGCCGCCCGAGGAAGGCGACGATGATCGCGGTGAAGCCATAGCCCGCGTTGAAACTGTCGGTGATCTGACCCGAGGGGCCCGCCACTTCGAACATCCCCGCAAGACCCGCCAGCGCCCCCGAAAGCCCCAGACAGAACATCACCAGTTTCGCGGGCAGCACGCCCGCGAACCGCGCCGCCCGCGGGGCCTCGCCCGCCACACGGATGCGAAAGCCCGCGATGTGGCGGCTCATCAGCACATAGGTGGCGATGACCGCGACAAAGGCCGCCACGACGCCCCAATGCATGCCGGTGCCCGCGATCAGTTCCGGGTTATGGGCCGAAGGGTATTGCTGCAGGTTGCGCGAGCCGGGAAAGCCGTAGCCCTCGGGGTTCTTCAAGGGGCCAAAGGCCGCCCAGGCGAGGAAATTCTGCGCCACATAGACCAGCATCAGCGACACGAGGATCTCGGACGTGCCGAAAAGCACCTTCAGCACCGCCGGGATCATCCCCCAAAGCCAGCCGCCCAGCGCGCCCGCCACCACCATCGCCGGGAAAAGCCAATGGCTTTCGGCCGGAAAGGCGGCAAGGGCGACCGAGGCCCCGGCCAGCGCGCCGATGATATATTGCCCCTCGGCGCCGATGTTCCAGATCCCCGCGCGGAACCCCACCGCCAGCCCCGCCGCGATCAGGATCAGGGGCCCGGCCTTGACCAGCAGCTGGCCGCGGAAATAGGCGGCATTCGGGCCGAAAAGCGGGTCGTAAAAGATCACCTTGATCGCTGCGACCGGATCCTTGCCCAGAATGGCGAAAAGCACGCCGCCCGCGATCATCGTGGCCAGCACGGCCAGAACCGGCGTGGTGAAGGACCAAAAGCGCGAGGGCGTCGGGCGTTTGACAAGCGTGATCACAGCGCCGCCTCCTGCATGCCATGGGCGCCGCCCAGCATCAGCCCGATCTCTTCCATCGTCAGCCCCTCGGTCGGGCGGGGTTCTGACAGCCGCCCCTCGTTCAACGCGCAGAAGCGATCGGCGATTTCCATAAGCTCGTCAAGGTCTTGGCTGATCACGATCACCGCCGCGCCCTTGGCCGCCAGATCGAGCAGCGCTTGCCGGATGGCGGCCGCGGCGGCAGCATCGACGCCCCAGGTCGGCTGGTTCACCACCAGCACCTCGGGCGCCTGCAGCACCTCGCGGCCAATCACGAATTTCTGCAGATTGCCGCCCGAGAGCGCGCGGGCCGCCACATGCGGCCCCGGCGTGCGGACATCAAAGCCCTTGATGATCTCCTCGGCAAAGCGCCGCGCCGCGCCCATGTTCAGAAAACCGTTGCGCGTCAGCGGCCGACGCACGGTGCCGGTCAGGATCGCGTTTTCCGTGAGACTCAGGTTCGGCACCGCGGCATGGCCCAGCCGTTCCTCGGGCGCCGCCAGCAGCCCCAGACGGCGGCGGTCATTCGGCCCAAGGTCGGAAATATCCTGTTCATGCAGCGTCACCGTGCCCGCGCCCGAGGGCCGTTCCCCGGAAAGCGTCGCCAGCAGCTCTTCCTGCCCGTTGCCCGCGACGCCGCCGATGCCCAGCACCTCGCCCGCGGCCAGGGTGAAGCTGACCTCTTTCAGCGCCGGGCCGAATTGCGTCATCGGCGGCAGGTTCAGCCGCGCGACCTCAAGGATCACCGCGCCGCTTTTCCGCCCGGCCCGGTCGGTCGCGGCAAATTCGCCGCCCACCATCAGCTCGGCCAACTCGCGCGCCGATTTTTCCCGGGGCATGCAGCTGGCCACCACCTTGCCGCCGCGCAGGATCGTCGCGCCGTCGCACAGGCTGCGGATTTCCTCAAGCTTATGGGAAATATAAAGAATCGCCGTGCCCTCGGCCGCCAGCTTGCGCAGGGTGTGAAACAGGATCTCGACCTCTTGCGGGGTCAGGACCGAGGTCGGCTCGTCCATGATCAGAAGCTTGGGGTCCTGCAGCAGACAGCGGATGATCTCGACCCGCTGGCGTTCGCCCGCCGACAGATCGCCCACGATCCGCGCCGGATCCAGCGGCAGCCCGTAAGCCGTGGAAATCGCGCGGATCCGTTCCGCCAGATCGCGCATCGGCGGCGGGTTTTCCATGCCAAGGGCGACGTTTTCCGCAACATTCAGCGCCTCGAAAAGCGAGAAATGCTGAAACACCATCGCCACGCCCGCGGCGCGCGCGGCCCGTGGCTCGGCAGGCGTGTAGGGCGTGCCCAGAAAGGTCATCTGCCCCGCATCGGGCTTCACCAGCCCGTAAATCATCTTCACCAGCGTCGATTTGCCCGCGCCGTTCTCGCCCAAAAGCGCATGCACCTTGCCCGGCGCGACCTCGAACCCCACCCCGTCGTTCGCCACGACCCCGGGATAGGCCTTGGTCAGGCCCTCGATCTTGAGCAGCGACCCTGTCACCCGGTCTGTCCTTCCGTGTTGACGGTCAGCCCGGCATGGCCGACCCGCTCCCTCAGTAGCGCGGCGGCGACGGAAATCGCAATGGCCTGCGGCTCCTTTCCGAGCCGCGGATCGCCTATCGGGCAGGCAATGCGCGAAATTTGCGCGTGCGCGTGCCCCAGATCGCGCAGGCGGCGCTGAAATCTTGACCATTTGGTCTGCGAGCCGATCAACCCGCAGGCAGCAAAGCCATGGCGCAGAATCCGGTGGCACAACTCGAGGTCGAGCGCATGGGAATAGGTCAGGATCAGATGGTGTGCTGACGCGGCGGCAAGCGGCACTAGATCGGCGGGATTTTCGGCAATGACCGGCATGACGGTCTCGGGAATCGGCTCGGGGAATCGGCTTTCGTCGAAATCGGCCCAGCGGATCGACCAGTGGGGCAGGGGGGCGAGCGTGGCGACCAGCGCGCGCCCGACATGACCGGCGCCCCAGATCCACAGCTCCTGCGCCGGGGGGGCAAGGCGTTCGATCAGCCAGCCGTCAAGCAGCAGCGGCGGCCTCTGCCCGCTGTTGCGCGCAAGGCTCAGCGCGCGCTGCACCGCAAGCGGCATGTCGGGGCCGGTCAAGGGCCGGGCATGAAACGGCCCCGCGATCCGCGTCAGGCTTTCGGCATCCAGCGGTTCGAAGGCCAGCGTCACCGCGCCGCCGCAGCATTGGCCCAGCGCCGGGCCGAGCGGAAAGCGGCGCAGGGCGGGGGCGGTCAGGCCGCGGGCGATCGTGATCGCCTCGGCCTCGAGCGTGCCGCCGCCGATCGTGCCTTGGGTGTGATCCGGCCAGACCCGCATCTCGGCGCCGACCTCGCGCGGGGTCGAGCCCCTGGTCTCGACCACCAGCACCCGGACAAAGGGCCCCCTCGCCGCCGCCTGCGCAAGTCCTTGCAGATCAAGGCTCATGCCCGGCCCTCGGCGCGGCGGACGGCGGCCAGAACCGCTTCGGGCGTGGCGGGGGCCTGCAGATCGGGCCAATGCGGACCGCAGGCGGCGCAGGCGTCATGCAGCGCAAGGAAAGCCGAAATCCCCAAAAGGAAGGGCGGCTCGCCCACGGCCTTCGAGCGAAAGATCGTCTCCTCGCGGTTCGGCTGGTCCCACAGCGCGACGTTGAAGATGCGCGGGCGGTCGGAAAAGGCCGGGATCTTGTAGGTCGAGGGCGCGTGCGTCATCAGCCGCCCGCAGTGATCCCAGACCAGTTCCTCGGTGGTCAGCCAGCCCGCGCCCTGCACATAGGCGCCCTCGATCTGGCCGATATCCAGCGCCGGGTTCAGGCTGGCCCCGGCATCATGCAGGATATCGGTGCGCAGGATACGGTTTTCGCCGGTCAGCCGGTCGATCACCACCTCGGTGATCGCGGCGCCATAGGCGAAATACAAAAACGGCCGCCCCTGACCGCGCAGCCGGTCCCAGGACAGCTTGGGCGTCGCATAAAACCCTGTCGCGGAAAGGGAAATCCGCGCCATATAGGCCGCCGCGACGATCTCGGCAAAGCGCCAGGACTTGCCCGACGCCTGCACCTGACCGGCGTCGAAGATCACGTCCCGCGCGGCACAGCCCTCGCGCGCGGCGACAAAACCGGCCAGCCGCCCGCGCAGCGTCTCGCAGGCGTCCTTCACCGCCATCCCGTTCATGTCGGCCCCCGAAGAGGCCGCGGTGGCCGAGGTGTTGGGCACTTTCGAAGTATCGGTCGCGGTGATGCGCACCTGCACCGGGTCAATCCCCAGCACCGCCGCCGCGACCTGCACCATCTTCGCATGCAGCCCCTGACCCATCTCGGTGCCGCCATGGTTGAGCGCCACCGAACCGTCGGTATAGATCTGCACCAGCGCGCCCGCCTGATTGAGATGGGTCAGCGTGAAGGAGATCCCGAACTTCACCGGTGAAAGCGCAATGCCCCGCGCCAAGGTTCGATTTGTGCTATTCCATGCGGCAATTTCGGCCCTGCGCGTCGTGAAATTCGCAGATTTCTGCAAGCGCGTGACCAGCTCGCCCAGCACGCAATCCGCCACCTCCTGACCGTAATGCGTGGTCTGCGTCTTCTTGGTGGCAATAGGCTCGGGGGGGCTCGGGGGGGCAGACAGCCCCCTCTCCGGCGGGTCATAAAAATTCAACGCCCGCAATTCGGCCGGATCCCGGCCCATCCCCCGCGCCAGATGCTCGATCGCGCGTTCCATTCCCAACGCGCCCTGCGGGCCGCCAAAGCCGCGAAAGGCGGTGTTCGATTGCGTGTTCGTCCGCAACCGGTGGCTTTCGATGCGCAGGGCGGGGACGAAATAGCTGCCATCGGCATGCAGCATGGCGCGGTCGCAGACCGGCAAGCTCAGATCCGCCGACCAGCCGCAGCGCGCCAGATGCACGAAATCCGCCCCCAGCAGCTTGCCCGAAGCATCGGCGCCGATCCGGTAGCGGATGCGGAAATCATGCCGCTTGCCGGTGATCACCATGTCATCGTCGCGGTCGTAGCGCATCTTGCAGGGCCGCCCGGTCGCCCGCGCCGCCACCGCGCAGGCAATGGCCAGATGATTGCCCTGACTTTCCTTGCCGCCAAAGCCGCCGCCCATCCGCCGCATCTCGACCCGCACATCGTGAAAGGCCAGACCCAAAGCATGGGCGACCTTGTGCTGGATCTCGGAGGGATGCTGGCTGGAACAATGGATCACCACGCCGCCCTCGGCCGGTAGCGCCAAAGCCGCCTGACCCTCCAGGTAAAAATGCTCCTGCCCGCCGATTTCGAAGCAGCCTTCGGCCAGATGCGCGGCGCCCGCCAGGGCGGTTTCGACATCGCCGCGCGCCCAGATCACCGGCCCGCCCTCGAACCGGCTGTCGGCGGCAAGCGCCTGATCCAGCGTCAGAATGGCCGGGCGCGGCGCATAGGTGATGCGCGCCTTCCGGGCCGCGATCCGCGCCGCGCGATGGCTGGTGGCGGCGACCAGAAAGATCGGCTGGCCGACGAAATGCACCTCGCCCGTGGCCAGAACGGGCTCCGGGCTGGGCGCGGGCGAAGCGTCGTTGTCATGCGGCAGGTCGGCCGCGGTGAAGACCGCGATCACGCCCGGGCTTTCCCGCACCGGCTCCAGATCCAGCCCGGTGATCGCGGCCGAGGCCTCGGTCGACAGGCCAAAGGCCAGATGCAGCGTGTTGGCGGGGCAGGGCAGGTCGTCCAGATACCGCGCCTGCCCGGTCACATGTGCCCGCGCCGAGTCATGCGGCAGCGGTTTGCCGACGCTCATGGCATCACCTCCAGCACCGCGACGGCCTCGCCGGAAAGCTCACGCACATAGCGCAGGGCCATCGCCTGCGCCGCATTCATCCGGTAAGCGGCCGAGGCGCGCATGTCGGACAGCGGCGTGAAATCCTGCGCGAGCAGCGGCAGCGCGGCGGCAATCGTGTCTTCGCGGAAATCCTGCCCGATCAGCGCCGCTTCGAAGGCGGCGGCGCGTTTCGGCACCCCGGCCATGCCGCCAAAGGCGATCCGCGCAGTTTCAATTTTCGAACCTTTCAGGGTCAGATTGAGGCATCCGCAGACCGCGGAAATGTCCTGATCGAACCTTTTCGACAATTTGTAGCAGCGCAGCCCCGGTGCCGATTTCGGCAGGGTGACGCTTTCGACGAATTCGCCCGGACGCCGGTCCTGCTTGCGATACTCGAGGAAGAAATCCTCCAGCGGCATCCTGCGGCGCTCCTGACCGCGGCGCAGGGTCAGGCTTGCTCCCATCGCGATCAGCGCCGGCGGCCCGTCTCCGATGGGCGAGCCATTGGCGATATTGCCGCCGATTGTCGCCACCTGCCGCACCTGTTCCGAGGCGAAGCGGCGCAAGAGACCGGCCAAAGCCGGATGCGGCCCCTCGGCGAAGGCGCGCAGGGCCGCGATGGTGACCCCGGCGCCGATCCCGTATCCGTCCGGGGTTTCCCGGATCTGCGCCAAGTCCTTGCAATGGCTCAGAAACGCCACCTCGGGCAGGTCGCGCAGCGCTTTCGTCACCCAGAGGCTGACATCGGTGCCCCCTGCGATCAGCGTGGCTTCGGGATGGGCAAGATACCAATCGGCCAGCGCATCGCTGGTTTCGGGCAGGAAGGCGGGGGCCGTCTGTCCCCGCACCCCCGAGGATAGTTGCGCCAAGGTGAAAGCGGCATCGGCTTGCAGCCAATCGGCGGGCGGTTCCCCGGCCGCGGCTTCGGCTGCACGCAGGATCGGCGCGTAGCCGGTGCAGCGGCAGAGGTTGCCCGCCAGAAGGTCGTCGTAATCCTTGCGGTCCCGGTCATGCGCCGCGGCCATCGAAACGATGAAGCCCGGGGTGCAAAAGCCGCATTGGCTGCCGTGATGGTCGATCATCGCCTGTTGCACCGGATGCAGGCGGCCATCGGGCGCCGCGATCCCTTCGATGGTGCGCAGCGCCTTGCCTGCGATCTGCGGCAGCATCATCAGGCAGGCATTGACCGCGCGGCTGCCCGCCGCGTCGCGGATCATCACCGTGCAGGCGCCGCAATCGCCCTCGTTGCAGCCCTCCTTGGTGCCGGTCAGCCCCTCGGCGCGCAGCCAGTCCAGCAGGCTTTGGGTCGGATCCTCGATCCGCACCCGCCGGGTTTCTCCATTGAGAAGAAACGCAATTTCCATGGCGTCTTCCGCCGCGATACCGGTTTCCGGCCTCCCCCGCCCGATGCGGCGTAGAGCGGGGGGCTCTCCCTGATCCAGCTTTGCGCAAGGCTTTGGCGCTGGCAAGGATTTCGGCCCGCGGCCGCGTGAAAATGCACCGCATGGTCAATTATTGGGCGGCTTGCCCCGCCCCGTTGCTGCCCGTAGTCTGCGGCAATGAGTGATCCCCGATTCATCCACCTGCGCGTGCACACCGAATATTCGCTGCTTGAGGGCGCGGTTCCGGTGAAGAAGCTGATCAAGCTCTGCGACGCGATGAACATGCCCGCCATCGCCGTGACCGACACCAATGCGATGTTCGCGGCGCTGGAATTTTCCGTTCTGGCGCAAGGGGCTGGGTTGCAACCGATCGTCGGCTGCCAGGTTTCGGTCGCCTATGAGGTCGCGGCCCCCGGCGAGAAGCCGCGCCTGCCCGCGCCGGTCGTGCTGCTTGCCCAGAACGAGGCGGGCTACATGAATCTGATGAAGCTTTCCTCCTGCCTTTACGTCGACAAGGGCGGGCAGCTGCCGCAGGTGACGCTTGAGGATCTGGAGGCCCATGCCGAGGGGCTGATCTGCTTGAGCGGCGGGGCCGAGGGGCCGGTGGGCAAGCTTTTGCAGCACTCTCAGGCGGGCAAGGCGCGGCTGTTGATGGAGCGGCTGGCGGCCTGTTACCCGACCCGGCTTTACGTCGAGCTGCAGCGCCATCCGGGCGAGGGCGGGCAGCTGACCGAGGGCGAGCGGATGACCGAGCGGCCCTTTGTCGAAATGGCCTATGACCTCGGCCTGCCGCTGGTGGCGACGAATGACGTCTACTTTCCAAAATCCGACATGTACGAGGCGCATGATGCGATGATCTGCATCGCCGAGGGCGCCTATGTCGATCAGATCGAGCCGCGCCGCCGCCTGACGCCGCAGCATTATCTCAAGACCGAGGCCGAGATGGCGGCCTTGTTTGCCGATCTGCCCGAGGCGCTTGAAAACACGGTTGAAATCGCCAAGCGCTGCGCCTTTGCCGCGTTCAAGCGCAAGCCGATCCTGCCGCGGTTCGCCGATGACGAGGTGGAGGAACTCCGCCGTCAGGCCTGGGAGGGACTGCGCGCAAGGCTGGCCGTGATACCGCATGCGGTGCCGGTTGCCGAATACGAAGAAAGATTGAAATTCGAACTTGGCATCATCGAACAGATGGGCTTTCCCGGCTACTTCCTGATCGTGGCCGACTTCATCAAATGGGGCAAGTCGCAGGGGATTCCGGTCGGTCCGGGGCGGGGGTCCGGGGCGGGGTCGCTGGTGGCTTACGCGCTGACGATCACCGACCTTGACCCGTTGCGCTACAGCTTGCTGTTCGAGCGCTTTCTGAACCCCGAGCGGGTCTCGATGCCCGACTTCGACATCGACTTCTGCATGGATCGCCGCGAGGAGGTGATCAAATATGTGCAGGGCAAATATGGCCGCGACAAGGTCGGGCAGATCATCACCTTCGGTGCGCTTTTGTCCAAGGCCGCGGTCCGCGACGTCGGCCGGGTCTTGCAGATGTCTTACGGACATGTCGACAAATTGTCGAAAATGATCCCGGTCGAGGGGGTGAAGCCGGTCTCGATCGAAAAGGCGCTGGCGGACGAGCCGCGCCTGCGCGAGGCGGCGAAATCCGAAGAGGTGGTGGCGCGGCTTCTGAACTATGCCCAGGCGATCGAGGGGCTGTTGCGCAACGCCTCGACCCACGCGGCGGGGGTGGTGATCGGCGACCGGCCGCTCGATGCGCTGGTGCCGCTTTATCAGGACCCGCGCTCGGACATGCCCGCGACCCAGTTCAACATGAAATGGGTCGAACAGGCGGGGCTGGTGAAGTTCGACTTTCTGGGGCTGAAGACGCTGACGGTGATTCAGAACGCCGTCAACCTGATCCTCAAATCCGGCCGCCCGCTGCATGTAAACCCTTTGGGCGAAACGCTTTATACGCCCGCCGAGGGGGCCGCGAACGAGATCAACCTGATCCCGATCGACGATGCCAAGACCTATGAACTTTACGCGGCGGCCAAAACGGTCGCGGTGTTCCAGGTCGAATCCACCGGCATGATGGATGCGCTGCGGCGGATGAAACCGACCTGCATCGAGGATATCGTGGCGCTGGTGGCGCTCTATCGTCCCGGCCCGATGGAGAACATTCCGACCTATTGCGAGGTGAAACACGGGCTGCGGCCGCTGGAATCGCTGCATCCGACCATCGACCCGATCCTGAAGGAAACGCAGGGCATCATCGTCTATCAGGAACAGGTGATGCAGATCGCGCAGGTCATGGCGGGCTACAGCCTTGGCGGCGCCGACCTTTTGCGCCGGGCGATGGGGAAGAAAATCGCCGAGGAAATGGCAAAGGAGCGTCCGAAATTCATCGAGGGCGCCAAGGCCACGCACAACATCGACGCGAAAAAGGCGGGTGAAGTCTTTGACCTGCTGGAGAAATTCGCGAACTACGGCTTCAACAAGTCGCACGCCGCCGCCTATGCGATCGTGTCCTATCAGACCGCCTGGCTGAAGGCGAACCACCCCGTCGAATTCATGGCCGGGGTGATGAACTGCGATATCCATCTGACCGACAAGCTGGCGATCTACACCGCCGAGGCGCGGCGGGGGCTGGGGATCGAGGTGGTGCCACCCTGCGTGAACCGCTCGCTCGCCACCTTTGACGTCGTGGATCAGAAGCTGATCTATGCGCTCGGCGCCTTGAAGAATGTCGGCGTCGAGGCCATGCGGCTGATCGAAAAAGCCCGCGAGGACAAGCCCTTCCGCGATCTGGTCGAGTTCGCGCGGCGCTGCGATCTGAAACGGATCGGCAAGCGGCCCTTGGAGATGCTGGCGCGGGCCGGGGCTTTCGACAAGCTTGATCCGAACCGCAAACGCGTGTTCGAAAGCCTCGAATCGCTGATGGCCTGGTCGGCGGCGGTGGCCGAGGCGAAATCCTCGGCGCAGGTGTCGCTGTTTGGCGAGGCGGGCGACGATCTGCCGCCGCCGCGGCTGGCCGATACCGACGACTGGCTGCCGGGCGAACGTCTGGCCGAAGAGCACAAGGCCATCGGCTTTTATCTTTCGGGCCATCCGCTTGATGACTATCTGCCTGCTTTGAAACGCAAAAAGGTGCTGACCCTGGCCGATGTCACGGCCAAGGCGCTGGGGCAGGGGCCTTTCATCGGCAAGATCGCGGGCCAGGTCGCGGCGCGGTCGGAACGCAAATCGGCCAAGGGCAACCGCTTTGCCTTCGTGTCGCTTTCGGACCCCACCGGCCCTTACGAGGTCACGGTTTTTTCCGACACGCTCGAAGCCTGCCGCGCGCATCTGGAGCCGGGGCAGGCGGTGGTGCTGACGGTCAAGGTCGATGTCGAGGGCGAGACGGTGAAGATGCTGTGCCAGACCGCGGCGCCGATCGACACCGTGGCGAGCGACGCCGGGGCCGGATCGGGGCTGCTGATCCATCTGGAAACGCCCGAGGCGGTCTCCTCGGTGGCTGCACTTTTCGAACGTATTGCCGCGGAAGGACGGGTGAAATCGCGCGGACAAGTGACCTTTTCCGTCTTTGACCCGGAAAAGCGCCGTCGCTATCAGATCACCGCCGGACGTGAGCTGCCGGTGAACCCGCAGGTCAAGGGCGCTTTGCGCAGCCTGCGCGGCGTGGTGCAGGTGGAGGAAGTCTGAGCCCGCCTACCAATGCGGCGGCTTTTGATCGGCCAGGGGAATCGCCCCGCCTGCGGCAAATTCGCGCTCGGCCTCGCGCTCGACCAGCATGCCCAAAAGCCGCGACATCCGCTCGATGTCGCGCCCCTGCGCCGCCAGAACGTCGCTCAGCTCGTCCACGGTCTTGCGCAGATGCGCCAGTTCTTCCTCGGCGCGCTCGATCCTGTCGCTCATTTGCCCTCTCGTGCTTGCCGGGGTGGCCCCCATCCGCTACACCCTCGCCCGAGAAACGATCGGGTGCAAGACCATGTCCAGCGAGAAGAAACCGCGCCGTCCGAAGGCCGAGACGCCCAAGGGGTTCCGCGACTATTTCGGCGCCGAGGTGACCGAGAGGGCCGCGATGCTGTCGACCATCGCCGAGGTTTACCGCGCGCATGGCTTCGATCCGCTGGAAACCTCGGCCGTGGAAACGGTCGAGGCTCTGGGCAAGTTCCTGCCCGATGTCGACCGCCCGAACGAAGGCGTCTTTGCCTGGCAGGACGAGGGCGGCGATTGGCTGGCTTTGCGCTATGACATGACGGCGCCCCTGGCCCGCGTCGCGGCGCAGTTCCGCAACGACCTGCCCAGCCCCTATCGGCGCTACACGATGGGCCCGGTCTGGCGGAATGAGAAGCCCGGCCCGGGGCGGTTTCGTCAATTCTATCAATGCGATGCGGATACGGTGGGGGCGGCCTCGGTTGCCGCCGATGCCGAGATCTGCGGCATGCTTTCTGACGCTTTGGAAGCGGTGGGCATCGATCGCGGCGATTACGTCGTGCGGGTCAACAACCGCAAGGTGCTGAACGGCGTGATGGAAGTGGCGGGGGTGCTGGACCCCTCCGACCCGGATCGCTTCGCCGAGGAACGCGGCATCGTGCTGCGCGCTATCGACAAGTTCGACAAGTTCGGCGAGGCGGGCGTGCGCGCGCTGATGGGCAAGGGGCGGCTGGACGAGTCGGGCGATTTCACCAAGGGCGCGGGGCTTTCGGACGCGCAGGCCGATGTGGTGATGGGCTTCATGGAGGCCAAGCGCGACACCGGCGCCGCGACGGCCGCGCGTCTGCGCGAGCTGGTTTCGGGTTCGGCGCTGGGCGCGGCAGGCGTTGATGAGCTTGAATTCATTGCGCAAATTCTGGACGGTCAAGGCTATGGCCCGGACCGTATCGTGATCGACCCCTCGGTCGTGCGCGGGCTTGGCTATTACACCGGGCCGGTGTTCGAGGCTGAACTGACCTTTGAAATCCTGGATGAAAAGGGCCGCAAGCGCAGCTTCGGCTCGGTCGCGGGGGGCGGGCGGTACGACGATCTGGTGAAGCGCTTCACCGGGCAGGAAGTGCCCGCGACCGGCGTTTCGATCGGCGTCGACCGGCTTCTGGCCGCTTTGCGCGCCAAGGGACGGATCGGCGGCGCGGCGCAGGGCCCGGTTGTCGTGACCGTGATGGACCGCGACCGGATGGGCGACTATCTCGCCATGGCCGCGACGCTGCGCCGGGCGGGCATCCGCGCCGAGGTCTATCTGGGCAACCCGAAAAACTTCGGCAACCAGCTCAAATATGCCGACAAGCGCGAAAGCCCGGTGGCGATCATCCAGGGCGCCGACGAGGCTGCCCGCGGCGTCGTGCAGATCAAGGACCTGATCCTGGGCGCGAAGATCGCGGCTTCCGCCAGTGTTGAAGAATGGAAAGCGCAACCGGCTCAATTCGAGATTCCGACCGGGGAAATGGTTGCAAAAGTGCAAGAGGTTCTTGCGCGCTACGGGGTGAAGTGATGGCATCCAAGGCCGAGGCGCGATCCATCGGGCAACGGCTTCTGGCCGCTTTCGAAGCCGCCGGGGCCGTCGAAGTCACCCCCGACATCCTGCAACCGGCCGAGGCGCTGCTTGACCTTTATGGCGAGGATATCCGCGCCCGCGCCTATGTCACCGCAGACCCCCTGCGCGGCGAGATGATGGCGCGTCCCGATTTCACCGTGCCCGTGGTGCAGGCCCACATGGCCGAGGGGGCGGAACCCGCCCGTTACGCCTATATGGGCGAGGTCTTTCGCAAGCAGGATCATCGCGGCAGTGCCCGCGTGGCCGAATATTTTCAGGCGGGCTATGAAATCTTTGACCGCGAAGACCCCGAAGCCGCCGATGCCGAGGTTTTCGCGCTTTTCGCCAAGCTGCTGAAACCGCTCGACCTTTCTGCGACCATTGGCGATATCGGCCTGTTGCGCGCGGCGGTCGAGGGGCTCGACACCCTGCCTGCGCGCAAGGCCGCGCTCGCCCGGCACATCTGGCGCCCGAAGCGCTTTCATCGGCTGATGGAGCGCTATGCCGGGCTGGTGCCGGTGCCCGAAAGCCGCGCCGAGTTGCTTTCGGGCGCGACCTCTGACGCGCCCTGGATCGGCCTGCGCGCGCCCGAGGAAATGGCCGCCCGCATCGCGGTGCTGCAGGCCGATGCCGAGACCGCGCCGATTGCCGCCGAGGATGTGGCGCGGCTTGATGCGCTTTTCGCGCTGCGCTGCACCGCCGACCGGGCGCCGGCGCAGTTGAACGACCTTGGCATCGCCGCGCTGGCCCCGGCGATTGCGCGGCTCGAACGGCGGCTGGCGGCGCTTGACGCGCGCGGCATCGACCTGACGGCGCTTGCCTTCGAGGCGAGCCACGGCCGGACCACGATGGAATATTACGACGGCTTCGTCTTCAGCTTCGAGACCGCCGATCCGGGCTTTCCGCCCATCGCCTCGGGCGGGCGCTATGACGCGCTGACCCGGGTTCTGGGCGGCGGGCGCGAGATCCCGGCGGTGGGCGGCGTGATCCGCCCGGGCCTTGTCGCAGACCTCGGGGGGCTGGCATGAGCGCGATCAAACTGGGCGTGCCCTCCAAGGGGCGGCTGATGGAGCAATGCTTCGACTGGTTCGCGGCGCGCGGTCTCACGCTCAAACGGACCGGGTCGGACCGCGAATATGCGGGCGCGGTCGAAGGCGCGGAAGCTGTTGAACTTGTTCTGCTTTCGGCGGGCGAAATCCCGCGCGAGCTGGCCGCGGGGCGCATCCATCTGGGCGTCACCGGTTCGGACCTCGTGCGCGAGAAACTGGCCGATTGGGAAACCCAGGTCGCCGATCTGGCGCCGATGGGCTTTGGTCATGCCGATCTGATCATCGCCGTGCCCGCCTGTTGGGCCGATGTCGACACGCTCGAAGACCTTGATGCGGTGGCGCATGCCTTCCGCGCCGCGCATGGTCAGCGGCTGCGGATCGCGACGAAATATCATCGCCTGCTGCGCGAGTTTCTGGCGCGCGAGGGGGTGGCGGACTGGCAATCGGTCGACAGTCAGGGCGCGACCGAGGGGACGGTGAAGAACCTCACCGCCGAGGCCGTGGCCGATATCACCTCTTCGGGGGAAACGCTGCGCGCCAACCACCTGAAGATCCTGTCGGACGGGCTGATCCACCAAAGCCAGGCGACGCTTTTTGCGGCGCGCGCGGCCGATTGGACCGGGCTGGAAGCGCCCTTCGCCGCGCTGTGCGCGCAGCTTGGTGTGAACGCGCCGAAGCTCTGATCCCCGCTTTCGGCCTCAATAGCCGCGGGTGCGATCGACCAGATGCAACGGCGCCTCGCCCGCCTCGAAACGGCGGATGTTTTCCGCAATCACCCGCGCGGCCGAGGCCGGGCGGGTCTCGGCCGCGATATGCGGGGTGACGGTCACCTTCGGATGCGCCCAATAGGGATGTTCGGGCGGCAGCGGTTCCACCCGGAACACATCGAGCGTCGCATGGCCGATCTGCCCGGTCTCCAGCGCCGCCAGCAGCGCCGCATCGTCAATCAGCGTGCCGCGGCCGGGGTTCAGGATCGCCGCGCCACGGGGCAGCAGCGCCAGCGTTTCGGCATTCAGAAGATCGGTCGTCTCGGGCGTGTTCGGCAGCACGGTGACCAGGATCTCGGCGCGTGACAGCGCCGCGCGCAGACCCTCGGCGCCCGAAAGGCAGGTGATCCCGGGCAGGGTCTTCGGCGTCCGGCTCCAGCCCGTCACCTGGAAGCCAAGCGCCGCCAGCGTCGTCGCACAGGCGCCACCCAAAGCGCCAAGGCCCAGCACCACGACCGAACGATCTTGCGCCAAGGGCGGCACATGGCCCGCCTGCCGCCAGATACCGTCCTGATGCGACAGGAAAAAATCGATGTTCAGATGGGCGCGCAGCACATGGCCCGTCACCCATTCGACCATGCCACGCTCCAGCCCCTGATCGACCATCCGGCACAGGGGCTGCGTCAGCGTCGGGTTGCCCACGACGCGTTCCACCCCGGCCCAAAGGCTCAGCACCGCTTTCGTGCGCGTGTAGGCGGTGAAATCCTGCACCGGGCCACGCGGGCTGTAGACGATGTAATCGACCGATCCCGGATCGACCGGCGGCAGCACCAGCCGCGCGGCAATCCCGGCCTCGGCCAGGGCCGCGGTCAACGCCCCCTCATAGGCGGGCCAGTTCTGGGT
This sequence comes from Rhodobacter capsulatus SB 1003, assembly GCF_000021865.1. Lineage (NCBI taxonomy): Bacteria > Pseudomonadati > Pseudomonadota > Alphaproteobacteria > Rhodobacterales > Rhodobacter > Rhodobacter capsulatus. The sequence continues at coordinate 881,242 of NC_014034.1, forward strand.
CCGGTCGGCGAAAAGGACGGTCAGCATGATTTACCTCGGTCGGTGGACATGGGCGCTTTGCACAAGGCCGAAGGCGGCAAGCAGGATCATCATCGCCGTGCCGCCATAGCTGACCATCGGCAGCGGCACCCCCACCACCGGCATCAGCCCCATCACCATCCCCATGTTGATGGCGAAGAAGAAAAAGAACGTCCCCGCGACGCCCAGCGAGACGAGCGAGGCATAGCGGTCCTTGGTCGAAAGCGCCGTATAGGTCGCGAAAGCGATGATGCCGACATAAAGCGACAAAAGCCCAAAGGCGCCGATGAAGCCGAATTCCTCGGCCAGCGTGGTGAAGATGAAGTCGGTGTGCTTTTCCGGCAGGAAGTTCAGATGGCTTTGCGTGCCCTGCATGTAGCCCCGCCCCGACCAGCCGCCGGAGCCCAGCGCGATCTGCGCCTGCATGATGTTGTAGCCCGCGCCCAAGGGATCGGCGGAAGGGTCAAGGAAGGTGTCGATGCGCTTGAACTGATAGTCGTGCAGCAGCTGCCACGAGGTGCCGCGGCTTTCCAGCACGGTCGCCACCAGCCCCACGACAATCGCAATGATGGTGCCGAAGTACCAAAGGCTGACGCCGGCCGCGAACATCACGAAACCGCCGCCCAAGGTCAGCATCACCGCCGTGCCCAGATCGGGCTGGGTCAGCACCAGAAAGGTCGGCATCAGGATCAGCGCCACCGGCAGCGCCACCCAGATCGGGCTTGAAACCTTTTCGGCGGGCAGCCAGTCGTAATAGGCGGCCAGCAGCATCACCAGACCGATCTTCATGATTTCCGAGGGTTGCAGCCGCAAGGGTCCAAGATCCAGCCAGCGCTGCGCCCCCATCCCGATGTCGCCGACGAATTCCACCGCCAGCAGCAGCAACAGCGCGATCGTGTAGATCACCCCCGAGACATTGCGCCAGAACCAGATCGGCGTCAGCCCGACCGCGATCATCGCCACCAGCCCGACGCCGAAACGCTTCATCTGCGGCTCGGCCCAGGTTTCCAGGTTTCCCCCGGCGACCGAATAGAGCATCAGAAAGCCGGTCCCCGCCACCGCGGTCAACAGGAAGATCAGCGGCCAGTTCAGGAACAGGATCTTCGTCGGCCCGGAGGGGATCGTCTTGAGATTGTTTTCAAGGTAACTCATCGCGCCCCCTCAGGCCCGGCCACGGGTCGGCGCGGCGAATTGCGCCGGATCGATCAGGTCCAGCCCCTCGAACCGGCTTTTCACCGTCTCGCGCTGCGCGGCCGGATAGGCGGCCAGCGGCGGCAGCCCGCCCGCCAGCGCAAACAGCAGGATGTCGCGCGCGATCGGCGCCGCCGCGGCCGAGCCGCCACCGCCATGTTCGACGATCAGCGACACCGCATATTTCGGATCGCCAACCGGCGCGAAACAGACGAACAGCGCATGGTCGCGCTGTTCCCAGGGCACGGCCTTGTTGTTGACCACGGCCGAGCGCACCTGCGAGGTGCCGGTCTTGCCCGCCATCAGCCATTCCTGCGTGACGACCTTGGAACCGCCCGCGGTCCCGTGCGAGCCGTTCACCACCGCCCACATGCCGCGCCGCGCCACGGCCAGATGCGCCGGATCGATGTCGAGCGCCGGGGCCTCGGGGGCGGTGACCTCGATCCCGTTGCGCGCCCGCACCAGCCGCGGCACCACCGCCCGCCCCGAGGCGACGCGCGACACCATCACGGCCAGTTGCAACGGCGAGGCCAGCACATAGCCCTGACCGATCGAGGCGTTGATCGTGTCGCCGATCAGCCAGTCCTTGCCGTGCCGCTTCAGCTTCCAGTCCTTCGTGGGCGCATTGCCCTCGGCCACCGCCGACATCGGCAGGTCATGCTTGACGCCGATGCCCAGCCGCCGCGCCATCGCCGCGATCGCCTCGATGCCGACACGCTGCGAGACCTCGTAGTAATAGGTGTCGCAGCTTTGTTCGAGACTGTAGACCGCATTCACCCGGCCGTGGCCCGAATGCTTCCAGCAGCCAAAGCGCCGCCCGCCCACGGTCATGTAGCCCGGGCAATAGACGGTTTCCTCGGGGCTGATGACCCCGGCTTCGAGCGCGGCAAGCAGCGTCACCAGCTTGAAGGTCGAGCCGGGCGGATAGACGCCCTGCACCGTCTTGTCGGCCAGCGGCCGGTGGTCGTTTTCCATCAGCGCGGTGTAATCGGCGCCGGAAATGCCGCGCACGAACAGGTTCGGGTCAAAGGACGGCGCCGAGGCGATGGCCATGATGTCGCCGTTCGTCACATCCATCACCACCGCGGCGGCGCTTTCCCCCGCCAGCCGTTGCAGCGCGAAATTCTGCAGCCGCGCATCCAGCGTCAGCTGCAGGGCCACGCCCGGATCGCCCTCGCGGCGGCTGAGTTCGCGCATCTCGCGCCCGGCGGAATTCACCTCGACCCGGCGCTGCCCGGCGGTGCCGCGCAGCTCGTCCTCCAGCTTCGCCTCGATCCCCGACTTGCCCAGCTGGAAGCGCGGAATGCGCAGCAGCGGATCGGGGTTTTCCAGCTTCGACAGGTCGTAATCCGACACCGGCCCGACATAGCCCAGCACATGCGCGAAATCGGGGCCATGCGGGTAATGCCGCGACAGGCCGACTTCGGGGGTCACGCCGGGCAGGGCGGGGGTGTTGATCGAGACCGAGCAGAATTCCTCCCAGCTCAGCCGGTCGGCGATGGTGATCGGCGCATTCGGCGGACGCCGCGCGATTTCCGCCAGCAAATCCGCGGCTTGCGCATCGCTCATCGGGATCAGTTTCCGCAGCGCGGCCAGTTCCGCGGGCACGTCCTTGGCATCTTCGCGCGTCATCGTCACGCGGTAATTCTGTTCGTTGCCCGCGACCAGCAGGCCGTTGCGGTCATAGATCAGCCCGCGCGCCGGCGGGATCAGCCGGATCTTGATCGAATTGCCATCGGCCAGCATGCGGAATTCATCGGCGCGTTCCAGCTGCATGTGCCGCATCCGCAGCCCCAGCGCCGCCACCACCGCCGCCTGCGCGCCGCCCAGCATCAGCGCGCGGCGGGTGATCGTCGTGCGGCTGGCCTGCGCATTGGCCTGGCTGCGCCGTCTGAGCCCCCTCAGCATCCTGTCCTCTCCCCGTTCACAGCGGCCGCCCGAGGTCGTCGACCTCGCCCGGCGCGGCGCGGCGCAGCCCGAAGGCCAGCGCCGAGAGCGCCACGACGAAAGGATAGGCGACAAAGGTCGCCAGCATGCGCAAAAGTTCGCGACCAAGCGGCGGTTGCTCGACCATCACCAGCCCAAGGATGAAGCGGTTCGCCAGCAGCATGCCGATCATCACCGAGCCGATCAGCACCGCTTCGAGCACGAAGGGCAGATCGCGCGAGCTTTCCTCGCGCGCGCGCAGGAATTCGGTGCCGCCCAGAACGATCAGCGTCCAAAGCCCGATCGGGCGCCAATAGATGAAATCTTCCAGCAGGAAGGCCGCGACGATCAGCGCCGCGGGCAGGTAATCGGGGCGGCGCATCACCCAGGCCAGCGTCAGCGCCAGCGTCAGGTCCGGGCCCGGGAACCCGTCCGAGACCGGGTTGATCGGCAGCATCCGCAGAAACAGGATGATCAGCACGAGGCCAAGATACAGCGCCGCATGCGCCAGCCTGCGCGAGGTGACGGGGTCAACCATCCTCGCCCCCGGCGGCGGCGGGGGGCAGGGGCTCGACCGCGGGCGGCGGCACGAGCGGTCCGACATCGGTGATCCTCTCGGCCGGATGCGAGCGCAGGACGCGCAGGAAATCAAGGCGTTGGTAATCGGCAGCCAGAAGCACGCGCAAGCGGCGGTCCTGCCCCTGCACGACCTGACCGACCAGCAGCCCGGCCGGGAACACCCCGCCATCGCCCGAGGTCACGACCCGGTCGCCCGGCCGCACCAGATCGGGGTTTTCCAGGAAATCCAAGGGCGGCAGGGTGGAATTGTCCCCCGCCAGCAGCGCGCGCTGCCCGGCGGGCTGGATAGTCACCGGCACCCGCGACGCGGTGTCGGTCAGCAGAACCACCCGGCTTGTCGCCTTGCCGACGCCGGAAATGCGGCCCACCAGCCCCAGCCCGTCCATCGTCGCCCAGCCATCGACGATGCCATCGCGCGAGCCGACATTGAGCAGCACCGATTGCCGGAACGGGCTGCCGCTGTCGGCCAGCACGACGCCCGAGACCGAGGTCAGCTTCGGATCGAGCCGCACCTGATTTTGCGCCAGCAGCTTGGCGTTTTGCTGCTCCAGCTGCACCGCCGCTTCCTTCCAGGCCTTCATCTGCTGAAGTTCGCGGCGAAGTTCCTGGTTCTGTTCGTAAATACGGGCGTAGCTTTGAAAGCCCTCGACCATGCCAAGGGCTTTCGTCACCGGCACCATCGCCCAGTCAAAGGTCGGCACGAAACGGTCGACAAAGGCCGAGCGCAGCCGCTCGACCCGCGGGCCGTCGATGCGCCACAAAAGGAAGGAAAGGGCAAGCCCGATCGCCAGCACCGCAATCAGGATGCGGCGCAGCGGTCCGGCATAGTCCTCGTCGCGGTCTCGTGCCACGCAAGCCTCCGGTCACGACTGAAACTGGGCGGGCCTCAGCTGTCGTAGTCGATCACATGCCGCAGTTGCTTTTCGTATTCCAGCGCCTTGCCGGTGCCCAGAGCCACGCAGTTCAGCGGCTGGTCGGCAATGGAAATCGAAAGCCCGGTCTGTTCGCGAAGCGACAGGTCCAGCTCGCCCAGCAGCGCGCCGCCGCCGGTCAGCATCACGCCGCGATCGACGATATCGGCGGCCAGATCGGGGGGCGTGGTTTCCAGCGCCTGCATCACCGCATCGCAGATCTGCTGCACCGGTTCGGCCAGCGCCTCGGCGACCTGGGCCTGATTGATTTCCATTTCCTTCGGCACGCCGTTGAGCAGGTCACGCCCCCGCACCAAAAGGCTGGTGCCGCGGCCGTCATCGGGCATGCGCGCGGTGCCGATCGTGGTCTTGATCCGCTCGGCGGTGGATTCGCCGATGAGCAGGTTCAGATTACGGCGCAGGTAGGAAATGATCGCCTCGTCCATGCGGTCGCCGCCGACGCGGACGGAGCGCGCGTAGACGATGTCGCCCAGCGAAAGCACCGCGACCTCGGTGGTGCCGCCGCCGATGTCGACGACCATGTTGCCGGTGGGATCGGTGATCGGCATGCCTGCGCCGATGGCCGCCGCGATCGGTTCCGCCACCAGACCGGCGCGACGCGCCCCCGCCGAGAGCACCGACTGCCGGATCGCACGTTTTTCAACCGGCGTCGCGCCATGCGGCACGCAGACCAGGATCTTCGGCTTCGAGAAGGTGGAATGCTTGTGGACCTTGCGGATGAAGGTCTTGATCATTTCCTCGGCGCTGTCGAAATCGGCGATGACGCCGTCACGCATCGGCCGGATCGCCTCGATCGAGCCGGGCGTGCGGCCCAGCATCAGCTTGGCATCCTCGCCCACGGCCAGAACCTGTTTCTTGCCGTCCTTGACGTGATAGGCCACCACCGAGGGCTCGTTCAGCACGATGCCCTTGCCCTTGACATAGACCAGCGTATTCGCCGTCCCAAGGTCGATTGCCATGTCGGAAGAGAAGATTCCGCCCAACCCGCTCATATCGCCGTTCCCATGATGAAGCTGCCGCGACTCGGCTCCGAGCCCGGTTTCAGCCCATATAGGCAAAGCCCCCGCGCGGGGAAAGCCGCTATCGCCGAAATCGGCGGATTGACGGCGGCCACCGGGCCGCTTGCGCCGCGCCCGCTCATCGGCCGGTCTTTTCGGGCCGGGGCGCCAGACGCAGCACCGCAAAGCCCACCAGCGCCGAAACCAGCGATCCTGCCAGAACCCCCAGCCGCACCGCGTTCATTTCGGCATCGGCTTCAAAATTCAGCGAGCCGATGAACAGCGACATGGTGAAGCCGATCCCGGCCAGCGCGGCGATGCCGTAAAGCTGCAACCAGCCGGTGCCCTCGGGCAGGCGGGCCAGGCCCAGTTTCACCAGCGCGAAAGTGGCGCCAAAGACCCCGATCTGCTTGCCCAGCACCAGCCCGAGCGTGATCGCCAGCGGCAGCGGCGCCGCCAGATCGGCCAGCGTCAGCCCGGTCAGGCTGACGCCCGCATTGGCCAGCGCGAAGATCGGCACGATCAGGAAGGCCACATAGGGCGCCAGCCCATGTTCCAGCGCATGCAGCGGCGATTTGCCGAAACGGTCGCGGATCGGCAGGAAAAACGCCGTGATCACCCCCGCCAGCGTCGCATGCACCCCCGATTTCAGCACCAGCACCCAGAGCACCGCGCCAAGGATCAGCGTCGGCGCGATCCGATGCGCGCCCAGCCACAGCCGCAACGCCATCAGCGCGACCGGGATCAGCGCCAGCGCCAGATAGACCGGCTTCAGCGTCGCGGTATAAAACAGCGCGATCACCAGAATGGCGCCCAGATCGTCCAGGATCGCCAGCGTCAGCAAGAACAGTTTCAGCGCCGGCGGCACCCGCGGCCCCAAAAGCGCCACCACCCCCACCGCAAAGGCGATGTCGGTCGCCGTCGGGATCGCCCAGCCGGTGCGGTGCAGCGGATCGGACCAGGTGAAGGCCAGATAGATCAGCGCGGGCGCGATCATCCCGCCCAGCGCCGCCACCCCGGGCAGCACCACATTCGACGGCGTCCTCAGCCGCCCCTCGCGCAGCTCGTGTTTCAGCTCCAGCCCGACGAGCAGGAAAAAGATCGCCATCAGCCCGTCGTTGATCCACAGGATCAGCGGTTTCGACAGCCCCGTCTCGCCCAGGGCGATGGTGAATTTCAGGTGCAGAACCTGCGTGTAAAGCGCCGCAAGCTCGGAATTGGCCAGGATCAGCGCCACCACCGTTGCCATGATCAGCACGATGCCGCCCGCGGCCTCATGCGCGAAAAGTCTTTCGATCCGTTTCAGCACGGCCGCTCCTGTCCCTTGTGTCTGGTCCGAAAATGGGGGCTGAGGTCCCGGGTGCAAGAAAAATCGACATCGGGCGCGTCGTTTTCGTCTGTTGCGCCTGCGATTGCATCTGCGGCGGCCCCGGGCCATGGTGCGCGAAAGGAGATGTCCGATGATCCGTCCCGCCACCCCGGCCGATGTTCCGGCCGTGCTTGCCTTCTGGAATCCGCTGATCGAAACCGCGACGGTGGGCTTTTCGCCGACCCCGCACACGCTCGAGAGCCTGACCGCCCTGATCGCCTCCCGGCAGGCCGAGGACCGGGCGTTTCTGGTCGCCGAGACCGCGGGCGCGGTGCTGGGCTTTGCCAGCTACGACCAGTTCCGCAAGGGGCTTGGCTATGCGCGCTCGATGGAACACACGATCATTCTTGCGGCGCAGGCGCGGGGGCAGGGCGTCGGCCGGGCGCTGATGGCGGCGATCGAGGATCACGCCCGCACCCGCGGCGCGCATCTGATGGTGGCGGGGGTCTCGGCGGAAAATCCGGCCGGTCTCGCCTTTCACAGCGCTTTGGGCTATGTCGAGGCCGGGCGGATTGCGCAGGCCGGATACAAATTCGGCCGTTTTATCGACCTTGTGCTGATGCAAAAGCTGCTCTGACGGTTTAGACTGGTCGCATGGACAAGCCGCTTTCCCTTTGGGCCCGCATCGGCGAGGCGCTTTCGGCTCTCGCCCGCGGCGAGGGGCTTTCGGCGGTTTTCGACCATCTGAAAACCCCGCCCGAACGCAGCGTCGCCTTTACCATCGCGGTGATCGCGCTTGGCGCCAAGATGGCCAAGGCCGATGGCCGCGTCACCCGCGACGAGGTGACGGCCTTTCGCCGCGTTTTCGTGATCCCGTCCGGGGAGGAACAGAACGCCGCCCGCGTCTTTGACATGGCGCGGACCGATGTCGCGGGCTTTGACGCCTATGCGCGCAAGATCGCGGCGATGTTCGGCCCCGGCGCGCCGGTGCTGCAGGATCTGCTGGAAGGGCTTTTCACCATCGCGCTGGCCGATGGCGAATATCACGACAACGAGGATGCCTTCCTGCACGAGGTGGCGGCGATCTTCGGGCTGGATCAGGCCTGTTTCCGCTCGATCCGCGCGACCTATGTGGCCGATGCGCCGCCCGATCCGTGGTCGGTGCTGGAACTGGCGCCGGGATCGGATCTGGCGGCGGCGCGGGCGCGCTGGAAGGCGATGGTGCGCGAGGCCCACCCGGATCGCGCGATGGCGCGCGGCCTGCCGCCCGAGGCGGTGAAGCTGGCCGAGGAACGGGTGATCGCGCTCAACCGGGCGTGGGAAGAAATCTCGGCCGGAGCGAAACAGGCGGCGCTGTGATGCGGATCGCCTGTTACAATGTCGAATGGTTCACCGCACTTTTCGACCGGCGAGGCCGGATGCTGGAAGATGCCGAGGAGTCGGGCCGTTATGGCGTGACCCGGGCCGAGCAGCTGGGCGCTTTGGGCATCGTCTTCACCGCGCTCGAGGCCGATTGCATCCTCATCGTCGAGGCCCCCGACGACAACACGCGGCGCAAGACCGTGCCGATGCTGGAGGCCTTCGCGGCGAAATTCGGGCTGCGGCAGCGGCGTGCGGTGATGGGCTTTGCCAATGACACGCAGCAGGAAATCGCCGCGCTTTATGACCCCGACGTGCTGCGGCTCTGGCATGATCCCGCCGAGGGCAGCGCCACGGCGCCGCGGTTCGATCTGTCGCTGAAGATCGATCTGGATATCGATGACCGGCTGGATACGGTGCATTTCTCGAAACCGCCGCTGGAGTTGCAGCTGGAGGTTCTGACCGGCCCGGCGGCGGGCAAGCTGTTGCGGCTGATCGGGGTGCATCTGAAATCGAAGGCGCCGCATGGGGCGACGGATCCGGCCTCGGGGGTGCGGCTGGCGATCGAGAACCGGCGCAAGCAGCTGGCGCAATGCCTGTGGCTGCGCCGCCGCGTCGACGAGGTGCTGGACGCGGGCGAAAGCCTGATCGTGCTGGGCGATTTCAACGACGGACCGGGGCTCGACGAATACGAGGCGCTGTTCGGCCGGTCGGGGCTTGAAATCGTGCTGGGCACCGGCGGGCCGCCCGCGCGGCAGCTGCACGACCCGCATGCGCGGCTGCCGCGCGGCAAGACGACGGCGCTGCCCGCCTCGGCGCGGTTCTTCATCCCCGAGCCGCCGCCGGGGCAGTTCTTTTCGGCGATGCTGGATTATATCGCGCTCTCGCCCGATCTGTGCGCACATGCACCGAAATGGCGGATCTGGCATCCGTTTGATGATCCGGGCTGTTATCGGGTGGCGGAGCTGCGCGAGGCCCTGCTGCAGGCCTCGGATCATTTTCCGGTCTCAGTGGATTTGGCGTTTTGAGGCGCCTATATTGGGCGCATGACATCGCGTGCGCTTCTTGTGGGATCTGCAATCGCCGCCCTTGCCCTGGGGGGCTGGTTCGTCTGGGCCGAGGAGGCGCCGAAGCCCGTGCCGCCCCCGGTGGCCGAAGTGCCCGCGCCCACGCCGCGCGATGACATGGCGGCGGGCAAGTCGCTGGTGGAACGGGGCGCAGACATGTTCCTGCGCGGGCTGTTGCAGGAAATGGCCCCCGAGATCGAGGACATGCACAAGGGTCTGGGCGAGGCGGCGGACAAGCTGGGGCCGAAGCTGCGCGAGATCCTGGCGCTGATCGACGATGTGCGGAACTATCAGGCGCCCGAGCGGCTGCCGAACGGCGATATCGTGATCCGCCGCCTGCCGGGCGCGCCGAAGCCGCCGCCCTTGCCCGCGCCGGATGACCGGGCAAAGCCGCGGATGCCGGGGCCGGTGACGGATCTGTAAATGCACCGCTGATCTGGCGAAGGCCATCGCCTTCGCCATGCGGGACAGGGTTCCCGCGACCGCCGAGTGCCCAAAGCACTCGGCCAGCGCCCGCCCCGCCCATGGCGGGCGCTTCTCGCCCGCCGGGTCGGGCGCTGGCCTCTGTTGCACTTGGGGAAACGGTCGCGGTGAACCGTGGTCGCAGCGGGCGGGGAAAGGCGATGCCTTTCCTTCTCCGCCCGAAACCGCCGCCTCAGCCCGGCAGCACCACCATCGGCGTGGCCTTCATCGCCGCGGCGAGCGAGGCGAAGCGGGCCTCGGCCACTTCGCCGAACAGCCCCGCGCCGCGTTTCGTCAGCCGCAGCTCGATCGCATTCGTCGTCGCGTTGTAGCCCAGTTCCCCCGCATCGCCCGGATCCTGGATCGAGAACATCGCGCCAAAGCGCATCGCCTTGCCCAGAATTTCCGCCTCGCGCAGCTGTTCGGGCGACAGCAGCGAAAACAGCGGTTCGAACCGGCTGCCCGCGCGCGAATTCTTGTAGCGGTGCAGCAGCGACACCCCCAGAAACACCCGTTCGGGATGGCTCAGCGCCGCCATGTTGGCGCGGGTGACATTGTCGAAACAGGCCTCGGCGCGGTAATCGGGATGGGTGCGCCAGGTGGTGTCGTGCAAAAGACAGGCCGCCCGCATCAGCCGGTAGCGCTTCGGCGAGACCTCGCCGAAGAGCGGCTCGATGAAGGCATGCAGCCGCTTGCCGAAGCCCGGCAGCCGCGACATCGTGCGTTCGGCATGCCGACAGGCCTCGATCAGGGGGTCGCGCGCCCGCAGCTTGTCGGGCATCTTTTCATAAAGCAGCCCCTCGCGGATGCCATAGGAGGAAACGTCGATCTCCTTGGGCTGGAAGGTCTCGATCAGCTCGCGCAGCACCATCGCGGCGAGCGGCACCAGCTCCATCCGCGCTTCCGACGTGCCGGTCTTCGCCCGCAGCGCCGCCATGTCCTGCTTGGCGACCCAGTCGAGCGTTTTCAGCAGGTTCTCCGGGTCCATCCGGTATTCATGCAGCACCAGAAGCGGATAGTTGCGCCGCTCCATGTCGAGCCGCGCAATCGCCCGCCAGGACCCGCCGACCAGATATAGCCGCTCATGGCCCAGCCCCACCGCCGCGGCGAGCCGGGCGATATGCTCGCGGATATGCGCGGTCAGTTCCTTGCGCCCGCCCTTGACCTGCTGCAGCCGGAACGGACCAAGCGGCGAGGTCGCCCGCGCGCCCACCTTGCCGCCGCCCAGAACCGCCAGTTCCATCGAGTTGCCGCCGATGTCGCAGATGATCCCCTGCGCCTCGGGCCAGCCCACCAGCACGCCCTGGGCCGAAAGCCGCGCCTCCTCGGCGCCGTCGATCACATGCAGCCGCAGGCCGGTTTCCTGCTCGACCTGCTTTTGAAACGCCGGGCCGTCCTTGGCCTCGCGCACGGCGGCGGTGGCGACGCAGGTCAGCGGCCCGATCTCCATCCCCTTGGCCAGCAACGCAAACCGTTTCAGCGCCGCCAGCGCGCGCGCGCGGCCCTTGGGAAACAGCATCCCGGTTTCGGCCAGACCCTGACCCAGCCCCGCCATCACCTTTTCGTTGTAGAAATAGGCGGGCGAGCGGGCGGCGCCGTCAAAGACCACCATCCGCACCGAGTTCGATCCGACATCAACGACGCCGACGCGCGACAGCGCCCGCGCCGAGGGGTCGTCGAACAGCTCCCGCCCGAAAGGATCCCAGTCCTCGTTGTCCGAGTGCGGGGCAACGGTCTTTGCGATCATCGGGCAGCCTGCTGAGTCGTTACGGTGTGAGCGATATCACGCTATCGTGTCCAGGGGGGAATGGGCAAGGGCAGGAACGTCCTTTGCCCCCGCAGAGCCCCGGCCGGACAGCGACGGATTTTCCATGAAATAGCGGTGGCAGGAAAAAAGCTCTTTCCCTTCCGGCAGATGGCGGGTGTAGTGGCCATCGGGGCCCAGTAACCAGCTTTGCGCGGTATCGGCCATGTTCGCGGTCATGATCTGCCCGACGATCTGCGCCTTCACCGTCTCGTTCTTCGCCTCGACCAGGGTTTCGACCCGGCGCGTCAGGTTGCGGCCCATCCAGTCGGCCGAGGACATGAAGACCCGCGCCTGTTCCGAGGGCAGGCCGTGGCCATTGCCGAAACAGACGATGCGCGAATGTTCCAGAAACCGCCCGACGATGGATTTGACGCGGATGTTTTCCGACAGGCCCCTGATCCCCGGCCGCACGCCGCAGATGCCGCGGGTGACGATGGAAATCTTCACCCCGGCATTCGAGGCGGCGTAAAGCGCGTCGATCACCTCGGGGTCGATCAGGCTGTTCATCTTGGCCCAGATCTCGGCCGGACGCCCGGCTTTCGCATGCTCGATCTCGGCGCCGATCAGCTCCAGCAGCCGCGGTTTCAGCGTGATCGGCGAGATGGCGAGGTTTTCCAGCCCCGCAGGCTGCACATAGCCCGAGAGGTAATTGAACACCTTGGTGGCGTCGCGGCCCAGCTGCGCATCGCAGGTGAAGAAGCTGAGGTCGGTATAGATCCGCGCGGTGATCGGGTGATAGTTGCCGGTGCCGTAATGGGTATAGGTGACCAGCGTATCGCCCTCGCGCCGCACGACGGTCGAGATTTTCGCATGGGTTTTCAGATGCATGAAGCCATAGACCACATGCGCCCCCGCGCGTTCCAGCCGCCGCGACTGGCGGATGTTCGCCGCCTCGTCGAAACGCGCCTTCAGCTCCACCAGTGCGGTGACCGACTTGCCCGCCTCGGCCGCTTCGCAAAGCGCATCGACGACGGGGCTGTCCTTGGAGGTACGATAAAGCGTCTGCTTGATCGCCAGCACGTTCGGGTCATGCGCCGCCTGATTGAGGAAGCGGATCACCAGATCGAAGGTTTCATAGGGGTGATGCAGCAGGATGTCTTTCTGCCGGATCGCCGCGAACATGTCGCCCGCGTGATCCTCGACCCGTTCGGGCACGCGCGGGGAAAACGGCGGCCAAAGCAGGTCGGGCCGGCTTGACAGCACCAGCTGCGACAGATCGGCGATGCCCAGAAGGCCCTTGACCTCGACCACCGCATCGGGCGCGACCTGCAATTCGTCCATGATCAGACGGCGCAGCGCCTCGGGGGCGCCCGCGGTGATCTTGAGCCGGATCACCTGGCCGCGGCGACGCCGTTTCAGCGCGGTCTCGAATTCGCGCACCAGATCTTCGGCCTCGTCCTCGACCTCAAGATCGCTGTCGCGCAGCACCCGGAAGGCGCAATGGCCGGTGTCGGTATAGCCGGGAAAGAGCATGCCCAGATGCAGCAAAAGCAGCTCTTCGAGCGGCAGGAAGCGGGCCTCGCCGGGCAGACGCACGAAGCGGGCGATCTGCTGCGGGATCGGCAAGAGAGCCTGCATCCGGCGCTTGTCGATCTCGCGTTCCAGTTCCAGCGCCAGACAGAAGCCGGTGTTCGGAATGAAGGGGAAAGGGTGGGCCGGGTCGATGGCCAGCGGCGAGAGCACCGGGAAGACATTGGCCAGAAAATGCTCGGACAGGAAGGCGCGGTCGCGGGCATTGATCTTGGTGCGGGTCAGCAGCTGGATGCCCTCGGTCTCCATCTCGCGGCGCAGCCGGTTGAAGGTGGTCTGCTGCGTTTCCATCAGCTTGCGCGCATCGGCGTTGATCAGCACCAGCTGTTCGGCGGGCGTCAGCCCGTCATCCGAGGGCACGACATTGCGTTCGCGCACCAGCTCCATCAGCCCGGCGACGCGGACGGTGTAGAATTCGTCCAGGTTGTTGGCCGAGATCGACAGGAAGCGCAGCCGTTCCAAAAGCGGCACGCGCGGATTTTCCGCCTCTTCCAGAACCCGCCAGTTGAAGGCGAGCCAGCTCAATTCCCGGTTGAAGAAGCGCTTGGGTCCGGTGCGTTCCTCGTCGGGGATGGTGACGGGGGCGGGGTAGGGGGCGGAGAGGAAATCGGCGAGTGTCATGGGGCGCTTATGCTTTTCGATTGTGACGGCGCGATGACAGTTTGGCTTCAGCCTTGCAGCCTGTCCAGCACTTCGGCGGCCATCGCACGGGTAATTGCGCGCCCCTCGGCCAGCGCGCGTGCATCAAGCGCCTCCACCACCGCCCGCGCCGTGCCCAGCGCGCGTTCCATCCGCAAGACCAGCCAGTCGATCAGGCTTTGCGGCACCGTCAGCTGACGGTCGGCGAAGAGCTTGACCAGCACCGCGGCCAAAAGCGCCTCGTCGGGGGGGGCGATGCGGACCGATTGCGTCGCATCAAGCCGGCTTTTCAGATCGGGCAGCGCCACGCCCCAGTCGCGCGGCGGCGTGGGGGCGGTGATCAGGCAGCGCCCGCCCTCGGCCGCGGTCAGGTTGAGCAGGTGAAACAGCGCCTGTTCCGAAGCCGCCCGCCCGGCCAGATGCTGCGCATCCTCGATCACCACGGCGCCGGTCGCGGCCAGATCGGCCACCGTCTCGGGGCGCAGATCCGCCGCCGGCCGGATCACCGCGCCGCGCTCGGAGGCCCAGATCGCCGCCAGATGGCTTTTGCCCGCGCCCTCGGGGCCCAGAAGCAGCATCCGCCCCTGTGCCCAGGTCTCGGGCGCGTCAAGCAGGCTCAGCGCCAGCGCATTGGCGGGGGCGACGAAGAAATCCTCGCGTCCCTCGGCGACGCGCACCGGCAGCGGCAGGGGCAATTGGCGGGTCATGTCAGGCCTTGGTCTCGGTGGCGTCGGACAGCGTCGTCGGCGTGTCGTCCAGCCCGGCCAGGCCGCGGTAAAGCCGCCCCTGCCGGTAATGCTCGATCGCGAAGCGGATCAGCACGCCGATCACCGCCGAGACCGGCACCGCGACCAGCATGCCGACAAAGCCAAAGAGCGTGCCAAAGGCGGAGAGCGCGAAGATCAGCCACAGCGGATGCAGGCCCACCGAATTGCCGACCAGCCGCGGGGTGATCACGTTGCCCTCCAGGAACTGGCCGATGGCGAAGATCCCGGCGACAAGGCCGATCGACATCCAGTCGCCCCAGAACTGAAACAGCGCCAGCCCGATCGCCAGCGCGCCGCCCACCAGCGCGCCGACATAAGGAATGAAGGTCAGCGCCCCGGCGATGGCGCCTGCGAGCAGCCCGAAGCTCAGCCCCGCCGCCATCAGCCCCGCGGCGTAAAAGGCGCCCAGAATCAGGCAGACCGAGACCTGCCCGCGCACGAAGCCCGAGAGCACCCGGTCGATGTCGCGCCCCAGCTGCCGAATCGTCGGCGCATGATCGAGCGGCAGAAGCGTGTCGATCTGCGCCACCATCCGGTCCCAGTCGAGCAGCATGTAAAAGGTCACCACCGGCACGACGACGATGAAGACCACCGCATTCACCAGCGTCATCGCCGAGGACAAGAGCCCCTGCGCCAGCTCGCCGCCCCGCGCCTTGACGGCATTGCCCAGGCTGGTGAGCGATTCATTGATGATCGAGCCATGTTCCATCATCGAGGGGAAGGTGGAGGTCAGAAACCCCTGCAGCCTTGTGGCGATGGCGGGGGCGGTCTCGACCAGACCGATCAGCTGGCGCACCAGAAGCGGCGCCACCGCCAGCGCCAGAACGACGATGCCCAGCGTGGCGATCAGCGCGATGGAAGTGGTGGCGAGCGCCCGGCTCAGCCCCAGCCGCTCCAGCCGGTCGGCCAGCGGGTCGAGGAAATAGGCGATGGCGCCGCCCACCAGAAAGGGCAAAAGCACGTCGCCCAGTTTCCAAAGCACCAGGGCCAGCACCGCGGCACTGAGGCCCCAGATGGTGATTTGGCTGCGAACCGGCAGGGCCATGCGCCTCTCCTTGCGAATACCGGGGCAAAATCGGGGTTTTGCGGCCCGGTTGCAAGGGCTGATGGCGGAAAACCGGGGCCGGAGCCGCGGCCGACGTCGGGGGGGCACCCCGGCGCGCTTTACGCGCTGACGTCGGGGGCGCCCCGGCGCGTTTCACGCGCCGACGTCGGGGGCGATCGTCATTTCGGCGGTGCCGGGGCCGGGATAGCGAAAGGCGATGCGCAAAAGCGGGGGCGGCGACATCCGTTCCAGCTTGCGGAACTTCACCGCAAAGCCAAGGTTTTCCAGATGCGCCATCATCTCGGCGCCCTGTTCGGGCGTGCCGCCGATCTGGCGCAGCTCGACGATGCGGATGCCGCGCAGGTGATGGCGCAGCCGGGCGTGGTCGCTTTCGATCAGGAAGGGCACATGGGTCATGGCCGCAGCATGGCAAGGGATGTGCCCCGCGCCAAATGGTTTTTTCGCGACAGCTTCCGCCCGGGCGGGCTGTTGCCGATCCGACGCGGGGCCGGATCGGGGCTAGAGGATCCCGGCATGGCGGATGTCCTCGGCGGCGAAATCGATCAGCGCCCGCAGCTTGCGCGGCAGCACCCGGCCTTCCAGATAGACCGCGCTGACCGGGCTGGGCGGGCTGTGAAAGCCGCTCAGCACCGGCACCAGCGCGCCCGTGTCCAGCGCGCCGCAGACCGCAAACCGCGGCGCATGGGCGATGCCAAGCCCCGCGATCGCCAGTTCGGCCGCCGCCCGCGCCGAATTGACGTGAAACCGGCCCTGCACCGTGACCTCCTGCGCCGCCCCCGCCTGCGCGCTGCCCGGGTGAAACTGCCAGCGCCGCGGCTGCTGCCGGTTGGTGTCGACGATGCAATCATGCCGCGCCAGATCCTCGGGCTCTGCGGGCGTGCCATGCGCGGCCAGATAGGCCGGGCTTGCCACCACCACGGTCCGGCTTTCGCCCAGCCGCCGCGCCTTCAGCGACAGCATCTCCGAGCGGCCGATGCGAAAGGCCAGATCGATCCCCTCGCGCGCCAGATCGACGAAGCGGTCGCTCAGCCGCAGATCGAAGCTGAGGCCCGGATGCGCGGCGGCAAACCGCGCCAGCATGCCGCCGACATAGATCTCGCCCAGCGTCACCGGCGCCGACAGCCGGATCACCCCGGAAAACCCGCGCGAGCCCTCGGAGACCCCGGCCAGAAGATCATCCAGATCATCCAGCAGCGCCGGCGCCCGCGCCAGCAGATCCGCCCCCGCCGGCGTCAGCCCGACCCGCCGCGTCGTGCGCTGCAACAGCCGCACGCCGAGCCGCGCCTCCAGCTCCGCGACATATTTCGAGGTCAGCCGGTTCGACACCCCCAGCTGATCGGCGGCGGCGGTGAAAGACCCGGTCTGCGCCGTGGCGACAAAGGCGCGCAATTCCTCGGTGATGTCCATCCGGCCCCCACTCGGAACAAATCAAGGATAGTCATTCCATACATTCTTCATTTCGTGGAGGGTGCGCAAGGCGTATTCCGGCTGCAGCAAGGCCGCGTCGGGCGGCCCCGAACAGGAGTTTTCCAGATGACCACGACCCCCGCCGCCGCCGATTACGCCGCCACGCTGTTGCGCGTCGCCTCGGGCGTGACCTTCCTCGCCCATGGGCTGCTCAAGGTGACGGTGTTCACCATCCCGGGCACGGTGGGCTATTTCGAAAGCCTCGGCCTGCCGGGCGTGTTCGCCTATCTGACGATCCTGGCCGAGCTGGGCGGCGGGCTGGCGCTGGTGCTGGGCGTCGCCACGCGGGCGGTGGCGCTGGCGCTGATCCCGGTGCTTCTGGGCGCGGTCTGGGTGCATGCGGGCAATGGCTGGCTGTTTTCGGGCGCGGGCGGCGGCTGGGAATTCCCGCTCTTCTGGGCGATCATCCAGCTGGGGATCGCGCTTCTGGGCGCGGGCGCCTTTGCGCTGCGCCTGCCGGGGCTGGAACGCCGCCTTGGCGTTTTCGCCTGAGCCAACAATCACCGCCCGCGGCCTCACCCCGCGGGCGGTCTGCCCAAGGAGAAAGCCATGCACCCCGTTTCCTCTCTTTCGGCCCTGCGCGACCGCTTTGCGCCCTCGGACCGGATGCCGCTGGTCTTTCTGGGCCACGGCAGCCCGATGAACGCGATCGAGGATACGGCCAACAGCCGCGCCTGGACCGCGCTCGGCCGCAGCCTGCCGCGGCCAAAGGCGATCCTTGTCGTCTCGGCGCATTGGATGACGCGCGGCACGACGCTCGTCGATGTCTCGGCGCTGCCGCGCACGATCCATGATTTCTACGGCTTCCCGCAGGCGCTTTTCGACCAGCGCTATCCGGCCCCGGGCGATCCGGCACTGGCGCGCGAGGTGGTCTCGCTTCTGGCCAGCCACCGCGTCGCGGGCGATGACAGCTGGGGCCTCGATCACGGCGCCTGGACGGTGCTGAAGTTCCTGTATCCCGAGGCCGACGTGCCGGTGTTTCAGGTCTCGGTCGACATGAGCCGCGATCTCGCCCATCAGCTGGAGATCGGCCGGACGCTGTCAGAGCTGCGCAACCGCGGCGTGCTGATCCTCGGCTCGGGCAATGTGGTGCACAACCTGCGCGCCGTGACCTGGAGCGATGACGCGAAACCGCTTGATTTCGCACAGGACTTCGACGCGCTGTTCACCGATCGCCTTGCCGGTCGCGATTTCGCGGCACTGGCCGACCGTGCCGGGCTGGGGTCCCTTCTGTCGCAGGCCCATCCAAGCCTCGATCACTATCTGCCGACGCTGACCATCGCGGGGGCCTCGGATGCGGGCGACGATCTGACCTTCCTCACCGAGACGATCGATCTTGGCGCGATCTCGATGCGCTCCTTCGTCTTTCATCCGCGCTAGGGGCTACCACAGCCCCTCGGCGCTTTCCTTCAGCACCGCGGCCGAGCGGTGCAGCGCCGCCCATTCCCCCTCGTCCAGCGAGGGGATCAGCGTCGAGACCACCCCGGCCGCGCCGATCACCCGCGGCAGCGACAGCGCCACATCGGCAATCCCCGCCACCTCGGGCGAGCGGATCGAGACCGACATCACCGCGCGCTGATCGTCGCGGATCGCCTGCACCAGCCGCGCCAGCCCGGCGCCGATGCCATACCAGGTCGCCCCCTTGCCCGCGATGATCCGATAGGCGGCCTGCCGCACCCCCGCGTCGATCTTCGCCCGCACCTCCTCGGTGATTGCCACCCCCAGCTGCGACGCGATCCGGTCCAAAGGCTCGGCGCCGACGCGGGCACTGGACCAGGCCAGCACCTCGCTGTCGCCATGCTCGCCCAGCACGAAGCCATGCACCGAATGCGCGGCCACCCCCAGATGCCCGGCCAAAAGCGCGCGAAACCGCGCCGAATCCAGCAGCGTGCCGGTGCCGATCACCCGCTCGGCCGGCAGGCCCGAGGCCCGCTGCGCCACCTCGGTCATGATGTCGACAGGGTTCGAGGCGACGATCAGCAGCGCCTCGGGCGCCTGTGCGCGCACCTTCGCGATGACCTCGGAAAACACCGCCGCATTGCGGGACAAAAGGCTGAGCCGGCTCTCGCCCGGCTTTTGCGCCACGCCTGCCGCCAGAATCACGATGCCCGCCCCCGCCAGCACCTCGTAATCGCCCGCGCCCAGCTTCACCGGATGCGCAAAGGGCACGGCATGGCCGATATCCTCGGCCTGGGCCTGCGCAAGCGCGGCGTTGCGATCGACAAACACCACCTCCGACGCGCCGCCGCGCATCGCAATGGCAAATCCCGCCGCCGAGCCGACCATCCCCGCGCCCACGATTCCGACCTTCATCGGCCGTCTCCCGTTTGTGATGGCGCTACCATGGCACGCTCACGCGTCCGCGCAACCCCGTTTCCGCGCGGCGCCGCTTTGCCGCAGCCCCGGTTTTCCTTGGTGCAAATACGCCCGGGGGTGCCGCGGAGCCCGCGGGTCGCCCCGGCCCTGCCGGGGCGAAAGCCCCCGCGCGCCGCGGCCCGGCAAAAGCTCTGGTCAGAGGGGGCAACTTGGGCTAGAGTCGGCGCCAAGACCCGGCAATCGGGCGTTCCTCGGCAGATCAGGCAAACGAGCGGTTTTCGCGATGACGGAAATGGTTTTCGGCACCGTCCCCTTGCGGGCGACGGATCCCGTGCTTCCACGCTGGTGGCGCACGATCGACAAATGGGCGCTGACCGCGGTCTTCGCGCTCTTTGGCGTCGGCATGCTTCTGGGCCTTGCCGCCTCGGTGCCGCTGGCCGAAAAGAACGGGCTCGAGCCCTTCTATTACGTCAAGCGTCAGGCGCTGTTCGGCGGCGTCGGCCTGGTCGTGATGGTCGCGCTCTCGATGATGAGCCCGCAGCAGGTCCGCCGCATCGGCGTCGTGGGCTTCGCGCTGGCCTTCCTCACCCTGATGGCGCTGCCCGTCATCGGCACCGATTTCGGCAAGGGCGCGGTGCGCTGGATCTCGCTCGGCTTCGCCTCGTTCCAGCCTTCGGAATTCCTCAAGCCCGGCTTCGTCATCGTCTCGGCCTGGTTCATGGCCGCCGCGCTGGAAGTGGCGGGCCCGCCCGGGCGGCTTTATTCCTTCATCCTCACCGCGCTGATCGTCGTCACCCTGGCACTGCAGCCCGACTTCGGCCAGGCCTCGCTGATCCTCTTTTCCTGGATGGTGATGTATTTCGTCTCCGGGGCGCCGATCCTGCCGCTGGTCGCGGCGGGCGGGCTTTCGGCGGCGGGCGGCTTTCTGGCCTATAACATGTCCGAACACGTCGCGCGCCGGATCAACGGCTTCCTCTCGGCCGAGGTCGATCCGCGCACCCAGATCGGCTATGCGACGAACGCGATCCAGGAGGGCGGCTTCTTCGGCGTCGGCGTCGGCGAGGGCTCGGTGAAATGGTCGCTGCCCGACGCCCATACCGATTTCATCGTCGCGGTCGCGGCGGAAGAATACGGCCTTGTCCTGGTTCTGGGCATCATCGCGCTTTATGCCGTCGTCGTGCTGCGCTCGCTCAGCCGGATGATGGCCGAACGCGACCCCTTCGCGCGGATCGCGGGCACCGGCCTTGCCTTTGCCTTCGGCGTGCAGGCGCTGATCAACATGGGGGTTGCGGTGCGGCTTCTGCCCGCCAAGGGCATGACGCTGCCCTTCGTCAGCTATGGCGGCTCCTCGGTGATCGCCAGCGGAATCGCGCTTGGCTTCCTGCTCGCGCTCACCCGCACCCGGCCGAAAAACGAGATCGCCCGCATTCTCGGCAATCGTCCCGCCGCCTGAGGGAGGGTGACATGGATCACGCAAAACCGCCTCTGCTTCTGATCGCTGCCGGGGGGACCGGGGGGCATATGTTCCCGGCCCAGGCCTTGGCCGAGGCGATGGTCCGCCGCGGCTGGCGGGTGAAGCTTTCGACCGATGCCCGCGGCGCGCGCTATGCCGGGGCCTTTCCGGCGCAGGTGCCGGTGGAACAGGTGGCCTCGGCCACCTTTGCCCGTGGCGGCGTGCTGGCGAAACTGGCCGTGCCGTTCCGGCTGGCGGGGGGGATGGTCTCGGCGCTGGCGCGCAATCTGCTGGACCGGCCCGCCGTCGTCGTGGGCTTTGGCGGCTATCCGACGATCCCGGCGCTTGCCTCGGCGCTGGTTCTGGGCGTGCCGCGCGCGATCCATGAACAAAACGGCGTGATGGGCAAGGTGAACCGCGTCTTCGCCCGCCGCGTTCATGCCTTTGCCTGCGGCACCTGGCCCACCGATCTGCCGCCCGGCGTGCAGGGCACCCATACCGGCAACCCGGTCCGCGCCGCCGTCGTCGAACGCGCGGGCGCGCCCTATATTCCGCCGGGCGATTATCCGATGTCGGTGCTGGTGATCGGCGGCTCGCAGGGGGCGCGGATTCTCTCGGACCTTGTCCCCGCCGCCTTTGCCGCGCTGCCCGAAGGCTTGCGTCGGCATCTGCGTATCGCCCATCAGGCCCGCCCCGAAGATGCCGCCCGCGTCACCGAAGCCTATGAACGCGCGGGCATCGAGGCCGAGATCGCGCCCTTCTTCGCCGATGTCCCCCGCCGTCTGGCGGAATGCCAGCTCGTCATCTCGCGCTCGGGGGCCTCGTCGGTCGCCGATATCTCGGTGATCGGGCGGCCCGCGATCCTCATTCCCTATGCCGCCGCGACGGGTGATCACCAGACCGCCAATGCCCGCGGCCTGACCGATGCGGGCGCCGCCATCCTGATCCCCGAGACCGCCGCCTCGGTCGCCACGCTCTCCAGCCAGATCGCGCTTGTTCTGGACAATCCCGAAGGCGCGGTGCAAATGGCGCGGGCAGCGCTGGCCGAAGGCATCCCCGATGCCACGGCGCGGCTCGTGACCATCGTCGAAAAGCTTGCAGGACCCCGCCCATGAACGCGACCAAATTGCCCGGAGAGCTGGGCCCCATCCATTTTATCGGTATCGGCGGCATCGGCATGTCGGGCATCGCCGAAGTGCTGATGACGCAGGGCTTTTCGGTGCAGGGCTCGGATGCGAAGGCCAGCAAGATCACCGACCGGCTGGTGGAACTGGGCGCGACCTTTTTCGAGGGCCAGCGCGCGTCGAACATCGGCGAAGCGGCCGTGGTGGTGATTTCCTCGGCAATCAAGCCGGGCAACCCGGAGCTGGAGGAAGCCCGCCGCCGCCATCTGCCCGTCGTGCGCCGCGCCGAGATGCTGGCCGAACTGATGCGGCTGCGCTCGAACATCGCGATTGCGGGCACGCATGGGAAAACCACCACGACGACGATGGTGGCGACGCTTCTGGACAAGGGCGGCTTTGATCCGACGGTGATCAACGGCGGCATCATCCACGCCTACGGCTCGAACGCGCGGGCGGGGGCGGGCGAATGGATGGTGGTCGAGGCGGATGAAAGCGACGGGTCCTTCAACCGGCTGCCCGCGACGATCGCCATCGTGACGAACATCGACCCCGAGCACATGGAGCACTGGGGCACGATCGAAAACCTGCGCAAGGGGTTTTACGATTTCGTCTCCGGCATCCCGTTTTACGGTCTGGCCGTCTGCTGCACCGACCACCCCGAGGTGCAGGCGCTGGTGGGCAAGATCACCGACCGCCGTGTGGTGACCTTCGGCTTCAACGCCCAGGCGGATGTGCGGGCGGTGAACCTGCGCTTCGAGGGCGGGCGCAACTGCTTTGACATCCAGCTGCAGGCCGAAGGCGCGGTGATCGAGGGCTGCACCCTGCCGATGCCGGGCAATCACAACGTCTCGAACGCCTTGGCCGCCGTTGCCGTCGCCCGCCATCTGGGCATGAAGAAAGACGAGATCCGCGACGCGCTGGCGAATTTCGCCGGGGTGAACCGGCGCTTCACCAAGGTGGGCGAGGTGCTGGGCGGCGTCACCGTGATCGATGATTACGGCCACCATCCGGTGGAAATCGCAGCCGTTCTGAAGGCGGCGCGGCAGGCGGTCTCGGCCACGCCCGGCGCGCGGGTGATCGCGGCGCATCAGCCGCACCGCTACACCCGGTTGCAGAACCTCTTCGATGATTTCTGCACCTGTTTCAACGAGGCCGATGTGGTCGCCATCGCCGATGTCTATGCCGCGGGCGAGGAGCCCATTCCCGGCGCGTCCCGCGATGATCTGGTCTCCGGGCTGATCCGCCACGGCCACCGCCACGCCCGGGCGCTTCTGAACGAGGAAGACCTGGCGCGGCTGGTCAAGGAACAGGCGCGGCCCGGCGATATCGTGGTGTGCCTTGGGGCCGGGACGATCTCGACCTGGGCGAACGGATTGCCCGCCAAACTCGGATAACGGAGCCAGCCATGACGCTTTCGCTTGCCACCGCTTGTCTTTGGGCGGTGATCGCTTCCCTCATCGCGCTGGGTCCGCGGCGGTTTCACTGGCCCGCCGCCTGGGGGCTGATCGCGGCGGGGGTGCCGATCCTTGGCTGGGTCACCTATGAGAACGGCCCGGTCTGGGGGCTTGCGGTGCTGGCAGGCGGGCTGAGCGTGCTGCGCTGGCCGGTGCGGCGGCTCTTTGCCGCGATGCACCGGCGCGACTGAGGGCGGGGCAGGGGGGCGCTGCCCCCCTCTTTTTGGCTGCCAAAATTCACCCCCCGGCGTATTTGCACCAGGAAAAAGCCCGGCGTTTTTCCTGGTCGAAATACGCCGGGGGGAGTCCGCTTGCGGACGGGGGGCAGCGCCCCCCCCTTTCTTTCGACCCCTTGCCCCATTGGGGTGCTCTCGTTATGGCAGGGCATGGACAAGCTGAGCTACACCCCGCGCGGCGCGCTGACGCCGAATTACCCCCTGGCCGATCTGACCTGGCTGCGCGTCGGCGGCCCGGCCGACTGGCTGTTCCAGCCCGCCGACGAGGCGGATCTGAGCGCCTGTCTCGCCGCGCTGCCCGCCGATGTCACGGTCTTTCCGATGGGGGTCGGCTCGAACCTGATCGTGCGCGACGGCGGGCTGCGGGCCGTGGTGATCCGGCTTGGCCGCGGCTTCAATGCGATCTCGGTCATGGGCGAGACCGTGACCGCGGGGGCCGCCGCGCTGGATGCCCATGTCGCGCGCAGGGCGGCCGAGGCCGGGCGCGATCTGACCTTTCTGCGCACCATTCCGGGCGCGATCGGTGGCGCGGTGCGGATGAATGCGGGCTGCTATGGCGCCTATGTCGCCGATCATCTGATCTCTGTCCGGGTCGTGCTGCGCACGGGCGAAGTTGTTGAAATGGCGGCCGAAGATCTGCATCTGGCCTATCGCAGCTCGACCCTGCCCGATCAGGCGGTGATCGTTTCCGCGACCTTCCGCGCCGCCGCTGGCGATCCCGCGGCGCTGGCCGCGCGGATGGAGGAGCAGATCGCCAAACGCGACGCGAGCCAGCCGACCAAGGCGCGCTCGGCCGGATCGACTTTCCGCAACCCTTCGGGGGCGTCCTCGACGGGCCGCGCCGATGACAGCCAGGAGTTGAAGGCCTGGAAGGTGATCGACGCGGCGGGGATGCGCGGGGCGACGCTTGGCGGCGCGCAGATCAGCCCGATGCACTCGAATTTCCTGATCAATGCGGGCGGCGCGACGGCGCGCGATCTGGAAACATTGGGCGAGGAGGTGCGCAAAAAGGTTTTGCAGACGCAGGGAATTTCGTTAGAATGGGAAATCATGCGCGTGGGCGAATATTGAGGTCGTCGCGCAGTCCATAACAAGATGCGGCAGAACAGCCCGGGGGCGAACCCCGGCAGGGACGAAAGTGGCGGGCATGTCGAGCAGGACGGTCCCCCTCGTGGCGGTACTCATGGGCGGACCCTCGGCCGAGCGCGAGGTGTCATTGTCCTCCGGGCGCGAATGCGCCAAGGCACTGCGGGCGGCGGGATACGATGTAGCGGAAATCGATGCGGGGGCGGACCTTGCAGAGCGTCTTCGGGCGCTGATGCCGGATGTCGTCTTCAATGCGCTGCATGGCCGCTGGGGCGAGGATGGCTGCGTGCAGGGCATCCTGGAATGGCTGCGGCTGCCCTATACGCATTCGGGCGTGCTGGCCTCGGCCCTTGCGATGGACAAGACCCGCGCCAAGGCTGCCTACAAGGCCGCCGGGCTGCCGGTGGTCGAAAGCCGTCTGGCCAGCAAGGCCGAGGTGATGGCGGCGCATGTGCTGCCCGCGCCCTATGTGGTCAAACCCAACAACGAGGGGTCGTCCGTCGGCGTCTATCTGGTGCTGGATGGCGCCAACCGGCCGCCGCAGCTCTCGGACGAGATGCCCGAGGTGGTGATGGTGGAAACCTATGCGCCGGGGCGGGAGCTGACATGCACGGTGATGGGCGACCGCGCGCTTTGCGTGACCGAGATCGTCACGACGGGCTGGTATGATTACGCGGCGAAATATACCGCCGGGGGCTCGCGGCATGTCTGCCCGGCCGAGCTGCCCGCCGGGATCGCCGAGACGATCCGCGATTACGCCCTGCGCGCGCATCGGGCGCTGGGATGTCGCGGCGTCAGCCGCACCGATTTTCGCTGGGATGAAAGCCGCGGCACGGCCGGGCTGATCCTGCTCGAGACCAACACCCAGCCCGGCATGACGCCGACCTCGCTGGCGCCCGAACAGGCCGCGGCCGAGGGGATGTCCTTTGCCGATCTGTGCCGCTGGATGGTGGAGGATGCCTCATGCGACCGCTGATCGCCGAGCCGCGCTATCCGCAGGGGCCCGGGGCAGGGGGGGCGAAAGCTGCACTGAAACCCGCCGCGGCCGCGAAGCCGCAAAAGCCGCCGCGCCGCACCGTGGCGCCGACCCGGCTGTCGTTCCGGCTGGAACGGCTCTGGCTGACGCCGGTCGTGCGCGTCGTCACCCGCGTTGGCGTGCCGGTGTTCTGCGTCACTTTGGGCCTTGGCCTGTGGCTGGGCGATGCCGACCGCCGCGCCGATCTGATGGAATGGTCGCAGGATCTGCGCACGCAGATCGAGAACCGCCCGGAATTCCAGCTCTCCACCCTGGCGATCGAGGGCGCCTCGCCCGAGGTCGAGGGCGCGGTCCATGCGCTCTTGCCGGTGCGGCTGCCCGCCTCGCGCTTTGCGCTGGATCTGGATGGCTACCGCGCCGCGATCCTGCGGCTGGATGCGGTGAAGACGGTGGCCTTGGTGGTGCAGCCGGGCGGCACGCTCTCGGTGCGGGTGACCGAGCGCGAGCCGGTGATCCTGTGGCGCACGGCGCTGGGGCTGCAGATGCTGGATGAAAGCGGGCACCGCACCGCCTCGCTGACCCGGCGCGATGCCCGCCCCGACCTGCCCCTGATCGCGGGCGAGGGGGCGGACAAGGCCGTGCCCGAGGCGCTGGCGATCCTGGCCGCGGCCAAGCCGATCCTGCCGCGGGCGCGCGGGCTGGTGCGCGTCGGCGAACGGCGCTGGGACATCGTTCTGGACAAGGACCGGCGCATCCTTCTGCCCGAGAAGGACCCGGTGCAGGCGATCGACCGGGCGCTGGCGCTGAATGCCGCCGAAGATCTTCTCAGCCGCGACTTTTCCCGGCTTGACCTGCGCAATGCAACCCGGCCGACGATCCGTCTCAGCGCGCCCGCGCTGGTGGCGTTCCAGCAGGCGGCCGCGCAAACCACAGCAGAGGCCTCGCGATGACCGAGTTCCACAAGACACAGCGTGCCATGCGGACGATGCGGACCACCGCGATGGCGCGTGGCGTGATTGCGCTGCTGGACATTGGCACCTCGAAAGTGTCCTGTCTGGTGCTGCGTTTCGAAAATCCGGAAGCGGCGAATGATGTCGTCACGCCGCTGTTTCAGCAATCGGCGATGCGGGTGATCGGGGCGAAGACCATCGCCTCGCAGGGGGTCCGCTACGGCGAGATCGACGCGATGGCGGAAACCGAACGCGCGATCCGCACCGCGGTGCAGGCGGCGCAGAAGATGGCGAACACCCGCGTCGATCACGTCATCGCCTGTTTCGCCGGCGGCGAGCCGCGCAGCTACGGGCTGGCGGGCGAGGTCGATGTGGCGGGCAGCCATGTCGAGGAGCAGGATGTCGCCCGGGTGCTGGCCGCCTGCGACATGCCCGACATCGGCTGGGGCCGCGAGGTGCTGCATGCCCATCCGGTGAATTTCGCGCTGGATCACCGCTCGGGGCTCTCCGATCCGCGCGGCCATGTCGGCGCGAAACTGGCCACCGACATGCATATGCTGACGGTCGATGCCGCCTCGGTGCAGAACATCATCACCTGCATCCGGCGCTGCGATCTGGAACTGGCGGGGATCGCCTCCTCGGCCTATGTGGCGGGGCTTTCGGCGCTGGTCGAGGATGAACAGGAACTGGGCGCGGCCTGCATCGACATGGGCGGCGGTGCCACGGGCGTTTCGATCTTCCTGAAAAAGCACATGATTTTCGCCGATACCGTGCGGATGGGCGGCGATACCGTGACCCGCGACATCTCGGCCGGGCTGCAGGTGCCGATGGCGCTGGCCGAGCGGATCAAGACCTTTCACGGCGGCGTGCATGCGACCGGCATGGATGACCGCGAGATGATCGAGCTGTCGGCCAATTCGGGCGACTGGGAAAAGGACCGTCGCCAGATCAGCCGCACCGAGCTGATCGGCATCATGCGCCCGCGCGTCGAGGAAATCCTGGAAGAGGTCCGCGCCAGCCTGGACGTGGCCGGGTTCGACCTGCTGCCAAGCCAGCAGATCGTACTGACGGGCGGGGCGAGCCAGATCCCCGGGCTGGACATGCTGGCGGCAAAGATCCTGGGCCAGAACGTGCGGCTGGGCCGACCGATGCGGGTGCAGGGCATGCCCGAGGCGATGCGCGGCCCGGGCTTTGCCGCGATGGTCGGTCTGGCGCTGTTCGCGGCCTGTCCGCAAGACGAATGGTGGGATTTCGAGATCCCGCTCGAACGTATGGGAGGGCGCTCGTTCAAGCGCGCGATCCGCTGGTTCCGCGATAACTGGTAGACCTATCCACAGGGTGAAAGCCGATTCGCTTCCCCAGATGCTGCGTCATGCGCGAAATGCCGCCTAACGCTTCCGTTAATCATCCATATTTTGTGGATTTGTTGTGTTTTTTGGGTGACGGAACCCTGAAAGCTGGATACTATTGACAGTAATATCGGGGACAGTCGGCCGTCGAAGGCCGCGGGAACACAGGCGGACTCCTATGACCTTGAATCTGAGCATGTCAGAGCACGAAGACCTCAAGCCGCGGATCACCGTCTTCGGCGTCGGTGGTGCGGGTGGCAACGCGGTCAACAACATGATCGACAAGGCGCTGGAAGGCGTCGAATTCGTCGTGGCCAATACCGATGCGCAGGCGCTGCAGCAGTCGCGCTCGCGCGATCGGATCCAGATGGGCGTGAAGGTGACCGAGGGTCTCGGGGCCGGGGCCCGTCCCTCGGTCGGCGCGGCGGCGGCCGAGGAAAGCATCGAGGCGATCGTCGATCATCTGGTCGGCGCGCACATGTGCTTCATCACCGCGGGGATGGGCGGCGGCACCGGCACCGGCGCGGCCCCGATCATCGCGCAGGCCGCCCGCGAGCTGGGCGTGCTGACCGTCGGCGTGGTGACGAAACCCTTCCAGTTCGAAGGGCCGAAACGCATGCGTCAGGCCGAGGCGGGGATCGAAGCCCTGCAAAAGGTCGTCGACACGCTGATCATCATTCCGAACCAGAACCTGTTCCGTCTGGCGAACGAAAAGACCACCTTCACCGAAGCCTTCGCGCTGGCCGATGACGTGCTTTACCAGGGCGTCAAGGGCGTGACCGATCTGATGGTCCGTCCGGGGCTGATCAACCTCGACTTCGCCGATGTCCGCGCGGTGATGGACGAGATGGGCAAGGCGATGATGGGCACGGGCGAATCCGCGGGCGATGACCGCGCCGTTCAGGCCGCCGAAAAGGCGATCTCGAACCCGCTGCTCGATGAAATCAGCCTGCGCGGCGCCAAGGGCGTCCTGATCAACATCACCGGCGGCTATGATCTGACGCTGTTCGAACTGGACGAGGCCGCCAACCGCATCCGCGAGGAAGTGGACCCGGATGCGAACATCATCGTCGGCTCGACGCTGGATCCGTCGATGGAAGGCATGATGCGGGTCTCGGTCGTGGCGACCGGCATCGACGCCGCCCCGGCGCAGGAAATCCCGGTGCCGCGCCGCTCGATGGCCGAACCGCTGAAAGCCGCGGCCCCCGCCCCGGCCCCGGTCGAACCCGCGCGTCCGGCGCTGAGCGTGACCTCGGCGCAGCCGGTGACGATGGCGCAACCGGCGCCGCAGCCCGTCGTGCAGCAGCCCGCGCCGCAGCCGGTGGCGCAACAGCCGCAACCGGCGCCGCAGCAACCCGCCGCGCAGCCGGTCTATGACCGCAACCTGTTCGAGGCCCCGGTCGCCGCCGCGCCCGCGCCGCAGCCGGTGCATGCGCCGCAACCGCAACCGCAGCCGCAACAGTTCAGCGACGAACTGCCGCCGCCCGCCTATCAGCCCCGCGCCGCCGCCGCGCGCGAGATGATGCTGCAGGACGACGAAGCCAGCTTCGTCGCGCCGCGTCCGCGCGCGCCCGGCCAACCCTCGCCCGAGGCGCTGGCCCGGCTGCAGGCCGCGGTGAGCAAGGTGCCGCAGGGCAATCCGGCCCCCGCCGCGGGCTATCACCGCCCGATGGCGCAGCCGGCGGGCAGCGTTGCCCGCGCCCCGGCGCCGCAAGCCGCGGAAAAACCGCGCTTCGGCATCAATTCGCTGATCAACCGGATGACCGGCCATGCCGAGGCCGCCGCGCTGGCCCCGACTCAGCGTCAGATGCCCGCCGCGCCGCAGCATCAGCCCTATGACGACGAACAGGACCCGGACCAGGATCGCATCGAAATCCCGGCTTTCCTGCGTCGTCAGGCGAATTGACGCATCACAACATGTCGCGGAAGGGCCGGTGAAAACCGGCCCTTTTCTTTTGCAATTCAATGCTCTAACGCGAAGTCGGCAGGGTTTTGCCCATGCCTTGGCCTTCTGTTTCAGTTTGTTGCAAAAGGTGAATTGTGTGTTTGGTCAACGGTTCTTAACTGATCCTCGGAACTCCCCGCCACGATCGGTGTGGGGAAAAGAAAGGCAAGCACGACCGTGCAAACCACGCTTGGCGCATCTGTCACCTTCGTCGGGATCGGCCTGCATTCGGGCAAGCCGGTGCGGATGATCGCGCATCCCGCCCCCGCCGGTCACGGCATCGTCTTCCGGCGCACCGATGTGACGGGCGTCGATCCGCGCATCCCGGCGCTTTGGGATCATGTCACGCCCTCGAAACTCTGCACGCTGATCGTGAATGCCGACGGCGTGTCCGTCTCGACGATCGAACACATCATGGCGGCGCTGGCCGGTCTGGGCATCGGCAACGCGCTGATCGAGATCGACGGGCCGGAAGTGCCGATTCTCGACGGCTCCTCGGCGCCTTTCGTGAAGGCGATCCGCCGCGTTGGCCTGCGGCGTCTTGACGCCGATCTGCGCGCGATCCGGGTGCTGCATCCGGTCGAAGTCCGCGAGGGCGAGGCCGTCGCGCGGCTGGAACCGGCGCCGACGCTGGAAATCGATTTCGCCATCGACTTCGCCGATGCGGCGATCGGCAAACAGGCGAAAAGCCTGAAGATGGCCAATGGCGCCTTCGTGCGCGAGCTGATGGACAGCCGCACCTTCTGCCGTCAGGCCGATGTCGATTTCATGCGCGCCAACGGGCTTGCGCTGGGGGGCACCTATGAAAACGCCGTCGTCGTCGATGGCGCCGAGGTGCTCTCGCCCGGCGGGCTGCGCCATGCCGATGAAGCCGTGCGCCACAAGATGCTGGATGCGATGGGCGATCTGGCCCTGGCCGGGGCGCCGCTGATGGCGCGATACGTCGGCAACCGGGCGGGCCATGCGCTGACGAACAAGCTTTTGCGCGCGCTTTTCGCCGATCCCGACGCCTGGATCTGGGAAACCTGCTCGCCCGAACAGGCGCATCGCCTGCCGGGCGCGGGCGTGCTGCGCGGGTCGATGGCGGCGCGCTGAGCCTTCACGGCCGCGTCAGTCCTTCGCTGGCGCGCGAAAGGCGTTTTGCGCCGCCGTTTTTTCTGTGCTAGGACGGGCGAAACAGCGGCTCCCCCGGGGGTCAGAGGCGGCAGACCGGACGCAGTTCCGGTGACGAACGGAAGAGGCAGCGATGGCAACGGGCAAAACGGCGGCGCTACGGGTCGGCAGTCTTGCGCTGCTTGCGGCTTTGGCGGCCTGCGGTCCGACGCAAAAGGAGCCGCCGCTGGAAAACTTCACCGCCGAGGAAATCTACAAGCGCGGCGAATATGAACTCGAGGTCGGCAACCCCCGCCGTCCCGCCGAGGCGCTGCGCTATTTCTCGGAAGTGGAGCGGCTTTACCCCTATTCCGAATATGCCAAGCGCGCCCTGATCATGGAGGCCTTCGCCCAGCACAAGGCGAAGAAATACGAAGACGCCCGGTCTTCGGCGCAGCGCTATCTGGACACCTATCCGGGGTCCGAAGATGCGGCCTATGCGAAATATCTGCTGGCGCTGTCCTATTACGACCAGATCGACGAGGTCGGCCGCGATCAGGGTCTGACCTTCCAGGCGCTGCAGGCGCTGCGCGCGGTGATCGAGGAATATCCCGACAGCGATTACGCGCGCTCGGCGGCGCTGAAATTCGATCTGGCCTTCGACCATCTGGCGTCGAAGGAAATGGAAATCGGCCGGTTCTACCTGAAAAAGGGTCATTACACCGCCGCGATCAACCGTTTCCGCGTCGTGGTCGAGCAATATCAGACCACCACCCACACGCCCGAGGCGCTGATGCGGCTCGTCGAATGCTATCTCTCGCTCGGCCTGACCGACGAGGCGCAGACGGCGGGGGCGATCCTGGGTCACAACTTCCAGTCCTCGCCCTTCTATGACGATGCCTACAAGCGGCTGAAAAAGATGGGCCTTGAACCCGAAGCCAAGGGGTCGAGCTGGCTTTCCGCGATCTATCGGCAGGTCATCAAGGGCGAATGGCTCTGATCCTTTCGGGGACCGGGGCAGGGGGCTGAGATGCTGTGCACGCTCGACATTCGTGACATGCTGCTGATCGACCGGCTGCAGCTTGACTTCGGCGCGGGTCTGAATGTGCTCACCGGCGAGACCGGGGCGGGCAAGTCGATCCTGCTCGATTGTCTGGGCTTCGTGCTGGGCTGGCGCGGCCGGGCAGAGCTGGTGCGGGCGGGGGCCGCGCAGGGCGAGGTGGTCGCGGTCTTCGAGCTGCCCGCGGGCCATCCGGCGCGTGCGGTTCTGGAAGATGCGGGGATCCCGGCCGAAGACGAGCTGATCCTGCGCCGGGTGAATGCGCGCGATGGCCGCAAGACCGCCTTCATCAACGACCGCCGGGCAAGCGGCGAGGTGCTGCGCGCGGTCTCCGAGACCCTGGTCGAGCTGCACGGGCAACAGGATGATGGCGGGCTGCTGAACGCCCGCGGCCACCGCGCCGCGCTCGATGCCTTTGCCGGTCACGACGATCTTCTGGCGGCGGTCCGGGCGGCCTGGGCGGCACGGGCGGCGGCGACAAAACGGCTTGCCGAGGCCGAAGCGGCGCTGGCCGCGGTCAAGGGCGAGGAGGATTTCCTGCGTCATGCCGTGGCGGAACTCGACAAGCTCGCCCCCGTCGCGGGCGAAGAGGCCGAGCTGGACACCCGCCGCCGTCTGATGCAGGCGGCCGAACGCATCCGCGCCGATGTGCTGCGCGCGCATCAGATCCTTGGCCCCGAGGGCGCCGAGGGGGCGATGCGCGACGCCGACCGCTGGCTTGCGGGCGCGGCCGACAAGGCCGAGGGGTCGCTGGACGGCGCGATGGCCTCGCTCGAACGGGCGCTGATCGAGCTGGGCGAAGCGGTCTCGGGGATCGAGGCGGCGCTGCAGGCGATGGCCTTCGATCCGCGCGCGCTGGAGGCCTGCGAGGAGCGGCTTTTCGCGCTGCGGGCGGCGGCGCGCAAACATGGCACGACCCCCGATGATCTGGCGGAGCTGAGCGGCAAGCTTTCGGCCCGTCTTGCCGCGCTTGATGCGGGCGAAGAGGGGATCTCCCGGCTGACGGCCGATGTCGCGGCGACCGAGACGGCCTTTGGCGCGGCGGCGGCGCGGCTTTCAGCGGCGCGGGCCGAGGCGGCGGGGCGGCTTGATGCGGCGATGGCGGCAGAACTGGCGCCGCTGAAGCTGGAACGGGCTGTTTTCGCGACGAAAATCACCCGCGGCGAGGCGGGGCCCGAGGGCTGGGACACGGTCGCCTTCACCGTGGCGACGAACCCGGGGGCGCCTGCGGGTCCCTTGGACAAGATCGCTTCGGGCGGGGAGCTGTCGCGCTTTGTTCTGGCGCTGAAAGTGGTGCTGGCCAGGGGCGCCGATGCGCTGGTGCTGATCTTCGACGAGATCGACCGCGGGGTTGGCGGCGCCACCGCCGATGCGGTCGGGCGGCGGCTGGCGCAGCTGTCGGAAACCGCGCAGGTTCTGGTCGTCACCCACAGCCCGCAGGTCGCCGCGCGCGGATCGCATCATTTCCGCGTCGCGAAATCGGTGGCCGACGGCATGACCACCTCGCGCGTCGAGGCGCTGCCGCCGCCCGAGCGGGTGGATGAGATCGCCCGGATGATTTCGGGCGCCGAGGTGACCGACGCCGCCCGGGCCGCGGCGCAATCGCTTCTGCACGGCTGAGGCAGGGGGGCGCTGCCCCCCGTCCCTGCGGGACTCCCCCCGGGATATTTCTGGCAAGATAAAAGGGCAGGGGCTGTCCCCCCCTGCCTTACGATTCCACCACGAATTGCGCGGTGACGATCTGCCAATCCTCGGGGCCGAGGCGTTCGAGCGTGGCACACAGCACGGCGCCGATCCGGCCCGCATCCTGCCCGGCCTCGTCCACCAGACCCGAAAGCACGAAGCGTTGCATCAGCACTGTCACCGCGCTGCCGATCGGGCGCAGCCGGGTGCGGCCGGTCACCAGCCGCGCGCGCTGAAAGGCGCCGGCGAATTCGCCCGCCATCAATTCCGCGATCGCCGCCCGCCCCTGCGCCGCGCCGCCGGTGAGGCTGAGGAGTTCGCCATCCTCGACGAAGAGCTGCGACAGCCCCAGCGCGTCGCGCGCCCCCCACAGCACGGCAAAGGTCCGCGGCAGCTCTGCCGGTTGGCTCAGGCTCACGGCATCTCTCCGTCTTGCGGCACCAGCTTGCCGGGGTTGAGGATGTTCAAGGGATCAAGCGCCGCCTTGATCGCCCCCATCACCGCCCAGGCCTGCCCGTGTTCCTCGGCCATCATCGCGCGCTTGCCCAGCCCGATGCCATGTTCGCCGGTGATCGTGCCGCCCATCGCCAGCGCCATCGCGGCCAGATCATGCGCGACCGTTTTCGCCGTCGCCAGTTCCGCCGGGTTCTCGCGGTCCAAAAGCAGGATGGCGTGGAAATTGCCGTCGCCGACATGGCCCAGGATCGGCCCGGTCAGCCCCGCCGCGGCAATCAGCGCCCGCGCTTGCGCCACCGCCTCGGCCAGCCGCGAGATCGGCACGCAGACATCGGTGACAAGCCCCATGCAGCCCGGCCGCGAGGCGATGCAGGCCGAATAGGCGCCGTGCCGCATCTTCCAGAGCCGGTTGCGCTCCTCGGTCGTCGTCGCCCATTGGAAATCGGCGCCGCCCATCTCGGCCACCACCTCGCCGAAACGCTCCGAGGCCTCGGCCACGCCTGCGTCCGAACCGTGGAACTCGATCATCAGATGCGGCGTCTCGGGCAGGGCGGTGCCGTTCATCTTGTTGAAGATGCGCGCGATCTCTTCGTCGACGAATTCGATCCGCGCCACTTCGATGCCCAGCTGGATGACATGCTGCACGGTTTCCACCGCCGCCTCGAAGCGCTCGAAGGCGCAGACCGCCGAGGAGACCGCCTCGGGCTGGCCATGCAGCCGCAGCGTCAGTTCGGTGATCAGCCCGAGCGTGCCTTCCGATCCCAGCATCAGCGCCGTCAGATCATAGCCCGACGCCGATTTCGCCGCGCCCGAGCCGGTGCGGATCACCCGCCCGTCGGCCAGAACCACGCTCAGCCCCGCCACATTGTCCCGCATCGAGCCGTAACGCACCGTCGTCGTTCCGCTCGCCCGGGTCGCCGCCATCCCGCCCAGCGACGCATTCGCCCCCGGATCGACCGGGAAGAACAGCCCCGTCGCACGCAGATCGGCATTCAGCGCCTCGCGGGTGATGCCGGGCTGGACCCGCACCAGACGATCCTCGGCGCGGACTTCCAGCACCCGGTTCATCCGGCTGAAATCGACGACGATGCCGCCCGCAACCGCCAAAGCATGGCCCTCAAGCGAGGTTCCCGCCCCCCAGCCGACCAGCGGCACCCGATGCGCGGCGCAAATTTTCGTGAGGGCCGCGACCTCTTCGGTCGTTTCGGGGAAGACCACTGCCTCGGGCGGGGTCAGGGGGAACCAGGTCTCGGATTGGCCGTGGGTTTCGCAATCTGTCCTTTTTTTGCTGATCCGATTGCCGAAAATTACCTGCGCCTCTTGCCAGAATGTCGCGTCCGCCATGTGCCCCTCCCGGTGTTGACCCGTCTTAAGCGGATCGGCGCCGTCCCGAAAGGGGCGAAAAACCGCAGCAACAGGCGTTGAACAATATCTCTCGCGGATGCACCAATCCGCTCGGACAGGAGACAGCCGCAGAGTCGCGGCGATGGAGGGAGTCCGCGATGATTTTCGAAAGCCGCATGTATCACGAAATCGAGCCGGGAATGAGCGCAGAGCTGCGCCGGCTTTGCACCGCCGATGATATCTATGCCTTCGTCGCTGCCTCGGGGAACCACAACCCGATGCACCTCGAGCATGTTGACGAAGACGGGCAAAAGGAAAAGCCGCTGGCGCCGGGGCTGTTCGTGGCCGCGCTGATTTCCTCGCTTCTGGGCTCGATCCTTCCCGGGCCGGGCACGCGCTACCGCGAGCAGCAGCTGGCCTTCCATGATTACGTGACCGCGGGCGAGGAGCTGGTGGCCAAGGTCACCGTCACGGGCAAGGAGCCCGAGGGGGTGATTGCGCTCGCCACCGAGGTGCGGCGGGTCGAGGGCGGCGCGCTGATCTGTTCGGGCACGGCGCGGGTTCTGGCGCCCAAGACCTATATCCGTTACGAGGAAATCGACGCCCCCGGGCTGATCGTGCAGCGCCATCGCCATTTCGAGGCGCTTTTGGAAAAGGCCGAGGCGCTGCCGGAACTGGCGACGGCGGTGGTCTGCCCCGAGGAGCAATCGGCGCTGGAAGGGGCGCTGATCGCGGCCGAGCGCGGGCTGATCAAGCCGATCCTGATCGGCAATCCGGCAAAGATCGAGGCGGCGGCAAAGGCGCTGTCGAAATCGCTCTCGGGCTTCGAGATCGTCGAGATGCTGAGCCATCGCGAGGCCGCCCGCGCGGCGGTCGAGCTGGTGCGCGCGGGCCGCGCCCAGTCGATCATGAAGGGGCATCTGCACACCGATGACCTGCTGCGGCCGATGCTCGACAAGGAAAAGGGGCTGCGGATCGGGCGGCGCTTCACCCATGTCTTCGTGATGGACGTGCCCGGTGTCAGCCATCCGCTGCTGGTCACCGATGCGGCGATCAACATTGCCCCCGATCTGGCGACCAAGGTCGACATCGTGCAAAACGCCATAGATCTGGCGATTTCGCTCGGCATGGAGACGCCGAAGGTCGGCGTGCTGAGCGCGGTCGAAACGGTGAACCCGGCGATGCCGAGCTCGATCGATGCGGCGCTTTTGTCGAAAATGGCGGAGCGCGGGCAGATCAAGGGCGGGGTGGTCGACGGGCCGCTTGCGATGGACAATGCGGTCGATATCGGGGCGGCGCGCACCAAGGGGCTGCGCGGGCCGGTGGCCGGTCATGCCGATGTGCTGGTGGTGCCGGGGATCGACGCG
Organism: Rhodobacter capsulatus SB 1003; assembly: GCF_000021865.1. NCBI lineage: Bacteria > Pseudomonadati > Pseudomonadota > Alphaproteobacteria > Rhodobacterales > Rhodobacter > Rhodobacter capsulatus. The sequence goes on from NC_014034.1 coordinate 918,250, forward strand.
GGCAACATGCTGGCCAAGCAGCTGGCCTATATTTCCCACGCCGAGGCCGCGGGCGTCGTGCTGGGCGCGCGGGTGCCGGTGATCCTCAATTCGCGCTCTGACAGCGCGATGGCGCGGCTGGCCTCGGCGGCTGTCGCCTCGATCCACTGGAACCGGATCGGCGGGGGGAATGCCTGATGACGCGTGCGATTCTGACGCTGAACGCCGGGTCGTCCTCGCTGAAACTGGGGCTTTTCGACGAGGCGCTGGCGCCCCTCGCCACCGCCCATGTCGACCGGCTGGGCGCGCCCGAGGGCTCGTTGAACCTGAAGGATGCCGAGGGCAAGGCCATGCCGGTGCCGCATCTGGGGCCGGATGATTTCGCCACCCATACGCTCGCGCTGCGCTCGGCCTTGGGGGCGTTTCGCACCGACATGCCGGAACTCGAGATCGTGGCGATCGGGCATCGGATCGTGCATGGCGGCACCGCGCACGCCGAGCCGGAAAAGGTCACCGACGTGCTGATGGACCACCTGGAACGGCTGAACCCGTTCGCGCCGCTGCACCAGCCGCACAACCTGGCGGGCGTGCGCGCGGCGATCGAGGCCTTTCCGGGCGTGCCCAATGTCGCCTGTTTCGACACGGCGTTCCATCGCGGCCATCCCTTTGTCGACGACACCTATGCGCTGCCGCGGCACTATTACGAAAAGGGCGTGCGGCGCTATGGCTTCCACGGGCTGAGCTACACCTATATCGATGGCGTTCTGGCGGCCGAGGAACCGGAACTGCGCGCGGGCCGGGTGGTGATTGCGCATCTGGGCTCGGGCGCCTCGATCTGCGCCGTGCACAATGGCCAGTCGATCTCCTGCACCATGGGCTTCTCGACGCTGTCGGGCCTGCCGATGGGCACGCGCGCCGGGGAACTGGACGCGGGCGTGGTGCTTTACCTGATGGATCAGGAAAAGATGAATGCCGAGGACATCACCGAGCTTTTGTTCAAGCGCTCTGGGCTGATCGGGATGTCGGGGGTGTCGAATGACATGCGCACGCTTGAAGCCTCGAAGAGCCCGCATGCCGCGGAAGCGATCGACTATTTCTGCCACCGGGTGAAGCGCGAGATCGCCTCGCTGGCGGCGGCGATGGGCGGGATGGATGCGCTCGTCTTCTGCGGCGGTGTGGGCGAGAATTCCTCGCATGTGCGCGCGGCGGTCTGCGAGGGGCTCGATTGGGCCGGGATCACGCTCGACCAGACGGCGAACCTGGCGCATGCGCGCGAGATCTCGACGGGCCGCGTCGCGGTGCGGGTGATCCCGACGAACGAGGAAGTGGTGATCGCGCGGGCGGCCAAGGACGCGCTGCATATCTGAGCAACGCGGGGGGCGCTGCCCCCCGGTCCCTTCGGGACTCCCCCCGGGATATTTGAGGCAAGATAAAAGCAGGCCCTTTAGGCTTTTTCCCTTTACCTTGCTGCAAATATCCCGGGGGGTGAGGCCGCAAGGCCGAGGGGGGCAGAGCCCCCCCTTTTGCGTTCAGAGTGGCGCGCAGGCCGCGACAAGCCAATCGCGCGCGGCGGCCCCTACCAGCGGGCCGATCCGGGCCAGAACGCCCGCGTGATAGCTGTCGATCCAGGCGCGTTCGGGCTGCGAAAGCATCTCGACGACGATCAGGCGGCGGTCGATCGGCACCCAGGTCAGGGTCTCGAAGCACAGATGGTCGCGGTTGTCGCCCAGTTTCGGCGCCTCGGTGACAAGGATCAGGTTCTCGATCCGGATCCCCCACTGGCCTTCGCGGTAATGGCCGGGTTCGTTCGACAGGATCATGCCGGGGGCAAGGGGGACATCGGAAATCCGCGAGATCCGCGCCGGGCCTTCGTGCACGCAAAGCGCCGCGCCGACGCCATGGCCGGTGCCGTGGTCGTAATCCATCCCCGCAGACCAGAGCGCCACCCGCGCCAGCGCGTCCAGATCCCGCCCGGCCAGGCCGCGCGGAAAGCGGGCGCGGGAAATCGCGATCATGCCCTGCAGCACCCGGGTAAAGGCCTCGGCCGCGCCCTCGGGCACGGGGCCGACCGCAAGGGTGCGGGTGATGTCGGTGGTGCCATCCGGGTATTGCGCGCCAGAGTCGATCAGCAGCAACTCGCCGGGGCTGACGCGGCGGTTCGTCGCCTCGGTCACGCGGTAATGCACGATGGCGCCGTTCGGCCCGGCGCCGCAGATCGTGTCGAAGCTGATGTCCACGAGTTGCCCCGTGGCGCGGCGGTGCTGTTCCAGCTGCGTGACCACGTCGATTTCGGTCAGATTGCCCTTGGGCGCTTCGGTGTCGAGCCAGGCGAGGAATTCCACCAGTGCCGCGCCGTCGCGCAGATGGGCGGCGCGCATCCCCGCGGCTTCCGCGGCGGTCTTGCGGGCCTTGGGGGCGATGCAGGGATCTTCGGCCCAGAGCACCGGGGTTCCGGCCTCTTCCAGCGCGCGGCCGACCTGATGCGGGGCCGAGGCGGGATCGACCTGCACCGGGCCGGGCAGGCTGCGCAGCCCCGCGGCAAAGGCGGAAACCGGGCGCAAGGTCACCTCGTTGCCCAGATGGGCGCGGATCTCGGGCGGGAATTTCGCGGCCTCGGCGTAAAGCGTCAGATGGCCATTGGCCTGCAGCACGGCAAAGGCCTGCACCACCGGGTTGCGGGGAATGTCGGCGCCGCGGATGTTCAAGAGCCACGAAATGCTGTCGGGCAGGGTCAGCACCGCCGCCTGCGCGCCCTGTTTTGCCAGCCCGGCGGCCAGACGGCCGCGCTTCTCGGCGCTGCTTTCCCCCGCGAAGTCAAGCGGATGCACCCGCGCGGTTGCGGTCGGCGGGGCCGGGCGGTCGGTCCAGATCGCGTCGATCAGGTTCGCCGTCTCGACCAGTTCGATCGCCGATCCGTCCAGCGCGCGGCGCAGGTCCTCGACCTCCTTGCGGCTGTGCAGCCAGGGATCGAAGCCGATCCGCCCGCCCGCGGGCAGGTGCTCCAGCAGCCAGGGTCCGGCCTTGACCTCGGGCCAGGGGACGGGGGTGAAGGCCCCCAGATCGACCTCGGATTTCACCTGCACCCGGTAGCGGCCGTCGATGAAGACCCCCGCCACCTCGGGCAGCACGATGCAGAACCCGGCCGAGCCGGTGAAGCCGGTCAGCCAGCCCAGCCGCGCATCGCAATCGGCGACATATTCGCCCTGATGCGCATCGGCGCGGGGGATCAGGAAGCCGGTCAGCCCCTCCGAGGCGATCGCCTGACGCAAAAGCGCCAGCCGGGCCGGGCCATGCGCAGGCGTCGAGCGGCTGGTGAAATCCTGAAACATGCCCGCTTACCCCGTCTTTTTCATCCCCAGCACCCGCGCCCGCGCCCGCGGATCGCTGTCGAAAAGCGCCGCCAGCTGTTCGGTCATCGCGCCCGCCAGCTGCTCGACATCGGTGATGGTGACGGCGCGCGAATAATAGCGCGTCACGTCATGGCCGATGCCGATCGCCAGAAGTTCGACCGCGCGGCGGCGTTCCACCATGGCGATCACGTCGCGCAGGTGTTTTTCCAGATAGATCGCGGGGTTGACCGAAAGCGTCGAATCATCGACCGGGGCGCCGTCGGAAATCACCATCAGGATTTTCCGCGCCTCGGGCCGCGCCATCGACCGCTTCCACGCCCATTCCAGCGCCTCGCCGTCGATGTTTTCCTTCAGCAGGCCTTCCTTCATCATCAGGCCCAGATTGGACCGCACCCGCCGCCAGGGCGCATCGGCGGATTTGTAGATGATGTGGCGCAGGTCATTGAGCCGCCCCGGCCCCTGCTTGCGCCCCTCGGCCAGCCATTTCTCGCGGCTTTGGCCGCCCTTCCAGGCGCGGGTGGTGAAGCCCAGGATCTCGACCTTGACCGAGCAGCGTTCGAGCGTCCGCGCCAGCACGTCGGCGCAGATCGCGGCAATGGAAATCGGGCGGCCCCGCATCGAGCCCGAATTGTCCAGAAGCAGCGTCACGCAGGTGTCGCGGAATTCGGTGTCTTTCTCGATCTTGAAGGACAGCGGCGTCGTCGGGTTTGCCACGACGCGGGCAAGGCGGCCAGCATCGAGCGTGCCTTCCTCGCGGTCGAATTCCCAGCTGCGGTTCTGCTGCGCCTGCAGCCGCCGTTGCAGCTTGTTCGCCAGCCGCGCGACGGCGCCTTTCAGCGGTTCGAGCTGCGTGTCAAGGTAAGCGCGCAGCCGTTCCAGTTCCGCCGGTTCCGCCAGATCCTCGGCGCGGATTTCCTCGTCGAAGTCGGTGGTGAAGACGGTGTAATTCGGATCGGCATTCGAATGCGGCGCGGGCGGCGGCGGTTCGGGCGGCGCATCGGCCTGCGGCATGTCGAGCTCGTCGCCGCTCTCGTCCTCGGCGAGATCGTCCTGGCTGACGGTGGTTTGCCGCTGATCCTGCTGCTGTTCCTGACTTTGCTCGGGGCTGGCCTCGCCGTCGTCGTCCTGCTGCTCTGCCTCCGAGCGGTTGTCCTGATCCGCTTCCGGGTCTTCCTCGCTCTCCTGATCGGCCTCGTCGTTTTGCTGCGCGTCGGGATCTTCGCCGAGCTGATCGCCGTAACCCAGATCGGCAATCACCTTGCGCGCAAGACGTGCAAAGGCCGCCTGATCGGCCAGAGCCGCCTCGATGCCCTGAAACTCCTCGCCCGCCTGATCCTCAAGAAAGCCGCGCCAGAGGTCGAGCACATGGTTCGCGGCCTGCGGCAGTTTCCGCCCCGTCGCCATTTCGCGCACCAGATAGCCCGCGGCCACCGCAAGCGGCGCCTCGGCCTGGGTGCGGATCTGGCCATAGCCCTTGCGCTCGGCCTCATGGCCGATCTTGAAGTCGATATTGGTCAGCGTGCCGGGCATGTCGCGCGCGCCCAAAGCCTCGCAGCGGGCGGTTTCCATCGCCTCGTAAAGCGATTTCGCCATGTCGCCCGAGGGCGCATAGCGGGCGGCCACGGCGGTATCGTGGTGACGCTGGCGCAGGGCCAAAGCATCGCCGGTGCCGCGCGCCATCATGATCTCGTCGCGCGTCATCCGGCGCGAGACCTGCGGCAGGCGCATCTGATCGCCCGCCACACCGGGCGGATCGACGCTGAAACTGACGCTCAGTTCGGGTGCATCGGCCAAGGTCCGGGTGGCCTCGGCCAGGGCCTTCTTGAACGGATCGGCGGGGTTGTCAGTGGGCTTCGTCATCGCCCCCCCTTAGCGCCCCGCGATGACGGCGGCGCTTTCGGGCAGTTCCTCGTCGAACAGACGCTGGTAGAACTCGGCCACGGTGGCGCGTTCGAGTTCGTCGCATTTGTTCAGGAAGGTCAGCCGGAAAGCATAGCCCACGTTGCGGAAGATATCGGCGTTCTGCGCCCAGGCGATGACGGTGCGGGGCGACATCACGGTCGAGAGGTTCCCGGCCATGAAGGCGGTCCGGGTCAGATCGGCCACGGTCACCATCTGGTTGATCACCTTGCGGCCCTTGTCGGTGTTGTAATGCGGCACTTTCGAGAGGACGATCGCGGCCTCGGCGTCGTGGGACAGATAGTTCAGCGTCGCGACAAGCGACCAGCGGTCCATCTGGCCCTGGTTGATCTGCTGCGTGCCGTGATAAAGCCCGGTCGTGTCGCCCAGACCCACGGTGTTCGCCGTCGCGAACAGCCGGAAATAGGGGTTCGGGGTGATCACTTCGTTCTGGTCGAGCAGCGTCAGTTTCCCGTCGGCTTCCAGAACGCGCTGGATCACGAACATCACATCGGCGCGGCCGGCGTCGTATTCATCGAACACAATCGCGGTCGGGTTGCGCAGCGCCCAGGGCAGAATCCCCTCGTGGAAGACCGTGACCTGCTTGCCGTCAACGAGCTTGATCGCATCCTTGCCGATCAGGTCGATCCGGCTCACGTGGCTGTCAAGGTTCACCCGCACGCAGGGCCAGTTCAACCGCGCCGCCACCTGTTCGATATGGGTCGATTTGCCGGTGCCGTGATAGCCCTGAATCATCACGCGGCGGTTGTAGGCAAAGCCTGCCAGAATCGCCATCGTGGTGTCGGGGTCGAATTTGTAGGTCGGGTCAAGGTCCGGCACCCGGTCGGTGCGTTCGGCAAAGGCCTTCACCTTCATGTCGCTGTCGATCCCGAAGACTTCGCGCAGATCGATCTCTTCGGTGGGCTTGGCGGTCTGGTCGAGCATCTTCGGTCCTCTTCGTGCACTCGTTGTTTTGTGGCCGATGGGGCAGGGCTGCGCAAGAGGCGGATTGTGCCCCGGACAAGGCCGGGGGGGCTTTGTCGAACCGGGGTGAAGGCGGCGTTCACCCCTTCGTTGCTTGACCTGCCGCGCGCAAGGCGTATCTGTCGCGGCCAAAACGAGGTGCGCCATGCAGCTTTACGACTACAAGGTGGTTCCCGCGCCGGTGCGGGGCGAAAAGGATCGCGGCGGGAAAACCGGGGCCGAGCGCTTTGCCCTGGCCCTGGGCGAGGTGATGAACGAGCTTGCGCGCGAGGGCTGGGAATATTGGCGCGCCGAGACGCTGCCCGCCGAGGAACGCGCGGGGCTGGCCTCGAAGGTGACGGTGGTTCACCATCTGCTGGTGTTCCGCCGCGCGCTGGCCCGGGCCGAAGCCGACGAAAGCGCGGCGGAAGACGAAACCGGCCTGACCTTTTCGACGGAACGGCGCGGCAGGCTGACCGCCTTCGCCCCCGAGGGCCGCGCGCCGCGGCTTGGCCCGGCGGCGGACGAGAGCTTCTGAGCCGGAACCTTCGTCAATCTTCCCGCTTGCCCTTGGCTTGGCCGGGAAATCCTCTATCCTCTGGCACCCGAGTCGGCGAGCGGACCCAGAAGCCGCGCCGAAACCCTGACCGCGCCCAGCTTGCGGACGTGATTTGCGAGGCCCCATGAGCAAGACCGACCCTTTCGGCTTCAACATTTCTGCCGCGGCCGACAAGAAAAGTCGGACCAAGGGCAAGCGCGGCATGTCCGGCGCCTTCGAAACCTCGACGCGGCAATGCGATCACCCCGATTGCAAGGAGCCGGGCCAGTATCGCGCGCCGAAAAGCCCGAAGGTGCTTGATGACTATTTCTGGTTCTGCAAGGACCATGTGCGGGAATACAACCTGCGCTGGAACTATTTTCAGGGCCAGTCGGACGAGGAATTCCAGCAGTTTCTGGACAATGCCAATGTCTGGGAACGGCCGACGAAGCCCTTTGGTCGCTCGAAAGAGGAAAAGGGCTGGGCGCGGCATGGCATCACCGACCCGATGGAGCTTCTGGGCGCCAATGCGACGCAGAACCCGGGGCGGACCGTGGTGGGCCGCAAGCTGCCGCCGACCGAGCGGCGCGCGCTTGAGCTGCTCGATGCCAAGGACACGATGACGAAGACCGAGATCCGCGGCTGCTACAAGGCGCTGATCAAGGTGCTGCACCCCGACATGAATGGCGGCGACCGCAGCCAGGAGGAGATGCTGCAGCAGGTGGTCTGGGCCTGGGACCAGATCAAGGACAGCCGCAACTTCAAATGAGGCCCCCGTCGCGGGCGGGACAGGGGGGCGCTGCCCCCCTCTTTTGGCTTCGCCAAAATTCACCCCCCGGGATATTTGGGGCAAGGTGAAAGCAGGCCGCTTTGCCCTTTCATCTTGCCCCAAATATCCCGGGGGGAGTCCGCTTGCGGACGGGGGGCAGCGCCCCCCCTTTCTTATGCTTTGGCGGCCTTCACCTGCGCCCGGCGCTGGTGCAGCACCGGCTCGGTATAGCCCGAGGACTGGATCCGGGCGAGGAAGACCAGATCGCAGGCGGCCTGGAACGCCAGCCCGTCGAAATTCGGGGCCATCGGCTGATAGGCCGGATCGCCCGCATTCTGCCGGTCGACCACGGCCGCCATCTTGCGGAAGGCCTTCATCACCTGCGGCTCGCCGACGATGCCGTGATGCAGCCAGTTCGCCAGCGCCTGAGAGCTGATCCGCAACGTCGCGCGGTCTTCCATCAGGCCGGTGTCGTGAATGTCGGGCACCTTGGAACAGCCGATGCCCTGATCGACCCAGCGCACCACATAGCCCAGAATCCCCTGCGCGTTGTTTTCGATTTCGGCGGTGATCTCGGCCTCGGAATAGGTGCGCCCGACGGCAAGCGGGATCGTCAGCAGATCAAACAGCCGCAGCGGTCGTTGCAGCTGTGCGATCTCGCGTTGCCGCGCCTTCACGTCGACGCGGTGGTAATGCGTCGCATGCAGCGTGGCGGCGGTGGGCGAGGGCACCCAGGCGCAATTCGCCCCGGCCATCGGATGGGCGATCTTTTGCGCCAGCATCTCGGCCATGTTGTCGGGCGCGGCCCACATCCCCTTGCCGATCTGCGCCTTGCCCGGCAACCCGCAGCGCAGGCCGATATCGACGTTGCGATCCTCGTAAGCGGAAATCCAGGGCTGCGATTTCATCTCGGCCTTGGTCACCATCGGCCCGGCTTCCATCGAGGTGAAAATCTCGTCCCCGGTCCGGTCCAGAAAGCCCGAGTTGATGAAGGCCAGCCGATCCCTGGCGGCGCGGATGCATTCCTTGAGGTTGGCCGAGGTGCGGCGTTCCTCGTCCATGATGCCCAGTTTCACCGTATTGGCGGGCAGGCCCAGAACTTCCTCGACATGGGCGAAGCTGGCGCAGGTGAAGGCGACTTCCTCGGGGCCGTGCAGCTTCGGCTTGACCACATAGACCGAGCCGGTGGCGGAATTGGCGCCGCGCTTCAGGTCATGGAGCGCGCAAAGCGTGGTCACCATCGCATCCATCAGCCCCTCGGGCGCCTCGGCGCCGCTGCGGGTCAGGATCGCGGGGGTGGTCATCAGGGGCCCGACATTGCGCACGAGCATCAGCGCCCGGCCCTTGAGCGTGACCGGGCCACCCGCGGGCGCGGTGAAGGTCAGATCGGGGGCAAGGGCGCGGGGGAAGCTGCGCCCGCCCTTGGTCACCGTTTCGGTCAGATCGCCGCGCATCAGGCCCAGCCAGTTGCGATAGGCCAGAACCTTGTCGGCGGCATCGACGGTGGCCACCGAATCCTCGCAATCCATGATCGAGGACAGCGCCGATTCGAGCACCAGATCGGCCAGCCCCAGCGGATCGGTGGCACCGATCGGATGGCCGCGGTCAAGCTTCAGGATCAGATGCAAGCCGTTGTTGCGCAAAAGGATTTCGGTGGGCGCCTCGGGGGCGCCGCGACTGCCCGCGAATTGGGCGGGGTCCCTCAGCCCGGTTTCTTCGCCCGCCACTTCGGCGAACAGACCGCCGTCTTGCAGCCAAAGCCGCGTGGCTTGCGCCCAGGACCCGGCCACCAGCGGGCAGGCGGCATCCAGAAAGTCCTTGGCCCAGGCGATCACCTTGGCGCCGCGGACCGGGTCATAGCCGGGCGCGGCGGGCGGCGTTCCCAGCGCATCGGTGCCGTAAAGCGCGTCATAAAGGCTGCCCCAGCGCGCATTCGCGGCATTGAGCGCATAGCGCGCATTGGTGATCGGCACGACCAGCTGCGGGCCGCAGACCCGGGCGATCTCGGGATCGGTCGGGCCGGTCTCGATGCTGAAATCGGCGCCCTCGGGCACCAGATAGCCGATCTCTTCCAGAAAGGCGCGATAGGCGGTGGCGTCATGGCCCTGCGTGCGGTGTTGCAGGTGCCAGGCGTCGATCTGCGCCTGCAGCTGGTCGCGCTTGTCCAGCAGCGCCCGGTTCTGCGGCCCGAACGCATGGATCAGCGCCGAAAACCCCGCCCAGAATCGCGCCGGATCGACCCCGGTGCCGGGCAGCGCCTCCGTTTCGATGAAGGTCGCCAGTTCGGCCGCAACCTGCAGCCCCTCGCGTTCCACGCGTTCCGTCATCGGCTCCTCCCAAGCTTTGGCCGGTATCTTGGCCCTGATGCCGCCCCTGTCCAGCGAAATTCGCATCCGCGCCGGCTGTCGGCGATGCCTTGCCGGGGGGGCGGGAAGCGCCTAGCTTGCGCGAAAGCCCAGTGCAAGCCCAGTGCGAGGAAAGTCATGGACGGCGTCACCCTTTTGTCGGATTACAAGCCCTATCCCTTTGAGATTGCGTCCGTTTCCTTGATTTTCCGGCTCGATCCGGCGGCCACGCGGGTTCTTGCGACGCTCGACGTGACGCCGCGGCAGCCGGGCGCCGACATGGTGTTGCAGGGCGAGGACCTCACGCTGATCTCACTTTCCCTTGACGGGCGGACGCTGGCCCCGGGCGACTATCTTCTGGACGAGACCGGCCTGACGCTGCCTGCCGCGGGGCTGCCCGCGGGCCCGTTCCGGCTGCAGACCGAGGTCGAGATCGCCCCCGCGGCCAATACCGCGCTCGAGGGGCTTTACATGTCGAACGGCATGTATTGCACCCAATGCGAGGCCGAGGGCTTTCGCCACATCACCTTTTACCCCGACCGTCCCGATGTGATGAGCCGCTTTCATGTCCGCATCGAGAGCGATCTGCCGGTGCTTTTGTCGAACGGCAACCCGGTCGGGCAGGGGCCGGGCTGGGCGGAATGGGACGATCCCTGGCCGAAGCCCGCCTATCTGTTCGCGCTGGTGGCGGGGGATCTGCGCGCCACCTCGGGCAGCTTCACCACGCGCTCGGGCCGCAAGGTCGATCTCAATATCTGGGTGCGCCCGGGCGACGAGGACCGCTGCGATTTCGCGCTGGGGGCGCTCGCCCGGTCGATGACATGGGACGAAGAGGCCTATGGGCGCGAATACGATCTGGATCTGTTCAACATCGTCGCGGTCGATGATTTCAACATGGGGGCGATGGAAAACAAGGGGTTGAACATCTTCAATTCGAAGCTGGTCCTGGCAAGCCCCGAAACCGCGACCGACACCGATTACGAACGCATCGAGGCGGTGATCGCGCATGAATATTTCCACAACTGGACCGGCAACCGCATCACCTGCCGCGACTGGTTCCAGCTTTGCCTGAAGGAAGGCTTGACGGTCTATCGCGACCAAAGCTTCACCCGCGACGTGCGGCTGGGCGGGCTCAAGCGCATCGAGGATGTGGCGGCCCTGCGCGCGCGCCAGTTCCGCGAGGATGCGGGCCCGCTTGCCCATCCGCCGCGGCCCGACCGTTACAAGGAAATCAACAACTTCTACACCGCGACCGTCTATGAAAAGGGCGCCGAGGTGGTGGGCATGCTGGCGACGCTTCTGGGCCCCGAGGGGTATCGCGCGGCGCTGGATCTCTATTTCGACCGCCACGACGGCCAGGCTTGCACCATCGAGGATTGGATCAAGGTCTTCGAGGATGCCTCGGGCCGTGATCTGAGCCAGTTCAAGCTCTGGTATACCCAGGCGGGCACGCCGAAGCTGACGGTGAGCGAAACCTATGCGGCCGGGACCCTGACGCTTGATGTGATGCAGATGACCCCGCCCACCCCCGGCGAGACGGAAAAGCCGCCGCGCCACATTCCGCTGGCGGTGGGGCTGTTGTCGCCCAATGGCGACGAGGTGGTGCCGACGGTGGTGCTGGAACTGACCGAGACGCGGCAAAGCTTCCGCTTCGAGGGGCTGTCGGCGCGGCCGGTGCCCTCGATCCTGCGCGGCTTTTCGGCGCCGGTGATCCTGGAACGGGCGACGACGCCCGCGGAACAGGCTTTCCTGCTGGCCCATGACACCGATCCCTTCAACCGTTGGGAGGCGGGGCGGACGCTGGCACGCCAGACCCTGATGGCGATGGCGCGCGGCGAGGGGGCGCAGCTTGATTATCTCGATGCGGTGGGGCGGCTGATCGCCGATGACGAGGCCGATCCGGGCTTTCGGGCCGCCTGTCTGCGCCTGCCGGGCGAGGACGAGATCGCCGCGGCGCTGTTCGCGCGCGGCGACACCCCCGACCCCGAGGCGATCCGGGTGGCGCGGCGCAAGCTGATGAAGATGCTGGCCACCCGTCACGGCGCGGCGCTGAGCCGGGTCTATGACAGCTGCGCGGTCGCGGGCCCCTACAGCCCCGACGCGGGGCCCGCCGGGCGCCGGGCGCTGCGGCTGGCCACGCTCGCGCTGCTGACGACCGAGGATGGCGGCGCGCGGGCGGCGGCCCTGTTTGCGGAAGCGACGAACATGACCGAAAGCATCGGTGCGCTGAACCTGCTGGTGGCCGAGGGCAAGGGGCAGGGGCAGCTGGCCGGTTTCGCCGCGCGCTGGGCCGCCGATCCGCTGGTGATGGACAAGTGGCGGATGGCGCAGGGCGCGCTGACGCCCCCCGAAGACGCGGCCGAAACCGTGGCGCGGCTGGCGGCGGCACCGGAGTTCGACTGGAAGAACCCGAACCGCTTCCGCAGCCTTTTGGGCGGCTTTGCCGCCAACCATGCGGGCTTTCACCGCGCCGATGGCGCGGGCTATGCGCTTTACGCCGATTGGCTGTTGCGCCTCGATCCGCTCAATCCGCAGACCGCGGCGCGGATGTCGACCGCGTTTGAGACCTGGCGGCGTTACGATGCCCCCCGTCAGGCCCATGCGAAAGCGGCGCTGGCCCGGATCGCCGCCACCCCCGGCCTCAGCCGCGATCTTGGCGAGATGGTCGGGCGGCTTGCAGGCTGAAAGCGCCGGGGCGCTGCCCCGGACCCCGGCGTATTTGCGCCAAGAAGAAGCTCCTCCGTTTCTTCTTGGCAAAAATACGCCCTTTCGACCTTACACCCGCCGCGCGGGCGGGCCATCTTGCCCCGCGCCACGCCCTGCCCTAGAAGGGCTCAAGCCGAGAAAGGGAACCCGCAATGCTTGATCACCTTGCCTTCACCGCCCCCGAACCGAAAGTCATTGCCGGCGCGAAAAGCGACTGGGAACTGGTGATCGGGATGGAGGTGCACGCGCAGGTGGCCTCGAATGCGAAGCTGTTCTCGGGCGCCTCGACCATGTTCGGCAATGAGCCCAATGCCAACGTCGCCTTTGTCGATGCGGCGATGCCGGGCATGCTGCCGGTGATCAACGAATTCTGCGTGGCGCAGGCCGTGCGCACCGGGCTGGCGCTGAAAGCCGGGATCAACCTGCGTTCGGCCTTTGACCGCAAGAACTACTTCTACCCCGACCTGCCGCAGGGCTATCAGATTTCGCAGCTCTACCACCCGATCGTGGGCGAGGGCGAGATCATCGTCGACATGGGGCCGGGCGTGGCGCGCAAGGTGCGGATCGAGCGGATCCACCTGGAACAGGATGCGGGCAAGTCGATCCATGACATGGACCCGACCATGTCCTTCGTCGATTTCAACCGCACCGGTGTGGCGCTGATGGAAATCGTCTCGCGCCCCGACATTCGCGGCCCGGAAGAAGCGGCGGCCTATATCGCCAAGCTGCGGCAGATCCTGCGTTACATCGGCACCTGCGACGGCAACATGCAGAACGGCAACCTGCGCGCCGATGTGAACGTCTCGGTCTGCCGTCCGGGGCAATACGAGAAATATCAGGCGACCCAGGATTTCAGCCATCTGGGCACGCGCTGCGAGATCAAGAACATGAACTCGATGCGCTTCATCCAGCAGGCGATCGATTACGAAGCCCGCCGCCAGATCGCTATTCTGGAGGATGGCGGGTCGATCGTGCAGGAAACCCGGCTTTACGACCCGGACAAGGGCGAGACGCGGTCGATGCGCTCCAAGGAAGAGGCGCATGATTACCGCTATTTCCCCTGCCCGGACCTGCTGCCTTTGGAGATCGAACAGGCCTGGGTCGATGACATCGGCGCCACGATGCCGGAACTGCCCGATGAGAAAAAGGCCCGTTTCGTCAAGGATCTGGGGCTTTCCGAATATGACGCCTCGGTGCTGACGGCGGAAGTGGCCGATGCCGAATATTTCGAAGCCGTGGTGGCGGTGGCCGAAGATGGCAAGCTGGCCGCGAACTGGGTGATCAACGAGCTCTTCGGGCGCTTGAAGAAAGAGGGCCACGAGATCGGCCAAAGCCCGGTCAGCCCGGTGCAGCTGGGGGGGATCATCAAGCTGATCCGCTCGGGCGACATTTCGGGCAAGATCGCCAAGGATCTGTTCGAGATCGTCTATACCGAGGGCGGCGACCCGGCGGCGATCGTCGAGGCCCGAGGCATGAAGCAGGTGACCGATCTGGGCGCGATCGAGGCGGCGGTCGATGAGATCATCGCCGCGAACCCCGCGCAGGTGGAGAAGGCGAAGGCCAATCCGAAGCTGGCGGGGTGGTTCGTCGGCCAGGTGATCAAGGCGTCTGGCGGCAAGGCCAACCCCGCCGCGGTCAACGAGATCGTGGCGCGGAAGCTCGGGTTGTAAGATTGAAAAGGCGCTCCTGCGGGGGCGCCTTTTGGTTTCTGGGGGAAGTCGAGGCGGAGCTATTTAGTTATCTGATTGCCGAATTAACTCTTCATAAAGAAGCGAAATGCCGATGATAGCTGTGATGTTGCCCCGCCTTCGCAATTCATCTGCGATTTTCTTTACGGAGGAATCAAAGGCGCTTCGATACGTGCGCGGGTTTTCCAGAAAGGCTCGTGAGTTGAAGTCGAAGAATATCAACTTGTGAAACTCACTCCGTTCTTCGGCCATAAGGGCTTCTTTGGTGATGGAGGTCGATGACTTCTCTATGTGTGAGTAGAAATAAAAGTCGGGAAAGCCAAGTCTATAATACTCCCTAATTCCGCCTAGAAATATAGGTGGTGATTTTTTATCATAGAAGTGAACCCCGAGTTCTTTTAAGCATTCACGGTTCAAGCTTTGTATGATGCGGTTAAGCCCATCTTGGTCGCTTTCGAGTTCAAGCAGGTCATTTCCTTCAATCGTGCCGGAAAAAGAAGCGGAGATAGAGTTCGGTCTATTCGCGACAAATCTACTTCTAAGCTGAAAGATCAACTTGTTGTCGGATGTTTCTGTCATTCCCACAACACCCATGTGCCAAGTCAAATCCTCAGATCCGAGCTGCGGAAGCTGGTGGGAGTCATTGAGTAGTTTTCTGCGAAGCGTGGTTCCCTCTAATATGATGTCGGGAGAAAAGTGAGTCCTGAGTGAGTCGAAGTAACTACATCTAGAGAATGTTATCGAGATTTCATTATCATGGAATTCGATCTTGTTTATGCAAAATGGCTCGCCGTCGAATAAGTGATTCCGTTTTTTGCCAGATTTCCTTAAATCGTCCAGTAGTGGCTCCGTGAAACTCGATACTTTTCGGCTTAAAATTCGCTTTTCGTCATTCCATCGAAGGGTAATTCTCTTTGATTTACTTTCTGCTGGCGATATGAAGTGGCAAGCTGGTAGGTAATCCACTTTTCCACTGATGAATGTTTTGATGTGGTTTTCTTTCCCGTAGAACTTGAAAAGGTCTGTCTCGGATATAATCTCAGACTTGTTTTTAAATATTTCATTCCGGTCGCGAAAGCTTCTGAGGGGGCCAAGTCTAATTCCCTTGGAGAATAAACCATCTAAAGTCTTTAAGATGGCCCATCTGACCGACGTTTCAGCAAAGAAAATCCAATCCAGCATAGCGTTAACTCTCAACCTCTCTCGATCGTTCTTAATTTATTCTTTAGCCGCCTTGCTTTGCGTGTTGTTCGCCGATTCGGTTTGCTTTGTTTTGATGGGGTTAACGTTGTGAGCTTTTCGGCGGAAAACAGTATCCTCGGTGAGATGTTTCTCAAAGGCGGTTTTGTGTCGCGTATTCCGCTTGCACCCAGCCCCCCCAGCCCCTACTTACCCGCAAAACCCAAGGGAGATTTGAATGAGCGGCCTTCTCGCCCTTCTTGATGACGTGGCGGGGATCGCCAAGATTGCGGCCGCCTCGGTGGATGATGTCGCCGCGGGCGCCGCCAAGGCCGGGGCCAAGGCCGCGGGCGTGGTCATCGACGATGCCGCCGTCACGCCGCGCTATGTGCATGGGTTCGAGGCCAGCCGCGAATTGCCGATCGTGGGCAAGATCGCGATGGGCTCGATCCGCAACAAGCTGGTGTTCCTTCTGCCCATTGCGCTGCTCTTCTCGGCCTTTGCGCCCTGGGTGATCACGCCGCTTCTGATGCTCGGCGGCGCTTATCTGTGTTTCGAGGGCGCGGAAAAGGTGTTTCACGTCCTTTTCCAGCATGCGCCCCATGCCGATGGCCATGTCGATCCGAATGATGATCCGGCGGGCGATCCGGCGCATCTGGAGCGCGAAAAGGTCTCGGGCGCGGTGAAGACCGATTTCATCCTTTCGGCCGAGATCATGACCATCGCCATGGCCTCGCTGCCCGCGGGGCAGCCGCTCTGGATGCAGACGCTGGCGCTGGCGGCGGTTGCGGTGGGGATCACCGTGCTGGTCTATGGCGGTGTCGCGCTGATCGTGAAGGCCGATGACGTCGGGCTGTGGCTGGCGCGCAGGGGCAAGATTGCGCCCATTCGCTGGGTCGGGCGCGGCCTGGTGCGAGCGATGCCGCCGCTGCTGACGGCGCTCTCGATCCTGGGCACGGCGGCGATGATCTGGGTTGGCGGCTCGATCCTGCTGCATGGCGCGGCCGAACTCGGCTGGCCCGCCGCCTATGACGCGATCCATCATCTGGCCGAGGCGGCGGGGCATCTGTTGCCTGCGGGCGGCTTCACCGAATGGCTGGTGACGGCCGCCTGCGATGGCGTGCTGGGACTGATCTTCGGGCTGCTGCTGATCCCGCCGGCACTTTATGTCGTGGATCCGGCCTTGCGGCTGGTCGCCCGGCTGCGCGGCTGATCAGACCGCCGTCGGCAGCGGCCGCGCCCCGGCGGGAACGCCGTTCAGCATCCGCAGCTTGCCCTGACGCTGCGGCGCGGGGCGGGGGGGCTGGGCCGGGCGCCCCTCGGGGCCGAGCGGTTCCGGATGCGCCATCAACAGCCCGTGCCGCGCCTTCAGCGCCGAAAGCGCCGCCGCCGTGCGCAGATCTTCCAGCGCCGCCAGGGTCTGGTGCAGCTGCGCCGAAAGTGCGCTCAGCTGCGGCTCGGGCAGGGTGTCGTGCCGGGTGCGCTGCGCCTGGGCGCGCAGGATGAATTCCGCCTGCATCGTCACCGCGGCCAGCATCCGCATTTCGCCCACGGCGAGGTCAAGGTCTTCTTCCTGCAGCAAAAGCCAGCGTTCGCGCGCCTCGCCCGCATGGGCGACGACTTGCAGCGCCTTGTCGCGCACCGTCTCGATCTGCTGGCGCAATGCGGTCAGACGGGCGGCCCGGCGGGTGGCACCGGGCGTCAGCAGGTTGCGCATCCGCACCCAGAGGCTGGGGGGCTGCTCTTGGCCGTGGTCTTCGGGGGACATCTCGATCTTCCTTTGCCTCGCGTTCGCCGGTGGGGGGTGGGCCCCCCGGCGTCTTCTTTTTCGCAAGACTCGCGCAGGATTGGTTAAGATATGGTTAACAATCCCGGCGTCCCCCCGGAGCGGAGGAATTATCGGCTCCGGCGATGTCGATTTGCATCGCTCTGGCGCCGACCGGGCACTGGAACTTGTGCCACTGGTCTGCCCGGCCCGCACAGGCGGGCGGGGCCGTGCTGTCAGACGATGCGGCGACGCTCGATCTTTTCGATGATCATCGCGCATTCCTCGACCAGATAGAAGAAATAGTCATGCTTGATGTCGAGCCCGTCCAGCATCAGGCTGGACATGAAGCGCAGCTTCGCCGTCGCCTCCAGGATCGAGGTCGGACGGTGGTCGAGGATGTCCTGCTCCGCCACGCCCATGCGGTAGCGGTAAAGCTTGATCATCTCTTCCAGATCCTCGATCGCCACCATCTCGGGGCTGCAGGCCTTGAGCACGAAGCGGCGGTGCGCATTGGGCAGGCCCTCGGGCACGACGCGCTTGGCCAGATCGCTCAACTGCTTGAAATCCGGGAAAGACAGGTCGGTGATCGTCAGGCTGTCCCGGGCCACCATCTCGCCCGAATCCAGCGCGACCGTGTCGGTCTCGGCCTCGGTCTCGCGCTGCTTGGCGTAGAACTGCCGCGACAGGGTCTCCTGTTCGACGATCAGATCTTCCAGCAGATGTTCGAGATAGTCGTATTGCGCGATCTTCTCGGACAGGGCCAGGTGTTCCGTTTCCGCCGCCACGGCGACCGCAACCGGCTGGGCTTCTTTCATCTCGTGCTTCTTGCGGAACGTGAACGCCATGTTGGTTCTCCTCGGCTGGTCGGCACCCTTTGGGCACCTGTCTGATGAAGCCACTATCGGCGTCGGCTGCGGCATGAGTGAGGAAGCTTTTCGGAATTGTCGCCCAAAGTGGAAACAAATGGTTAACGACGTGTTGACGTCGTCAAGAATCCTTAATGACTCCTTAATTCCCCGGCCAACCCCTTAAAACTTGGGGAAAACTGTTAACCATGCGGCAATAATTCCGCTTTCGCGGCGGCACTGGTTGCGCGCGCTCAACCATCGGTCGGTGGCAATTGTGGCAAAATTGCGCGATCCGGGCCGCTTCGCCGCGATCCCGCCGCGGTTCGCCGCCCCGGGCCTCGGAGGCCGGGCAGGGGGGCTTGACGTGGCCGCGTTGACGATTCGCGCGGCGGGGCCGGGGCGGTCGTTCGCGTTGCGGAAACGCCGGGCAGTCGCCGGGCGTTTTCGCGCCGCAAGGCGCCTTTGCGTTCGGGCGCGCTTGATCTTCCGCAAGGAACGGGCCAGCTTCGTCGGATCGGGTCGGTCCGCTTCGGATCGCCCCGGCCAAGAACAGACAGGACAGGGAGTCCGCATATGACATCACTCCGCAGCCTTCGCCCGGTGGCCGCTTTCGCCGCCCTTCTTGCTTGTGTCGCGCCCGCCGCGCTTTTTGCGCAGACGCCCGCCGACACGCTGGTTCTGGCCGATGCGATCGACGACATCGTCTCGATCGATCCGGCCGAAGCCTTTGAATTCTCGGGCGCGGACCTGAACAACAACCTTTACGATTCGCTGGTGGAACTGGACCCCGCGAAACCCGGTGAGCTGGTGCCCGGTCTGGCCGAAAGCTGGTCGGTCGATGCCGATGGCGTCACCTATCGTTTCAAGATGCGCCCGGGCGTCACCTTCTCCAGCGGCAATCCGGTCACCGCCGAGGCCGCGGCCCAGTCGCTGCGCCGCGTCGTCAAGATGGACAAGACCCCGGCCTTCATCCTGACCCAGTTCGGGCTGACCAAGGACAATGTCGATCAGACCGTCAGCTTTGACGGCGACACGCTGATCCTGAAGACCGACAAGCCCTATGCGCCGACCTTCATCTACAACTGCCTGACCTCGACCCCCGCCTATATCGTCGATGTCAAGGCGGCGATGGAGCACGAGGTGAACGGCGACATGGGCAATGAATGGCTCAAGTCGCATTCCGAAGGCACCGGCGCCTATGTGCTGCGCTCCTTCAAGCCGAACGAGGGCTATATCCTGCAGGCCCGCGAGGGGCATTGGCGCGGCGATGCGCCGATCAAGAACGTGCTGATGCGCCATATCCCCGAGGGCGCGACGCAGCGGCTGCTGATCGAAAAGGGCGACATCGACATTGCCCGCGAAATGACGCCGACCGATATCGAGGGCGTCAGCGGCAATCCTGACATCGTGGTGCAAAATGACGTCGGCGGGCAGATCTACTATCTGGCGATGAACCAGAAGGTGGCCGATCTGGCGAACCCGAAGGTGCTCGAGGCGATGCGCTGGGCGGTCGATTATCAGGGCATGGCCGACAGCATCCTGAAAGGCCAGTGGGTCGTGCATCAGGCCTTCCTGCCCAAGGGCTTCCTGGGGGCGCTGGACGACACGCCCTACAGCCTTGATCTGGAAAAGGCGAAAGCGGCCTTGGCCGAGTCCGGCGTGAAACTGCCGCTGGAAGTCAGCCTGACCGTGCGCAACAACCCCGAGCGGATGAACATCGCGCAATCGGTGCAGCATACGTTCGGGCAGATCGGCATCAACGTCACGCTGGATGTGGGCGACGGCAAGCAGGTGCTGGAGAAGTTCCGCGGCCGTCAGCATCAGATCACCCTGCAGACCTGGGGGCCGGATTATCCCGACCCCCACACGAACGCCTCGACCTTCGCGGAAAACCCCGACAACTCGGACGAGGCCAAGGCGACGGGCTATCTGGCCTGGCGCACGGCCTGGGATCCGGGTGCGATGGGGGCGCAGGCCGAGGCCGCCGTGGCCGAGCCCGATGCCGCCAAACGCGCCGCGATGTATGAAGACATGCAGCGCGTGCACCGCGACAGCTCGGCCTTCGTGACCATGTTCCAGATGGCGCGGCAGGATGCTTTGCGCGCCAATATCAAGGGCTTCCATGCTGGCGGTGCCACCGACCAGGCGAGCTACTGGACCGTGACCAAGTAAGACGATCCCGCCGCCCGGGCCGATCCGGGCGGCGGGGCTTCCCCCCCCATGACCACGACCGAACCCTCCCCCGCTTCGTCCTCCCGTCTGCCTGCGCTCGCGCGCCATGCGGCCGGGGGTCTTCTCACCCTTGCCATCACGCTTCTGGGCCTTTTGCTCGTTACCTTCGTCATCGGCCGCGTCGTGCCGATTGACCCGGTGCTCTCGATCGTCGGCGAACGCGCCACCGAGGCGCAATATCAGGCCGTCCGCGAGGCGCTGGGTCTGGATCAACCGCTCTGGCAGCAGTTCTGGATTTACGTCCGTGACGCCGTGCAGGGCGATCTGGGCCAGTCGATCCGCACCCGCACCCCGGTGATCGAGGATGTCGCCCGCGTCTTCCCCGCCACGCTCGAACTGGCGACGCTCGGAACGCTGATCGGCGTCGCCCTGGGCGTGCCCGCAGGCGTTCTGGCCGCGACCCGCCCGGGCACGCTTTCCGATCAGATCGTGCGGCTGGTCGGCCTTGTCGGCTATTCGATGCCGGTCTTCTGGCTGGGCCTGATCGGTCTTCTGATCTTTTACGGCCAGCTTGGCTGGGTCGGCGGCCCCGGGCGGCTCGATGCGACCTACGAGATGATGCTGGAATTCAGCATGACCCGTTACACCGGCGCCATATTGATCGACTCCGCGCTGAACGGCGCCTGGGACATCTTTGCCAATGCGATCTCCCACATCCTCCTGCCCGCGGGAATTCTGGGCTATGTCTCCATGGCTTACATCAGCCGCATGACGCGCAGCTTCATGATGACCGAACTGAGCCAGGAATATATCACCACCGCCCGGGTCAAGGGCATGCCGGAATGGCGGGTGATCTGGGTGCATGCGATGCGCAATGTCTCGGTGCCGCTGATCACTGTGATCGCGCTGTCCTACGCCTATCTGCTCGAAGGCTCGGTGCTGACCGAGACGATCTTCGCCTGGCCGGGCCTTGGCCTTTACATCACCGACGCGCTTTTTGCCGCCGACATGCCCGCCGTTCTGGGCGGCACCGTCGTCGTGGGCGTCGTCTTCGTCACGTTGAACATGGCTTCCGACATCCTTTACCGCCTTGTCGATCCGAGGGCCCGCTGATGACCGCGCTCACCCTTTGGCTGACCGATCCGAACCCCAGCTCGCGCCGTCAGGCCCGGCTGGGCCAGGCCTGGCTTGCCTGGCTGCGCCTGCGCCGCAACCCCTTGGCGATGCTGGGTCTTTTCATCATCGCGGGGCTGTGCCTGACGGCCGCCGCGGCGCCGGTCTTTGCGCCGCAGGACCCTTTCGCGCAAAACCTGGCCGAGCGGCTTTTGCCCCCCGGCACGCCCGGGCATTGGCTGGGCACCGATGATTTCGGCCGCGACATCTGGAGCCGGATCGTCCATGGCGCCCGCATCACGCTGGTCATCGTCGCCCTTGTCGCCGTCACCGCGCCGCTGATCGGGCTGTTGATCGGCACCGTCGCGGGCTATTTCGGCGGCTGGGTCGATAGCGTGCTGATGCGGATCACCGATATCTTCCTGGCTTTCCCGCGGCTTATCCTCGCGCTGGCGCTGGTTGCCGTGCTGGGGCCGGGGGTGCAGAACGCGGTTCTGGCCATCGCCCTGACCGCCTGGCCCCCCTATGCCCGCGTCGCGCGGGCGGAAACCCTGACCGTGCGCAATTCCGATTACATCGCCGCCGTGCGGCTGCAGGGCGCGGGGGCGGGGCGGATCATCTGGGGCCATGTCGTGCCGATGTGCCTGCCCTCGGTGATCATCCGCGTCACGCTGGACATGGCGGGGGTGATCCTGATCGCGGCGGGGCTGGGCTTCCTCGGCCTTGGCGTGCAGCCGCCGCTGCCCGAATGGGGGCTGATGATTTCCTCGGGCCGCAAATTCCTGTTCGAGCAATGGTGGGTGGCCACCATGCCCGGTCTGGCGATCTTTACCGTCTCGCTCGGCTTCAACCTTCTGGGGGATGGTCTGCGCGATGTCCTCGACCCGCGGAGTGCGTCGCGATGAGCCTTTTGCAAATCGAAAACCTGCGCGTCACCTTCGCGACCGAGACCGGCCCGGTCGAGGCCGTGCGCGGGGTCAGCTTTTCCTTGGGCCGGGAACGTCTGGGGATCGTCGGCGAAAGCGGTTCGGGGAAAACCATCACCGGGCGCTCGGTCTTGCGGCTGATCCGGCCGCCGGGGCGGATCGAGGCGGATCGGATGGACTTCGACGGCATCGACCTGCTGAAAGCCAATGAAAAACAGATGCGTGCCCTGCGCGGCCCGCGGCTGGCGATGGTGATGCAGGACCCGAAATATTCGCTGAACCCCGTCATGCGGATCGGCGCGCAGCTGACCGAGGGGCTCTTGCGCCGTGATCGCATCAGCCGGGCCGAGGCGCGCAAAAAGGCGATCTCGGCACTGGAAGCGGTGCAGATCCGCGACCCCGAACGGGTGATGGAGGCCTGGCCGCATGAGCTTTCGGGCGGCATGGGCCAGCGGGTGATGATCGCGATGATGCTGATCCCCGAGCCCGACCTGCTGATCGCCGATGAGCCGACTTCGGCCCTGGACGTGACGGTGCAGGCCGAGGTTCTGTCGATCCTTGACGATCTGGTGAAAAGCCGCGGCATGGGGCTGATCTTCATCAGCCATGATCTGCGGCTGGTGGCGCGGTTTTGCGACCGGGTGCTGGTGATGTATCGCGGCCGCATCGTCGAGGAACTGGCGGCGCATGACCTGATGGCGGCGAAACATCCCTATACGCAGGGGCTTTTGAACTGCCTGCCGCGGATCGGGGGCCCGCGGGCGCCGCTGCCGGGGCTTGATCGCACGGGGGACTGGGCGCATGTCTGATCTGATCGAAATCGAGGATCTCTCGGTCACGTTTCGCGCGCATGGCCGCACCGTCCGCGCGGTCGAAGGCGTAAGTCTGCGCGTGCCCGCACAGGCAAGCTTCGGCCTTGTGGGCGAAAGCGGCTCTGGCAAATCCACCATCCTGCGGGCGATCTGCGGGTTGGCGCCGGTTTCGGGCGGCGCGATCCGGATTGGCGGGCAACCGCTGAAAGCGCCGCGCGACAAGGCCTTTGCCGCGCGCGTGCAGATGGTGTTTCAGGACCCCTATGCCAGCCTGCATCCGCGCCACACCATCGACCACACGCTGTCGGAACCGCTGGCCATCCATGGCATCGGCGACACCGATGCGCGGGTGGTGCGGGCGCTGACCGATGTCGGCCTGCCGACCTCGTTCCGCTTTCGCTATCCGCACCAGCTCTCGGGCGGGCAGCGCCAGCGCGTCGCCATTGCCCGCGCGCTGATGCTGGAGCCGGAAATCCTGCTGCTCGATGAACCGACCTCGGCGCTGGATGCTTCGGTGCAGGCCGAGGTGCTCAATCTGCTCAACCGGTTGCGGGCGGAACGCGGGCTGACCTTCCTGATGGTCAGCCACGATCTGGCCGTCATCGATCACATGTGCGACCGCGTTCTGGTGATGCAGAACGGCCGCGCGGTCGAGGAACTGGCGCGTGACGACCTGTCCCACGCCCGGATGAAGACGGCTTATGCGCAAAGCCTGTTCGCGGCCTCCGCGGACCGGATGCTGGACCCCGCCGGAAAGGAAACCCGATGATCCCGGTCTTTGACGGCCACAACGATCTGCTGTTGCGGCTTCTGGAAGCGCCTGAAAAGCGACGCGAAATCTGGCTGACCGGCGAGGGCAGGGGGCAGCTTGACCTGCCGCGGATGCGCGCGGGCGGGTTTGCGGGCGGCTTCTTCGCGATCTATCTGCCCTCGCCCGTGGCGCATGACGATGCCGATCTGATGGCGCAGATGGCCAATCCGCCCTATCGGCTGCCGCTGCCCGCGCTGATGGATGCGACCGAGGCGGCCGATCCGGCTTTGCGCGCGGCAAGTCTGATGCTCTGGATGGAGCGCGCGTCCGAGGGCGCCTTTCGCATCTGCCGCAGCGCAGGCGAGATCCGCGCCGCGATGGCCGAAGGCGTCATCGCCGGCATCATGCATATGGAGGGCGCCGAGGCGATCGATGCCGATCTGGATGCGCTGCATGCGTTCCACGCGCTCGGGTTGCGCTCGCTGGGCCCGGTCTGGTCGCGCCCGACGATCTTTGGCCATGGCGTGCCCTTTGCCTTCCCGTCGAGCCCCGACACCGGGCCGGGCCTGACGGCGGCGGGCAAGCGGCTGGTGGCGGAATGCAACAAGCTCAAGATCATGATTGATCTCAGCCACCTCAATGAGAAGGGCTTTGACGATGTGGCGGCGCTGTCGGATGCGCCGCTGGTTGCCACGCATTCGAATGCGCATGCGCTGTGCCCCTCGTCGCGCAACCTGACGGACCGGCAATTGAACATCATCCGCGAAAGCCGCGGCATGGTCGGGCTGAACTATGCCGTCAGCTTCCTGACCCCCGATGGCCGCAAGGACCCCGGCTGCGGCTGGGCGCCGATGCTGCGCCATCTCGACCATCTGATCGAGCGTCTGGGCGAGGATCACGTCGGCCTGGGCTCGGATTTCGACGGCGCCGAAATTCCCGACGTGCTGGGCGATGTCGCGGGGCTGCAGGGCTTCATCGGCGCGATGCGCGATCATGGCTGGGGCGAGGATCTGATCCGCAAGATCGCCCATGACAACTGGCTTGGGGTGCTGGAGCGCACCTTCGGCGCCTGAGCCAAAGAAAAGCCCCGGGAAACCGGGGCTTTTTGCATTTCCGTGCGGCGGATCAGCCTTCCGAGGGTTCCGTGACCGGGGTTTCCAGCTCGGCCTCGGGGGCCTCGTCGCTGTCCTTGTCCTCGATCACCGGCTTCGTGGTGCGAAACGACCGCAACAGGAAATCCGGCACGTGATCGCCCATGCCGACGACGGCAGGCCCGCCATCGCGGCCACGACGGCTGTCGCGATAGGGTTCCGACCGGCGTTCGTCGCGGCGATCCTCGCGCGGGCCGTCCGGACGGATCGGCTCGGCGCGGTGGCTCTCCGACCGCGGGCCGTCATTCCGGCGCGGTTCCGAACGACGCGGCTCGGCCCGTTTCGCCTCGGGCACCTCGACGATATGCGAGTCGTCTTCCTCGACGGCGACGATCACCGGGGCGCGGTCTTCGCGCGGCGGGCGTTTCTCGTCGCGACCCCGACCCGAGCGCGACCGCGAGGAGCGCGATTTCGGCCCCTTGTCATCGTCATACTTGCGCGGCTCGCGATGCGCGGCTTCCGACAGCGAGAACCCTTCGGGCGGATCGGCGCGGGGAATTTCCTGCTTCACCAGGGCCTCGATCGCGGCCAGATATTTCGCATCCGCGGGCGTGCCGATCGAATAGGCCGTGCCCAGACGCCCGGCGCGGCCGGTGCGGCCGATGCGGTGGACGTAATCCTCGGCATGGCTGGGCAGGTCGTAGTTGAAGACATGGCTGACGGCCGGAATATCAAGGCCCCGCGCGGCGACATCCGAGGCGATCAGAAGCTGCAACGAGCCATCGCGGAACGCGTCCAGCGTCTTCGTGCGCAGGCTCTGGTCCAGATCGCCATGGATCGGCGCGGCGTTGAACCCGTGCGTTTTCAGCGACTTCGCCACGATATCGACATCGGTCTTGCGGTTGCAGAAGATGATCGCGTTGGTGCAGGCCTCGCCCTCGGACTTGATGATCGCGCGCAGAAGTTCGCGTTTCGCCTTGGCCGACTGGTCGCGGCGCGGCGGCGTGATCTGGATCAGCTTTTGCGTGATCGTTTCCGAGGTCGTCGCCTGCCGCGCCACTTCGATGCGCGCGGGCGCATGCAGGAAGGTGTTGGTGATGCGCTCGATTTCCGGCGCCATCGTGGCACTGAAGAACAGCGTCTGCCGGGTGAAGGGGGTCAGCTGGAAGATCCGCTCGATATCCGGGATGAAGCCCATGTCGAGCATCCGGTCGGCCTCGTCGACCACCATGATCTGCACGCCGGTCAGCAAAAGCTTGCCGCGCTCGAAATGGTCCAGAAGCCGCCCGGGCGTGGCGATCAGCACGTCGACGCCGCGGTCGATCAGCTTGTCCTGTTCGCCAAAGGACACGCCGCCGATGAGCAGCGCCTTGGTCAGCCTGGTGTATTTCGCGTAGGTGTCGAAGTTCTCGGCCACCTGCGCCGCCAGTTCGCGGGTCGGGCAAAGCACGAGCGAACGCGGCATCCGCGCCCGGGCCCGGCCCGAGGACAGCATGGTGACCATCGGCAGGGTGAAGGAGGCGGTCTTGCCGGTGCCGGTCTGGGCGATGCCCAGCACGTCGCGGCCTTCGAGCGCGGGCGGAATGGCGCCGGCCTGGATCGGGGTGGGCGTTTCGTATCCGGCGTCCGCGATGGCACGCAGCACGGCAGGGTCAAGCTTGAGATCGGTAAACTTCGTCATGGGCGTCCTGTGGCGCGTGGGGAGGCCCCGCGCGCGGGGTGGGGGGACGCGTTGAAACCGGGCGTCCCGTCTGCCCGCCGGATTGCGGGTGAGGTCGCGTTAGCGGAAAAATCGCGATCCGTCAATCTGAACGGGGTGCGACGCGCTTTCCCATCTTGCGCAAACGGAGCAAAAGCCCCCGGTTCGAGGTCTCGAAATCGGAAATCAGCGCCTCGGCCAGCTGCCCCATCGGCCCGGCGTCGTGGCTTTGCCGCCAGATCCGCGCCAGCAGATTGCGCGGCAGATCGCCCGCGCGCAGGTCATAGGCCGAAAGCCCCATCATCAGCGGCCCGCGGTGCGGGCGGCGGTTCGGAAAGGGCTCCCAGGCGGCAAGGCCGGAAAAGCGCCGCTCGGTTTCGTAAAGCTTCACCAGCCCGAACATCAGCGCGATCTGCGCGCCAAGGCTGCGTTCGGCCTCGGTCCGGCCGTGATCGGCAAAGCATTGCGCCGCCGACACCCGCCAGCGCGTCGGCATTTCCCGCGCGAGGCGCGCGCCGTGTTCGTCCCAGATCCGGAAATAGAGGCTTCGCGCCGTCTCGGGCACCGCGGCGCGGCGCAGGACCATGACCAGCTGCGCATGCAGGAATTCAAGTTCGGTCGTGGCCGGGTCTTCGGCCGCCATCTTGCGGGCAAGATTGCGCGCGCGGGCCGCAAAATCGGTAAAATCCTGCGCTTCCATCGCGCCTTCGGGCGGGATCAGCACCCGGTCGGCCAAAGCGGACAGGTCCAGATCGGCGGGCGGCAGGTCCCCCGGCGCATAGTCGAACGGGCGTTCGCGCGCCACGAGCCGTTCCCAGGCCATGCCCAGACCCAGACCAAGGCCGCTTTCGCCCGCGTCGAATTCGCCCCGCGCGGCCAGTGTCGGGCGGTGCCTGTCTTCGGGTTCGGTCATGCCGGGCCCCCTTTCGGGCGGCATTGAACCGGCTTCGCAAGCCAAGTGCAAGCGCCGGGGCGGGGCAAGAGTTGACGGCAGGGCGCCGCTCTGGCAGGGGTGGGGCAACGAAGGAAGCGATCAGATCATGAACCTCTTTGCTGATGTGCGCGCGGTCGTGCTTGCCGCGCTGGATGCGATGGTGGCCGAAGGCGCGCTGCCTGCGGGCCTTGATACCCAGGCCGTGGCGGTCGAGCCGCCGCGCGATGCCGCCCATGGCGACATGGCGACGAATGCCGCGATGGTGCTGGCGAAACCCGCCGGAACGAACCCGCGCGCGCTGGCCGAGGGGCTGGTGGCGAAACTTGCCGCCGATGCCCGGATCGTCTCGGCCGAGGTCGCCGGTCCGGGTTTCATCAACCTGCGGCTGGCGCCCGGGCTTTGGGCCGATGTGGTGCGTGCGGCGCTGACCGCGGGCAGCGATTTCGGCCGCTCGACGCTGGGCCGCGGCATCAAGGTCAACGTCGAATATGTGTCCGCGAACCCGACCGGGCCGATGCATGTGGGCCATACCCGCGGCGCGGTCTTTGGCGATGCTTTGGCCAGCCTGCTTGATTTCGCGGGCTACGATGTGACGCGCGAATATTACATCAACGACGGCGGCGCGCAGGTCGATGTGCTGGCGCGCTCGGCCTATGAACGCTACCGCGAGGCGAACGGGCTCGAACCCGAGATCCGTGAGGGGCTTTACCCGGGCGATTACCTGATCCCGGTGGGCGAGGCGCTGAAGGAAAAATACGGTGCCAGCCTGATCGACAAGCCCGAAAGCGACTGGCTCGCCGAGGTGCGAGTTTTCGCGACCGAGGCGATGATGGCGATGATCCGCGAGGATCTGGCGCTGCTTGGCGTGAAGATGGACGTCTTCTATTCCGAGAAATCGCTTTACGGCACCGGCCAGATCGAGGCGGCGCTGCAACGGCTGCAGGATCTGGGCCTGATCTATGAAGGCGTGCTGGAGCCGCCGAAGGGGAAACTGCCCGAGGATTGGGAAGAACGCGAACAGACACTGTTCCGCTCGACCAGCTATGGCGACGATGTCGACCGGCCGGTGAAGAAATCGGACGGCGCCTGGACCTATTTCGCCCCCGACATCGCCTATCACTGGACGAAGATCGAGCGCGGCTTCGATCAGCTGATCGACGTTTTCGGCGCCGATCACGGCGGTTACGTGAAGCGGATGAAGGCGGCCGTCGCGGCGCTTTCGGAAAACCGCGTGCCCTTGGACATCAAGCTCATCCAGCTGGTGAAGCTCTTCAAGAACGGCGAGCCCTTCAAGATGAGCAAGCGCGCGGGCACCTTTGTCACCCTGCGCGACGTGGTCGAGCAGGCCGGGGCGGGCGTGACGCGTTTTCACATGCTGACGCGCAAGAACGATGCGCCCTTGGATTTCGACTTCGACAAGGTGCTGGAACAGTCCAAGGACAACCCGGTCTTTTACGTGCAATATGCCCATGCCCGGGTGGCGTCCGTGCTGCGCAAGGCGGTTGATCTGGGGATCGATGTCACCGATGCGGCGCTGGCCGCGGCCGATCTGGACCGCAACACCCACGAGGCCGAACGCGCGCTGGCGAAAAAGATCGCCGAATGGCCGCGTCAGGTCGAAATCGCCGCCCGCGCGAACGAGCCGCATCGGGTCGCCTTCTTCCTGTATGAGATTGCCTCGGACCTGCATGCGCTGTGGAATCGCGGCAATGACGAGCCGTCGCTTCGCTTCCTTCAGGAAGGCGATCTGGCCGCCTCGTCGGCGAAAATCGCCCTTGCCCGGGCCTCGGCCGTTGTGATTTCGGCCGGTCTTGGTATTCTTGGCGTCACCCCGGCCGAAGAGATGCGCTAAGGCACCGCCGGGGGGCAGGGGCGAACCGGCCCGAAAACCGGAGATGGGGCGAGCATGACCGATCCCGACACCCGCACTGGCGGGGGTTTTGGCAGGCAGGGCGGGGGCGACTATGGCCCCGGACTTGACATGCCTGCGCCCCAGTCCGCGCGCTGGGTGCAATGGGCGGGCGCGGCCGTTTCCGGGGCGCTGATCCTGGGCGTGATCATCTGGGGCTACCGGCTGGCCGTGCGCGACGTGTCGGGCGTGCCGGTGATCCGCGCGCTGGAAGGTCCGGCGCGGATGGCGCCTTCGGACCCGGGCGGCGATCTGGCGGCCCATGTCGGGCTGGCGGTGAACGAGGTGGCGGGCTCGGGTCTGGCTGCGCCGGGGCCAAGCCGGGTCGTGCTGGCACCGCCGCCGACGGGCCTGTCGGCCGATGATGCGCCGATGTCCGAACTCAAACCCCTGCCGCAGGTGGAAAATCCCGCCGATGCGGAAGAGCTGGCGATGGAGGGCCCGCCGGTGCCGGTGCCCGACAGCGCCTTGCCGCCGAAACCCGCGGTGACGGCGCCCGCCGCCGATCCGGCCGCAGAGCTGCCGACCGATCCCGAGCTGCCCGCAGAAACGGCCGCAGAAACGCCTGCCGAACCGCCCGTAGACCTTCCGCCCGCCGAGACCGCCGCAGCCGAACCGGTCGAACCGGTCGTTCCGGCCGATGTGCCCGGCGTGGTGAAATCGCCCCGTCCGCTGGCCCGGCCCGATCTTGACATCGAGGCCGAGGCCGCCGCGCAGGCGGTGGCGGCGGCGCTGGCGGGGCCCGAAACCGTCGAGATCAAGGCGGCCGATCTGCCCTCGGGCACGCGGGTGGTGCAACTGGGCGCCTTTGACAGC
Organism: Rhodobacter capsulatus SB 1003; assembly: GCF_000021865.1. Lineage (NCBI taxonomy): Bacteria > Pseudomonadati > Pseudomonadota > Alphaproteobacteria > Rhodobacterales > Rhodobacter > Rhodobacter capsulatus. The sequence continues at coordinate 948,505 of NC_014034.1, forward strand.
CCCGAGGAGGCCCGGGCCGAATGGGGCCGGATCTCGGGCCGGTTCGAGGCGCTGATGGCGGGCAAGAAACGCATCGTGCAAGAGGCCGCCTCGGGCGGGCGCAGCTTCTGGCGGCTGCGGGTCTCGGGCTTCAAGGGGGTCGAGGAGGCGCGGCAATTCTGCGCCGCGCTGGTGGCCGAGGGGGCGAATTGCATTCCGACCGTGATCAAGTAAGCCCTTGCGGCGCCACGATTCTGGGCGTCGAGGGCACGGTGCTGGGCGCCGATGAGGCCGCGTTTCTGCGCGAGGCCGACCCCTGGGGGCTGATCCTGTTTGCCCGCAATGTCGAAAGCCCGGCGCAGCTTTCCCGCCTGACGTCCGATCTGCGCGCTGCCTTGGGCCGTGATGCGCCGATCTTTGTCGATCAGGAGGGCGGGCGGGTGCAGCGCCTGCGGCCGCCGCATTGGCGCGACTGGGCGCCGCCTTTGGACGACGCGCTGTTGCGCGGTCCGCGGGGGATGTGGCTGCGGGCGCGGCTGCAGGCGGCAGAGCTGCGCGCGGTGGGCATCGACGGCAATTGCGCACCCACCTGTGACATCGCGGGCCCCCGCACGCATCCGTTTCTGCGCAACCGCTGCCTGGGCGAAACTGTTGCTGCGGTGGTGAAAAACGCCCGTGCGACGGCCGATGGCCTGCTTGCGGGCGGGGTGCTGCCGGTGCTCAAGCACATGCCGGGCCATGGCCGGGCCGAGGCCGACAGCCACAAGGATCTGCCCGTGGTCACGGCCGCGGCCGAGGATCTGCGCGCCCATGATTTCGCCCCTTTCGCGGCGCTGGCCGATCTGCCCCTGGGCATGACCGCGCATATCCGCTTCACCGCCTTTGACGCCGCGCCTGCCACGCAAAGCGCGAAGATGATCGATCTGATCCGGCAGGAGATCGGCTTTGCCGGGCTTTTGATGACCGATGACATCGGGATGCAGGCGCTGTCGGGCAGCTATGCCGAGCGCGCGGCGGCCTCGCTTGCGGCGGGTTGCGATGTGATCCTGCATTGCAACGGCACGCGCGCCGAACTAGCGGAAACCGTGGCCGCGGCGGGGCGGATGACGCCCGCGGCCAGCCTGCGCGCTGCGGCGGCGCTTCGGTTCCGCCATGCCCCCGGCGCGGTTGACTTGGCGGCGCTGGCGGCGGAATTTGACGCCGCGGGCAGCGGCGGCGGGTCGGATGGCTGAGGAAACGGCAAGCCTCTTTGAAAGCACGAGTGTCAGCGAACGGCTTGCGGCCGAGGCGCTGATTGTCGATGTCGACGGGTTCGAGGGGCCGCTCGATCTTTTGCTGACGCTGTCGCGCACGCAAAAGGTCGATCTGCGCCGCATCTCGGTTCTGGCGCTGGCCGAGCAATATCTGAAATTCGTCAACGAGGCCAAGGCGCTGCGCATTGAACTCGCGGCCGATTATCTGGTGATGGCAGCCTGGCTGGCGTTTTTGAAATCGCGTCTGCTGCTGCCCCCCGAACCGGGCGAGGACGGCCCCTCGGCCGAGGATCTGGCGGCGCATCTGGCCTTCCAGCTGGAACGGCTTTCGGCGATGCGCGAGGCGGCGGCGACGCTGATGGGGCGCGATCAGCTGGGGCGCAACTTCTTTGCCCGCGGTTACAGCGAGACTGTCGAGCGGGTCCGCAAGGTGAAATATTCCGCGACGCTGCTGGAACTGATGCAGGCCTATGCGCGGATTCGCACCCGCGACGAATTCCGCCCCTATGCCTTTGATCGCAAGAACATCTTCACCATGGAAGAGGCGCTGGAACGGATGCGGCCGCTGATCGGCTATGCCGGGGCCTGGACCGATCTGACCGATTATCTGCCCGACGGCTGGGGGGCGGATCCGAAGCGGCGCCGATCTGCCACCGCGGCGACCTTTGCGGCGTCCTTGGAACTGGCGAAACAGGGCCATATCGAGATCCACCAGACCGAAACCTTCGCGCCGATCACCATCCGCGCCCGAACCACCCCGCGGACCAGCACATGAGTGACAGCCGTTACGATCCGACCGAAAAGTCGCTCTTCGATGCCCCGCCGCTTGCGGAACAGGAACGGATGATCGAGGCGATCCTGTTCGCCGCGGCCGAGCCGGTCAGCCTGCGCGAGATGCAGGACCGGATGCCGCATGGCTGCGATGCCGCCGAGGCGCTGGCCTATCTGCGCCGCCGCTACGAGGGGCGCGGCGTGCATCTGGTGAGGATCGGCGACGCCTGGGCCTTTCGCACCGCGCCCGATCTGGGCTTTCTGATGCAAAAGGAAACGGTGGAGCTGCGCAAGCTGAGCCGTGCCGCCATCGAAACCCTGGCGATCATCGCCTATCACCAGCCGGTGACGCGGGCGGAAATCGAGGAAATCCGGGGCGTTGCGGTTTCCCGCGGCACCATCGACCAGTTGCTGGAGCTGGAATGGATCCGGCTCGGGCGGCGGCGGATGACGCCCGGCCGTCCGGTGACCTTCATCGTGACCGAAACGTTCCTGGATCATTTCGGCCTTGAATCGGCGCGCGATCTGCCCGGGATCAAGGAGCTTCGGGCGGCGGGGCTGCTTGACAACCGGCCGATGCCGGGGGCCGAGGACGAGGAGGCCGACATGGTGGGCCAAAGCGAGCTGTTCGAGGAGGAATGAGATGGATCCGACGAAGCTTTTGCAGATGGTCTGGACCATGATCCTGCGCCGTCTGCTGCGGATGGGTGTCGACAAGGGCATCGAGCTGGCCGCGGGCAAGGGCAAACCCGCGGCGCAGATGACCAAGGCCGAACGGAAGGCCGCGAAATCGGCGCGTCAGGCGGTCAAGCGCGCGCGGCAGGCGGCGGCGATCACCCGGCGGCTGCGCTGAGGCGCTACGCCCAATCCGGCTTGCGCTTTTCCAGGAAGGCCTGCACCCCCTCGGCGGTGTCGCGGAAAAGCATGTTTTCCACCATCACCGCGCCCGTGTGGGCATAGGCCGCGGCCGTCTCCATCCCGATCTGGTCGTAAAACGCCCGCTTGCCGACCCGGACCGCCGCGCCCAGTTTCGCCGCGATCGTCTCGGCCAGCGCCGATGTGGCTGCGTCCAGGCCCTCGTGGGGCACGGTGCGGTTGACCAGCCCGATCTCGCGCGCGCGGGCGGCATCGATGAACTCCCCGGTCGTCAGCATCTCGAAGGCGACCTTGCGCGGCACCACCCGGCTCAGCGCCACCATCGGCGTCGAGCAGAACAGCCCGATGTTCACCCCGTTGACGCCAAAGCGCGTGCCCTCGGCCGCGACGGCCAGATCGCAGCTGGCGACCAGCTGGCAGCCCGCGGCGGTGGCGATGCCATGCACCTCGGCGATCACCGGCTGCGGCAGGGCGGGGATCATCTGCATCACCGCGGCGCAGCGGGCGAAAAGATCGGCGAAATACGCCCGGCCCTTGTCCGGGGCCGCCCGCCCGGCCTGCATCTCGCGCAGGTCATGGCCCGCGCAAAAGGCCTTGCCCGCGCCTTTCAGCACCACCACCTTCACGCCCGCATCCCCGGCCAGCGCCGCAAACCGCGCCGCCAGCGCCGCGAGCATCGCATCCGAGAGCGCATTCAGCGTCCCCGGGCTGTTCAGTGTCAGATGCGCGATGACGCCACGTTTTTCGATCTCGACAAGCTCGTTCATTGCAATTCCTCCCCGTGACCGGAAGCTTAGGCGCAGGAGAAGCCGGGAGGGAAGATGCAACTGAAGATGGATGTGACGGCGCTGAACGCGTTCCTGCGCAGCGATTTCGCGCAGGTCGCCGGGATGTTCGAGGTGATCGAAGCGGGGGCGGAAACGGTGATCCGGCTGCGGGTCGATGACAGCCACCTGCGCCCGGGCGGCACGGTCTCGGGGCCGACGATGTTCGCGCTGGCCGATGTGGGCATCTATCTGGCGATCCTGAGCCGCATCGGCCCGGTGGCGCTGGCGGTGACCACGAATGCGACGATCGATTTCCTGCGCAAGCCGCTGGCCGGGATCGATCTTCTGGCGCGGGTGCGGGTGCTGAAACTGGGGCGCAATCTGGCGGTGGGCGATTGCCTGATCTTTTCCGAGGGGCAGGCGGAGCCGGTGGCGCGGGCCTCGATGACCTATTCGGTCCCGCCGCGCTGAGGCGGCGCAAGCTCGAAGACCACCGGCGCCAGCAGCGTCACCGCGGCAAAGATCACCACGATGGCGATCAGGTCCATGCGCGCCCCCGCCCGGGCCATGTCGGCCAGCCGCAGGCCCTTCCAGGAAAAGGCGATCGCATTGGGCGGCGTGGCGGTGGGCAGGGTGAAGGCCATCGAGGCGCCAACCGCCACCGGCAGCATCAGCCAGGGCACGGCGAGGCCAAGCCCCGTCGCCACCGCCGCCGTCACCGGCAGGAAAGTCGCGGCGGCGGCGGTGTTCGAGGTCAGCTCGCTCAGAAACACGATCCCCGCCGCGACGATCAGCACCAGAAGCCACAGCGGCAGCGCCGCCAGACCGCGCGCAAGCCCCCCCACCGCCGCCGCAAGGCCAGAGCTTTCGAACCCCGCCGCCAGCGCCAGCCCGCCGCCAAACAGCAGCAAGATGCCCCAGGGCAGGGCGGGGGCGACGCTCCAGTCCAGCACGAAGCCGCGGCCCTGCCCGAGCGGGCAGGCGAAAAGCAGCAACGCCGCGGTGATCGCGATGCCGCTGTCCGACATCGGCAGGCCAAGCGGCACGCGCAGCACCCAGGCCAGCGCGGTCAGCACGAAGACCGTGGCCACGATCACCTCGCCCCGGCCGAACGGGCCAAGCGCCCGGGCTTCGGCGGTGATCAGCGCCCGCGCCGCGGTCAGATCCAGCCCGCCAAGGTCGAACAGCCAGCGGGTCAGCAGCACCAGCATGACCGGCAGCATCACTGCCACCACCGGCACGCCAAACAGCATCCATTGAAAGAAGCCGATCTCGATCCCGTGGCTTTCGGCCAGAATGCTGGCCAAGAGCGCATTCGGCGGCGTGCCGATCAGCGTGCCCACGCCGCCGATCGAGGCCGACCAGGCGATGCCCAGCATCAGCGCCACGCCGAAGGCCCGCGCCCGTTCCCTCTCGGCATGGGTCTCGACGAAGACCACGACCGAGGTGGCGACGGTGACCATCATCATCGCCGCCGCGGTGTTCGAGATCCACATCGACAGAAAGGCGGTGGCAAGCGCGAAGCCCGAGATCAGGCCGCGTGCGGAATGTCCGGCGCGGGCGACGATGAACAGCGCGATGCGCCGGTGCAGCCCGTGGCGCTCCATCGCGGCGGCCAGAAGAAAGCCGCCAAGGAAAAGGAAAATCAGCGGGTTGCCGTAATGCGCCGTGACCGCGGCGATGGGCAGGATGCCCAGAAGCGGCATCACGGCGACGGGCAGGAGCGCGGTGGCGGCCAGCGGCACCACCTCGCTCAGCCACCAGATCACCATCCACAGCGTCAGCCCGGCCAGGCGCCAGGCCTCGGGCGGGAGATCCGCGGGCGCGGGCAGCGCCAGCACCGGCACAAGGCAGAGCGGCCCCGCCAGAAGCCCGATGCGCCGTCCCGCCGGCAGCGTCTTGCCCGGTGCCGATCCGCTCGCCTGCCGCTCCGTCATGTGCTCTCCCGCGTTCCGGTTGCCGCGCCCCAGCCTAGCACGGGGCGGCGGCGGCGGGGGCGCGACCGATTGCGCGGCCGGACCAGAATCACTTTGGCGCCCAAAGTGGGGTATTTTAATACCTATTTTTCAAGCCATTGATTTTCAATGAAATAAATCGCATCAACGCGCTTGCTTTGGGATCGGAAAGCGCGGATAAGCCCGCATCCAGTTTCCCAACCCTTCAAAGGGCGATCGACAATGAAAACCTATACCGCGAAACCGGCGGAGATCGAGAAGAAGTGGATCCTGATCGACGCCGAAGGCGTCGTTCTGGGCCGCCTCGCCACGATCGTTGCCATGCGCCTGCGTGGCAAGCACAAGCCGACCTTCACCCCCCACATGGACATGGGTGACAACGTCATCATCATCAACGCCGACAAGGTGCAGATGACCGGTGCCAAGCGCGAAGACAAGCGCTACTACTGGCACACGAACCACCCGGGCGGGATCAAGTTCCGCACCGCGCGTCAGGTTCTGGAAGGCGCGCATCCCGAGCGCGTGGTGATCAAGGCCGTCGAACGCATGATCTCGCGCAACCGTCTGGGCCGCGCGCAGATGTCGAACCTGCGCGTCTACGCCGGGGCCGCCCATCCGCATGAAGCCCAACAGCCCGAAGTTCTGGACGTGAAAGTCCTGAACAAGAAGAACACCCGGAGCGCCTGATCATGTCCGATATCAAATCCCTCGACGATCTGAAGTCGGCCGTTTCGGGCACCCCGGCCGCGGCCGTGGCCGCTGTGGTGGAGCGCACCCCGGTGCGTGACGCCCAAGGCCGCGCCTATGCCACCGGCAAGCGCAAGAACGCCGTGGCCCGCGTCTGGGTCAAGCCCGGCACCGGCAAGATCACCGTGAACGGCAAGGAAATGCCGGTCTATTTCGCCCGTCCGGTGCTGCAGCTGATCGTGAACCAGCCCTTTGGCGTCGCGGGCGTCGAAGGCCAGTATGACGTGATGGCGACGGTGGTCGGCGGCGGTCTTTCGGGTCAGGCCGGTGCGGTCAAGCACGGCATCTCGAAAGCGCTGCAACTGCACGAGCCGTCGCTGCGCGCCGCGCTGAAAGCCGCCGGTTTCCTGACCCGCGACTCGCGCGTGGTCGAACGGAAGAAATACGGCAAGGCGAAAGCCCGTCGCTCGTTCCAGTTCTCGAAACGCTGATCGTTTCGAAACAATCCGTTTCCAGGCGGCCCCCGACCGGGGCCGCCTTTTTGTTTCCGCCCCCTGCCGTCCCGTGTTACGGGGTTAACGATTGGTAATCAGAGTTGGCAATCACGGTGGGGTGGTCATGCGTATTTCCTTTTTCTCTTCGATGATGCCTGCGGGGGGCGATGCTCTCGAGGCGCGGATGGACGCGATCCGCTCGGTGGCGCAATCGGCGCTTGCGGCGGCGGCGGTCGCGCCGAAATGGGGCACTGCCGCGGCGGACCGGATCTTCGGGGGCGAGCTGGGCGAGCATATCTATGGCCGGGCCGGGGCGGATACGATCTTTGCCGGGGCCGGCAACGATCTGCTGCGCGGCGGCGATGGCGATGACGTGCTGTTTGGCGATACCGGGGCGGATGTGCTTTGGGGCGATCTCGGGGCCGACAATCTGGCGGGCGGCAGGGGCAACGACATGCTGCATGGCGGCTGCGGCGCCGACCGGCTGTTCGGCGATTTCGGCAATGACACGCTGGAGGGCGGGGCGCAGGCGGACCAGTTGACGGGGGGCGATGGCCGTGACGTGCTGCTGGGCGGCGAGGGCAACGATCTTCTGCTCGGGGGGGATGGCGCCGACAGCCTGACCGGAGGGGCGGGCAACGACCGGAGCCGGGGCGGCGAGGGCAACGACTTGCTGAGCGATGACGGCACCGATGCGGATGCCGACCTGCTCTGCGGCGATGCGGGCAACGATACGCTGGTGGGTGGCAATGGCGCGGATTCGCTTTACGGCGGCAGCGGCAATGACGTGATCCGCGACACCTGGGTACAAGACGCCTCGGGGCTTCTGGTGGCCGATGATGCGGCGCGGATCGATGCGGGCGAAGGCGATGACACGATCTTCGCCTCGGGCGCGGATACGATTGTCACCGGCGCGGGGGAAGATGTGATCGTGATCGGGGCGGCGGGCGACACCGCGCTGGCGACCAGCGCCGCGGTGACGGTGACCGATTTCCTAGTCGGGACCGATTCCTTTCAGTTCGACCTGTCGGATGGCGGCGTCGAGGATGCGCTGACCCTGTCGGTGCGCACTGCGGGGAACAATACGATCATCGTCGTCACCGATGCCGAGGGCGCCAGCCATGATGCGGTGACGCTGATCGGCGTGACCGCCTCGCTGGATCAGCTGCTGGATGCCTATCTGCTTTACGATCTGATCTGAGCCGAGCCGCCGCGGCCGGAGGGCGCCCGTCCCGCAAGGGGCGGGTGTGCTGGTTCACCCGTTCAGCCGGTGGTGCTCCAGACCCGGTGCAAAAGCCCCGCCGCCAGCGTCAGCATCATCGCGCCGATCAGCAGATCCAGCACCCGCCAGGCCAGCGGCCGGGCAAAGAGCGGTGCCAGAAACCGGGCGCCGAAGCCGAGCGCGGTGAACCACAGCAGGCTGGCCAGCCCCGCGCCGAGGACAAAGGCCGGATGCGCCCCCGCGGGCTGCGCCGCGCCGACCGAGCCCACCAGCAGCACCGTATCCAGATAGACATGCGGGTTGAGTAGCGTGAAACCTGCCACCCGCGCCAGCGCCCCCGCGCGCGTCAGCGCCGCGCCGCCCGGTTCGGTGTCCAGCCGCTCGGTCCGCAGCGCCCGGCGCAGGGCCGAAATCCCGTACCAGCCCAGAAACACCGCGCCCCCCAGCGACAGCGCTGTGACCAGCCGCGGCGCCGTGCCCAGCACCGCGCCCAGGCCCGCCACCCCGGCCGCGATCAGCGCCAGATCGCAAGCCGCGCAAAAGGCGACGACAAGCCCCACATGTTCGCGGCGCACCCCCTGGCGCAGCACGAAGGCATTCTGCGCGCCGATCGCGACGATGAGGCCAAGGGAGAGGGCGAAACCGGTGAGGAGGGGGGCAAGCTGGGTCATCGGGCTTCCTTGCCAGCCGGGCTTGGTGTAGTCAAATTCAGGATGCTAAAGCAGATGAAGGGGGGCTTAAGATGCTCGACTATCCCTTGCTGGCGGCCCTGGCCGCGGTGATCCGCGAAGGCGGGTTCGAGCGGGCGGCGGCGCGGCTGGGGGTGACGCCCTCGGCGGTGTCGCAGCGCATCCGCGCGCTGGAGGAACGGGTGGGGGCGGCGCTGGTGGTGCGCAGCCAGCCGCCGGTGCCGACCGAGGCGGGGGCGCGGCTTTGCGCCCATGTCGAGCGGGTGCGGCTGCTGGAAGGGGAGCTGGCGGCCGATCTGCCTGCGCTCGCCGGGCCGGGGCCGGGGGCGCCTGCGCTGCCGGTTGCGGTGAATGCGGATTCGCTGGGCAGCTGGTTCCTGCCCGCGGCGGCGCGGTTTTCCGAGGCGACCGGGGCGCTGTTGCATCTGCTGCTGGATGACGAGGACCATACCGCGGCGCGGCTGCGCTCGGGCGAGGTTTTGGCGGCGGTGACGGCGGATCCGGCGGCGGTGCCCGGGTGCCGGACCCGGCCGCTCGGTGCGCTGCGCTATGTCGCCTGTGCCAGCCCCGCCTTCATGGCGCGGCATTTCCCGCAAGGGGTCACCGCCGCGGCGCTGGCCCGGGCGCCGGTGCTGCAATTCGACCGCAAGGACGGGCTGCAGGCGCGCTGGCTGCGCCGCCATCTGGATCTGCCGCTGGCGGCGCCGACGCATCAGGTGCCCTCGACGCAGGGGTTTCTGGACGCCAGCCTGCTGGGGCTGGGCTGGGCGCTGCATCCCGTGCCGCTGGCCGCCGCGCCCCTGGCCGCGGGGCGGCTGGTCGAGCTTTTGCCCGGCGCGGCGCTGGAGGTGCCGCTGCACTGGCAGCATGCGCGGCTGGGGGCGCGGCTGCTGGAGGCGCTGACGCGCGAGGTCGCCGCCGAGGCCCGGCGTTCCTTGATCGCGCCCGACGCGGGAATCGCTGGTCTTGCGGGAGAGGGCTGATATACTCCCCCGCAGTATGGTCCGGGGGAGACGCCGATGCCGAACAACCCCGAGGACAAGAAGCGCATTCTGGCGCGGGTGAAGCGGATCACCGGCCAGTGCGAGGCGCTCTCGCGCGCGTTGGAAAGCGGATCGGACTGCGGTCCGATCCTGCAGCAGATCGCCGCCGTGCGCGGTGCCGTGAACGGGCTGATGGCCGAGGTGCTGGAGGCCCATATCCGCGACGAATTCGGCCCGCCCGAGGGAGAGGGCGGCGCCAGAACCGGGGAATTGCTGGCGCTGGTGCGCAGCTATCTCAAATAGACCAACAGGGAGACTGACATGAAATCGCGTGCTGCCGTGGCCTTTGCGCCGGGCAAACCCCTTGAAATCGTGGAAATCGACGTCGCGCCGCCGAAAGCGGGCGAGGTTCTGATCCGCATCACCGATACCGGCGTGTGCCACACCGACGCCTTCACGCTCTCGGGTGACGACCCCGAGGGGTTGTTCCCGGTCGTCCTTGGCCACGAGGGCGCGGGCGTGGTGATCGAGGTCGGCCCCGGCGTCACCTCGGTCAAACCGGGGGATCACGTCATCCCGCTTTACACCGCCGAATGCGGCGAATGCCTGTTCTGCAAATCGGGGAAAACGAACCTCTGCACCTCGGTCCGCGCGACGCAGGGCAAGGGCGTGATGCCCGACGGCACCTCGCGCTTTTCCTATGACGGCCAGCCGATCTATCACTACATGGGCTGCTCGACCTTTTCCGAATATACCGTGGTGGCCGAAGTCTCGCTGGCGAAGATCAACCCCGAGGCCAATCACGAACAGGTCTGCCTTTTGGGCTGCGGCGTGACCACGGGCATCGGCGCGGTGCACAACACGGCGAAGGTGCAGGAAGGCGACAGCGTTGCGGTCTTTGGTCTGGGCGGGATCGGGCTGGCGGTCATTCAGGGCGCGCGGCAGGCGAAGGCCGGGCGGATCATCGCCATCGACACCAACCCGGCGAAATTCGATCTGGCGCGGCAGTTCGGCGCCACCGATTGCGTCAACCCCAAGGATCACGACAAGCCGATCCAGCAGGTGATCGTCGAGATGACCGGCTGGGGCGTCGATCACAGCTTCGAATGCATCGGCAATGTCAACGTGATGCGGGCGGCGCTGGAATGCGCGCATCGCGGCTGGGGGCAATCGGTGATCATCGGCGTCGCCGGGGCGGGGCAGGAGATTTCCACCCGGCCGTTCCAGCTGGTCACCGGGCGCAAATGGATGGGCACGGCCTTTGGCGGGGTCAAGGGGCGCTCGCAACTGCCAGGCATGGTCGAACAGGCGATGAAGGGCGAGATTGAACTCGAGCCCTTTGTCACCCACACGATGGGGCTCGAGCAGATCAACGAGGCCTTCGATCTGATGCATGAAGGCAAGTCGATCCGTTCCGTGATCAAGTTCTGAGGCCGCGATGGAACGTCTTGAAACGCACGGGTGTTTCGGCGGCACGCAGGAGGTGTGGAAACACGCCTCCGCCACGCTGGGCTGCGAGATGCGCTTTGGCCTTTACACCCCGGCGCATGACCCGGGGGAGCGGCTGCCGGTGGTCTACTGGCTCTCGGGCCTGACCTGCAACGAGCAGAATTTCATCACCAAGGCGGGGGCGCAGGCCCATGCGGCGCGGCATCGGGTGATCGTCGTCGCCCCCGACACCAGCCCCCGCGGCGAGGGGGTGGCCGATGATCCGGCCTATGATCTGGGGCAGGGGGCGGGGTTTTATCTGAACGCCACTCAGGCGCCGTGGGCGGCCCATTACCGGATGCATGATTATGTCGTGACCGAATTGCCCGCGCTGATCGAGGCGGAATTCGCGGCCTCCGACCGGCGTTCGATCATGGGGCATTCGATGGGCGGGCATGGTGCGCTGGTCGCGGCCTTGCGCCATCCGGGGCGCTACCGGGCCGTCTCGGCCTTTGCGCCGATCGTCGCGCCCGCGCAGGTGCCCTGGGGGGAAAAGGCGTTCTCGGCCTATCTGGGGCCCGACCGGACGGCCTGGGCGGAATGGGATGCGACGGCGCTTCTGGCAGGGGCGGCGGAACGGTTGCCGATCCTGATCGATCAGGGCGAGGCGGACAGTTTCCTGGAAGACCAGCTGAAGCCCTGGATCCTGACCGAGGAAGCGGCGCGGCTTGGCCATCCGGTGACGCTGCGCCGTCATCCGGGCCATGACCACAGCTATTACTTCATCGCCAGCTTTCTGGCCGATCACTTCGCCCATCACGCCGCCGCGCTGCAGGGCTGAGCCCGAAACGGAAAAAACCCCGCGGCGGACCGCGGGGCCTTTCCCGGAGGTTGGTTCGGGTCGTTCAGATCATTCGCGATTGCCAAGGAACTGCAGCAGGAACATGAACAGGTTCAGGAAGTCCATGTAGAGCTGCAGCGCGCCAAGGATCGCGGCCTTGCCCAGGAAATCGGCATCCGATTGGGCCAGTTGCAGATAGGTGTTCTTGATGTTCTGCGTGTCATAGGCGGTCAGACCTGCAAACAGCAGCACACCGATCACCGAGATCGCGAATTGCAGCGCCGACGAGGCGATGAAGATGTTCAGCAGCGAGGCGACGATCAGGCCGATCAGACCCATCATCAGGAACGAGCCGAAAGCCGAGAGGTTGCGCTTCGTTGTGTAGCCGTAAAGCGAGAGCGCCGCGAAGGCGATGGCGGTGATCAGGAAGGTCTGCGCGATCGAGACGCCGGTGTAGACCTTGAAGATGAAGCTCAGCGACAGGCCCATCAGCGCCGAATAGCCGAAGAAGACCATCTGCGCGGTCGAGGTCTGCATCTTGTGGATCAGCGCCGAGAAGGCGAAGACCACGACGAGGGGGGCAAACATCACCACCCATTTCAGCGGCGTGCCGAAGATCGCGGCCAGAAGCTGGTCGTTCAGGCTGACGCCGAAGGCGACCGCGCCGGTGACGATCATCGCCACCGACATCAGGCCATAGACCTTGTTCATATGGGTCCGCAGACCCTCGTCGATGTAACTCGCACGGCCAGCCGCGGTGCTGTGCATCGTGTTGTAATTAGCCATGTGGTTGTCTCCAGTCTCATGCAGCGACACGCGCGAGGGTGCCGCCGTCGGGTCCGATATCGGAAAGGACCCTGCGGGTTTCAAGAACCGGGGGGCAGAAAAAACATCCCCGGCGCGGGGCTCACCCCATCGTGACGACGATCTTGCCGGTGGAACGGCGGGTGCGCAACATCTCCAGCGCCGCGGCGGTCTGCGACAGGGGGAAGCGGGCCGAGATATGCGGATGCAGCCGGCCTTCGGCGGCAAGGGCGAAAAGTTCCGTCATCGAACGGCGCAGCGCCGCCGGGTCGAGATCCAGATAGCCGCCCCAGTAAAGCCCATGGATTTCAAGGTTTTTCACCAAAGCATGGTTGAGCTTCAGCACCGGCGGTGCCCCCGCGGCAAAGCCGATGACCAGAAAGCGCCCGCCCGGTTTCAGCGCCGCGAAAGCCGCCTCGCCCAAGCTGCCGCCGACCGCGTCATAGACGACATCGGCGCCGCCAAGCGCCTTCAGCGCGGCTTTCAGATCGGGGGTTTCGGCATCCAGCGTCTCGGCCGCGCCCGCCTGCGCGGCGACGGCGCATTTTTCCGCCCCGCGCGCGACGGCGATCACCCGCGCCCCCAGCCGCGCGCCGATCTCGACCGCGGTCAGCCCGACGCCGCCCGCCGCGCCCAGCACCACCAGCGTCTCGCCCGCGCGCAGCCGCCCGCGCAGGGTCAGCGCCAGATGCGAGGTCCCATAGGCGATCTGGAAGGCCGCGGCGGTGTCGAAATCCAGACTGTCGGGCAGGGGGGTGCAGCGGTCCTCGGCAAAGACCCCGGCCTCGGCCAGACCGCCGTGACCGGCATGGATGGCAACGCGCGTGCCCGGCGTCAGGCTTGCGCCCGGCCCGGCGGCGGTGACGGTGCCCGCGGCCTCCAGCCCCGGCACGAAGGGCAGCGGCGGGGTGGCCTGATAGCTGCCCTCGAGCATCAGCAGGTCGGCGAAGTTCAGGCCGCAGGCGGCGATCCGCACCGCAACTTCGCCCGGGCCGGGGGCGGGCAGCGGCAGATCGGTCAGGGACGGCGGCGTTTTCGGATCGGTGTGAAGAAAGGCGCGCATCTTGCTCCGGGGGTTGTCGCGATGCCTCAGCCTAGCCCGGCTGCGGCGGTCGAACCAGCCGGAGATCGTTGTTGATTGCCGAATCAACCGGAGCGCGAAGCAGATTTTTCCTCTCGCACGATGTGCAATTTGCGATGCAATTTGCGAATTGCGACCCGGCTTGTTGCGGCCCCGACAGCCGATCTTGACGGAACATGGTTAACAATTGCAGGATGTGCGACATTACGTAGCGGTTAGTATATGAATTTACCTGTCTTTTTGGATAGGTTCCAGATTTTGCAACCGAAACGGCGCCCTGCTTCGTGCTAGCTTCATCCATCCGAAGAGTTCCGGGGAAGAATGAATGAAGCATCCGGTCGATGTCCATGTGGGCAAGCGTATCCGTCACCGCCGCTGGCTGGTGGGGGTGACGCAACAACAACTCGCCGACAAGGTCGGCATCAAGTTCCAGCAAATTCAGAAATACGAAACGGGGATGAACCGTGTCTCGGCCTCGCGGCTTTGGGACATTGCCGATGCGCTTGACGTGCCGGTGTCGTTCTTCTTCGAAGGATTGTCGGGCGAAGACCCGAACACGGCCGCGCAGGAGGGGGATCTGTTCTCCGACAAGGAAGCGCTGGCCCTGGTGCGTTCGTATTACGCGATCCCCGAGGCGCAGCGGCGCCGTCTGTTCGAACTGGCAAAGGTTCTCTCCGACGTGGCTTGATATGGCCGCACAATCGGGGTTGAAAAGACGGGGAGCGGTGACGCTCCCCGTCTTTTTTCCGGAGTCCTCATGCCGCCCCATCTGAGCGAGGCCGACAAGGCCGATCTGATCGCCACCGCCGAAGCCCTGGCCGATGCCGCGCGGGCGGTGACGCTGGTGCATTTCCGCACCCCGGGCGGGATTGCCGCCGAAACCAAGGAAGCGGTGCGCTTCGATCCGGTGACCGTGGCCGATCGGGCCGCGGAACAGGCGATGCGCGAGATCCTGGCCTGGCGGCGGCCTGCGGACGGGATCTGGGGCGAGGAATTCGGGGTGACGCGGGGGACATCGGGGCTGACCTGGGTGCTGGACCCGATCGACGGCACCCGGGGCTATCTGTCGGGGACGCCGACCTGGGGGGTGCTGATCGCGCTGTCCGAGGAAGGCGGCGACAAACCCGGGGCGCCGCTGATGGGGCTGATCGACCAGCCCTATATCGGCGAGCGGTTCCTGGGCGGCTTCGGGCAGGCGCGGGTGACCGGGCCGCTCGGCCGGGCCGATCTGCGCACGCGCACGCCGCGGCCGCTTTCCGAGGCGATCCTGTATTCCACCTTCCCCGAGGTCGGCACGCCCGAGGAAGGCGCGGCCTTTGCCCGGCTGGCGCGGCAGGTGAAGCTGACGCGCTATGGCACGGATTGTTACGCCTACGGGCTGATCGCGGCGGGGCAGATCGATCTGGTGGTCGAGGCGGGGCTGCAGCCCTATGACGTCGGCGGGCCGATCGCGGTGATCGAGGCGGCGGGGGGCATCGTCACCGACTGGACGGGCGGTCCGGCATATCGTGGCGGGCGGGTGCTGGCGGCGGCCAATGCCGAGGTGCATGCGGCGGCGATGGCGGTCCTGAACGGCTGAGGGGGAAGGTCGGGGGGCTGCCGCCGAACCCCCCGCCCGAAGGGGCCCTCGGGCCCCTTCGGACTTCCCCGAGGGGATTGCGTTGCGCGGGAGGCATCTGATGCGGGAAATTCTGATCCGGGGGGCCGAGGTCGTCGTCACCATGGATGCGGCGCGGCGGGAATTGCGTGGCGCCGATCTGCTGCTGCGGGGCGGCGAGATTGTCGCCCTGGGGCAGGGGCTTGTCAGCACGGGCGAGGTCGTCTCGGCCCGGGGCTGCGTGGTCACGCCGGGGCTGATCAACACGCATCATCACCTTTATCAGACGCTGACGCGGGCGGTGCCGGGCGGGCAGGATGCGCTGCTGTTTGGCTGGCTGAAGACGCTTTACCCGATCTGGGCGCGGATGGGGCCCGAGGAGATCTTCACCTCGGCGCAGATCGGGTTGGCGGAACTGGCGCTCTCGGGCTGCACGCTCTCTTCGGATCACCTTTATCTGTTTCCGAACGGGGCGCGGCTGGATGACACGATCGCCGCCGCCGCGGAACTGGGGCTGCGCTTTCACCCCACCCGCGGCGCGATGTCGATTGGCGAAAGCGCGGGCGGGCTGCCGCCTGACGCCCTGGTCGAGCGCGAAGAGGCGATCCTGGCCGATTGCATCCGCGTCATCGACACCCATCACGATCCCCGCCCGGGCGCGATGTTGCGGGTGGGCGTGGCCCCCTGTTCGCCGTTTTCGGTCTCGCGCGAGCTGATGCGTGACGCCGCGCTGCTGGCGCGCGACAAGGGGGTGATGCTGCACACCCATCTGGCCGAGAATGACGAGGATATCGCCTATTCCCTGCACAAGTTCGGTTGCCGTCCGGGCCAATATGCCGAGGATCTGGGCTGGACCGGCGCCGATGTCTGGCATGCCCATTGCGTCAAGCTTTCAGGTTCGGAAATTGATCTTTTTGCCCGGTCCAGCACCGGGGTTGCCCATTGTCCATGTTCGAATTGTCGCCTTGGCTCGGGCATCGCGCCGGTGCGGGCGATGCGCGATGCGGGGGTGAAACTGGCTTTGGGCGTCGATGGATCGGCATCGAATGACGCGGGCAATCTGATCGCCGAGGCGCGACAGGCGCTGCTGTTGCAACGGGTGCAAAACGGCGCCGATGCGATGTCGGTGCGCGAGGCGCTGGAGATCGCGACGCTGGGCGGCGCGCAGGTTCTGGGCCGCCCGGAGTTGGGCAGCCTTGAGCCCGGCAAGCGTGCCGATCTGGCGATCTGGGACGTCTCGGGGCTGGAGGCCGCGGGTGCCTGGGACCCGGTGGCGGCGCTGCTTCTGTCCGGTCCGACGCGGGTGAAGCATCTTTTCGTCGAGGGCCGCCCGGTCGTGCAGGATGGCCAGATCACCACGCTCGACCTGCCGCGCGTCATCGAACGCGCGAACGCCCTTGCCCGCGCCCTTGCGCGCTGATTTTATCTTGCTTCAAATACCCCGGGGTGAGACGGGCAAGGCGGCCTTCCGGGGGAAGGACGCCCCGTCGAACGGGCAGAGCCCCGCTCTGTCGTTGCCGCTGGGCGCCCGCTACTTCATCCGCCGCCCGGCCACCCAGACCCCGGCAATGGCGCGGTCATCGCCCATCATGATTGTCGGAAACAGCGCCTCCCAGACATCGCCCGCCCGTTCGGCGCGCTGGGCGATCGCGGGGGTCGAGGCCAGATCGACCGCGATCAGATCCGCCTCCATCCCCACGGCGATATTGCCCACCGCGTGATCGATGCGCAGAACCTGCGCCGCGCCAAGGGTCGCCAGATACCAGAGCGCCGCCGGATGCAGCGCCCCGCGCCGCAGCTGCCCGATCTCATAGGCCGCCGCCATCGTGCGCAGCATCGAGAAGCTTGATCCGCCGCCGGTGTCGGTGGCGAGCCCGATCCGCAGCCCGGCCGCCGAAAGCCCCGCCGTATCAAAGAGCCCCGAGCCGATGAAGCTGTTCGAGGTCGGGCAATGCGCCAGCCCCGCGCCGACCTCGCGCAGCCGGGCGATCTCGCGCGGCTCGAGATGGATCGCATGGCCGTAAACGCCGTTTTCCCCAAGCAGGCCAAAGGTTTCGTAAGTGTCCAGATAATCCCGCGCCGCCGGATACAGGCTTTTCACCCAGGCGATTTCATCGACCTGCTCGCTCAGATGCGTCTGCATCAGGCACTCGGGATGTTCCGCCCAAAGACTTCCCAAGGCCAGCAGCTGATCGGGCGTCGAGGTGGGCGAGAACCGCGGCGTGATCACATAACCCAGCCGGTCCCGCCCGTGCCAGCGCGTCAGCAGCGACTTGCTTTCGTCGTAAGCCGCCTGCGCGCTGTCGCGCAGCCCCGCGGGCGCGGTGTCGCGGTCCATGCAGGTCCGCCCGGCGAGCGCCCGCATCCCCCGCCGCGCCGCCTCGCCCATGAAGGCATCGACCGAGGAGGAATGGATCGTCGCATAGGAACACATCGAGGTCGTGCCATGCGCCAGCGCAAGGTCGAGATAGCGCGAGGCGATCTCGGCCGCATAGGCGGGATCGGCAAAGCGCATCTCCTCGGGGAAGGTGTAGGTATTGAGCCAGTCGATCAGCCGCTTGCCCCAGCTCGCGATGATCGCGGTCTGCGGGTAATGCACATGCGCATCGACAAAGCCCGCAGAAATCAGCCGCGCGCCCAGATCGGTGCGCCGCGCCTGCGGGAAGCGCGCCAGAACCGCCTCGGCCGGGCCCAGATCGACGATCCGCCCCGCCTCGATCGCCACCGCGCCGTGACGGTCGTGCCGGGCGGCCCCGGGCCCCTCGACCATCGGATCGCCCGCATATCGCAGCACCTGCCCCAGCAAAATCTCCACGCGCCACCTTCCTTTCCCGTGCGCCCCCATGCTAGGGCCGCGATCAGGCTTCGGCAATCACGGCTTTTTTGTCGCAGTCGGCTGCGATAAGGTAGCGGAAATCATAAGCGGGCAGCAACAGGGGGCGGCATGGCACAAGAGCGGGCAGAAGAGCACGAAGCCGAAGACCTGCCCGCGCTGACCGAGGATCTGGTCGAAAGCGTTCTGACCGCGACCGAGGCGGGCGATGCCGCGCTGCTGGCCGAGCTGCTCGAACCGCTGCATGGCGCCGATATCGCCGACCTTCTGGAACAGGTCACCACCGCCGAACGGCGCGAGATCCTGCGGCTTTACGGCCGCGAGATGGACGGCGAGATCCTGACCGAGATCGACGAATCCATCCGCGAGGAGGTGATCGAGCAGATCCCGGCCGATGTTCTGGCCGAGGCGGTCCGCGAGCTTGATTCCGATGACGTCGTCGACCTGATCGAGGATCTGGAAGAGGTCCAGCAGGAAGCCATCCTTGAGGCGCTGGATGAAACCGACCGCGCCGCGGTCGAGCAATCGCTGACCTGGCCCGAAAATTCCGCCGGCCGTCTGATGCAGCGCGAGGTCGTCGTGGCCCCCCTGCATTGGACCGTGGCCGAGGCGATCGGCTTTCTGCAACGCGAGGACTGGCTGCCCGACCAGTTCTATCACGTGATTCTGGTCGATCCGGCGCATCATCCGGTGGGCTATGTGACCTTGGGCAAGATCCTGTCCTCAAAGCCCGAGACCGCGCTGACGGCGATCACCGAGGACAGTTTCCGCACCATTTCCGCCCGTCAGGAAGAGGGCGACGTCGCCTATGCCTTCAACCAGTATCACCTGATTTCGGCGCCTGTCGTGGATGACGACGGCCGTCTGGTCGGCGTGATCACCATCGATGACGCGATGAACGTGCTCGATGAGGAACACGAAGAAGACATCCTGCGGCTGGCGGGGGTGGGCGAGGAAAGCTCGATCTCCGATTCGGTGCTGGAAACGGTGCGGCAGCGGCTGCCCTGGCTGGTCGCCAATCTGTTCACCGCCTCGCTCTCGGCCATCGTGATTTCGCAGTTCCAGGCGACGATTTCCGCGCTGGTGGCGCTGGCGGCGCTGATGCCGATCGTCGCCTCGACCGGGGGGATCGCGGGGACGCAATCGCTGGCCGTGGCGGTGCGGGCCTTGGCGACGCGCGATCTGACCGCCTCGAACGCGCGCCGGGTGGTGTTGCGGGAAATCGGCGCCGGGCTGGTGAACGGGCTGAGCCTGGCGCTGCTTCTGGGCGTCGCGGGCGGGCTGATCTTTGGCCATGTCGAGCTGGGCGTGGTTCTGGGGCTGGCGATGATCGTCAATCAGCTGGTCGCGGCGCTCGGCGGCGTGATGGTGCCCCTGACGCTGGAACGGCTGGGGCTGGATCCGGCGCTGGCCTCGGGCACCTTTGTCACCACGCTGACCGATGTTATGGGCTTTTTCGCCTTTCTGGGTCTGGCGAGCTGGGTGCTGATATGACCGATCTGACGGCGCGGAAGGCTGCGGCGCGCAAGACCGCCTTCGGGGCGCGCAAATCCGCCTTTGCGGCGGGGCAGGGCGCGGCCTGCGCGCATCTGCTGGCGGCGCTGATGCGGTTTGAGGGGGCGCCGATGGCGGGTTACCTGCCGATCCGCACCGAGATCGACCCGCGCCCGGCGATGGCGGCGCACAGGGGCGCGGTCGGCGTGCCGGTGATTGCGGGCGAGGGCCTGCCGCTGACATTCCGCGCCTGGACGCCCGAGGCACCCCTGATCCCCGGTCCGTTCGGCGCCCTTGTCCCCGAAACCGGCGCCGAGATCACGCCGCGGGTGCTGATCGTGCCGCTGGTCGCCTTTGACCGGCGCGGGTTCCGGCTGGGCTATGGCGGCGGTTTTTACGACCGCACGCTGGAACGGCTGCGCGCGGCCGGGCCGGTGACGGCGATCGGCTTCGCCTTTGCGGCGCAGGAGCTTGACACCGTGCCGACCGAGCCCACCGATCAGCCGCTTGATCTGATCGTGACCGAGGCCGGGCCGATCCTGCCGCTGCCCCCCGATCCCGGCCGGGGCTGAGGCCGCGCGCTCTGGTCAAGCCCGCCCGCGCGGGCTAAAGCGGGGCATGACCGATGACACCCTGCCGCCGTGCCCCGAATGTGCCAGCACCTTCACCTATCAGGTGGATGCGCTTTTCACCTGTCCCGAATGTGGCCATGAATGGGCCCCCGGCGGCGATGCCGCCGAAAGCGGCGTGATCCGCGATGCCGTCGGCAATGTGCTCTCCGATGGCGACACGGTGACGGTGATCAAGGATCTCAAGCTCAAGGGCAGCTCGCAGGTGGTCAAGGTCGGCACCAAGGTCCGCGGCATAAGGCTGGTGCCGGGCGATCACGACATCGATTGCAAGCTGCCCGGCATCGGCCAGATCGGGCTGAAGTCGCAATTCGTGAAAAAGGTTCAGGACTGACGAAAAAGGGCGCCGCGGGGCGCCCTTGCCGTTTCCGGGGAGGGGGGGCTCAGCCCCGGTCCTTGAGGATGAAGCCCGAGACCGGATAGACCCGGCCCGCGACGCTTTCCTGGCTCATCACCCGGACCTGGCTCCAGTCGTTGTTCTTCGACACGTCATGCACGGTCATGCCCAGCGACACCCGGTTGCGCTGCCAGTTCGCATGATCGATCTTGATCTCGCGCGGCGAGACGACTTCGGAGACCACCGCGACATGGCCCATCGGCATCTTGCGGGTGGGCGAAAAGGCCATGACCGCGCCCGGTTCGGGACGGTGGCTGCGCGCATAGCGGCCCGAGGCCTTCGACCACCAGGTGCCCGCATTGCCCTGCAGATCGATCCCCGAGACAGTGCGCGCGAAGGGCACGCACCAGACCCGGCCGCCGCGCGCCCGCAGTTCCCGCGCCAGCGACACCGCGCTGTCGCGCCGGGCCGGATCGACGCCCTCGGGGCGTTCCTGCGCCGAGGCGAAGCTCATCCGCGTGGCCTGGTCGGTTCCGCCGCCGCCGCCGCCGCAAGCCGAAAGCGCGGCCAGAACGGCAAGAGCGAGGGGAAGCCGGGCAAGGCGCCCGGAGGATGTCAGCGTGATGTTCATCGGACCTGTAACGAAATGTGAGTGCGTGGCTTCGTCGAGATGACCTCCTAACCGGGAATGGCATCAAGGTTAAAGCGCTCTGCGGGCGGGGGGCGGAAAACGGGCGGATTCCTGCCGTCAACCGGCTTTCCGGGCAGCGGATTTCCGCCGAGGCTGAAATTTTTCTCTAGGTCGCCCGATGGGTCCGCGGGGGAGTCGCCCTTTCTGCCGGGGCCCCGGGCCGATGCCGGAACCGGCCCCCGAACGCGGCGGAAATGGCGTTTTGCGCAAGGCAACGGTTGCTTTCCGGCGGGGCTTCGGCCTAAGGAAGCCCATGAAGATCTTGTTTCTTGGCGATGTGATGGGGCGCGCGGGACGTGCGGGGGTGGCGGAACGGCTGCCGAAGCTGCGCGCGGACTGGGGGCTCGATTTCGTCGTGGTGAACGGCGAAAACGCCTCGGGGGGCATGGGGCTGACCGGCGAGCATGCGAAACTGCTGCTTGCCGCGGGGGCCGATGTGGTGACGCTGGGCGATCATGCCTTCGACCAGAAGGACATGCTGCGCTTCATCGAAACCGAGCCGCGGGTGATCCGGCCGCTGAATTACGCGAAAGAGGCGCCCGGCAAGGGCGCGCGGCTGTTCGAGGACCGCCGCGGCCGCAAGGTTCTGGTCGCGCAGGTGCTGGGCCAGGTCTTCATGAAGCGCCCCTTCGACGATCCGTTCTCGGCGATCGACACCGCCTTGCGCACGCATCCGCTGGGCGGGCTGGCGCAGGCGATTCTGGTCGACGTGCATTGCGAGGCGACCTCGGAAAAGATGGCGATGGGGCAGTATTGCGACGGCCGCGCCAGCCTTGTCGTCGGCACGCATACCCATGTGCCCACCGCCGATGCGGTGATCCTCAAGGGCGGCACCGCCTATCTGTCCGACGCGGGGATGTGCGGCGATTACGACAGCATCATCGGCATGGAAAAGGCCGAGCCGATGCGCCGGTTCCTGACCGGGATGACGCGCGACCGTTTCACCCCGGCCGAGGGGCCGGTGACGCTTTCGGGCGTCTATGTCGAGACCGACGACCGCACGGGCAAGGCCACGCGCATTGCCCCGGTGCGGCTGGGCGGGCGGTTGCCCGAGGCGCTGCCGGTCTGAGCCTTGGCCGCCATATGTCCGCAAAAACAGCATTTTCCCGCCGACAGCCGAAGATGGCACGGAAAGCGGCGATGAAAGCTTGCCCGCATGGCTTGGGCGGCTAGTATCGCGGCGAAGCAGAGGGGCCTGAGATGATCGACCTTGGACTGGGCGCCGCGGCGCAGGCATGGCTGTCCATCGCCATCGTGCTGGGCATGTTCGTTCTGTTCGTGCGCGAAAAGGATCCGCCCGAAGTCATCGCCATCGGCGGCGCCGCCCTGATGCTGGTGCTGGGCCTTGTGCCCTACAAGGAGGCGGTGGGGGCGCTCTCGAATTCGGCGCCCTGGACGATCGCCTTCATGTTCCTGATCATGGGGGCGCTGGTGCGCACCGGCGCGCTGGACCGCGCCACCCGTGCCGTCGAAAGCCAGATCGACGAACGCCCGGCCACCAC
This sequence comes from Rhodobacter capsulatus SB 1003, assembly GCF_000021865.1. Taxonomy (NCBI): domain Bacteria; kingdom Pseudomonadati; phylum Pseudomonadota; class Alphaproteobacteria; order Rhodobacterales; genus Rhodobacter; species Rhodobacter capsulatus. Next base: position 971,418 of record NC_014034.1, read on the forward strand.
CACGGCGCTGCTCTTCGCCATCGTCATGGGCGCCTCGGCCTTCATGAACAACACCCCCGTCGTGGCGGTGATGATCCCGATCTTCATGCAGGCGGCGCGCAAGCTGAACGTGCCGCCCTCGCGGCTTTTGATGCCGCTGTCGTATTTCACCATCATGGGGGGGATGATCACGCTGATCGGCACCTCGACCAACATCCTGGTTGACGGGGTGGTGCGCAAGGACGGGATGGCGCCGTTCTCGATCTTCGAGATCGCGCCCGTCGGGCTGGCGATCTGTCTGGCGGGCTCGCTCTTCATGGCGCTGTTTTCGCGCCGTCTGGTGCCCGACCGGGTCTCGATGGCGGCGACGCTGGGGGGCGGGCGGCCGAAGATGAAATATTTCACCGAGGTGGCGATCCCCGAGGAATCGAACCTGATCGGCAAGGGCGTGCTGGAGATCGACATCTTCAAGCGCACCGGGGTCCGGGTGATCGACGTTCTGCGCGGCGATGCCAGCTTGCGGCGTGATCTGACGGCGGCGGTGCTGGAGGCGGGCGACCGGGTGGTGCTGCGCACCGAGGTCTCGGAGCTTCTGGGCATGCAGGCCAACAAGGATGTGCGGGTGGTGGACAAGCTGTCCTCGGTCGCCACCGAGACGGTCGAGGTGCTGATCTCGCCCGGCTGCCGGATGATCGGGCGGTCTTTGGGCGATTTGCGGCTGCGGCGGCGCTATGGCGTCTATGTGCTGGCGGCGCATCGGCGCAACCAGAACATCGGCCGCAAGCTTGACGATCTGGTGGTGGTCGTGGGTGATACGCTGCTGCTCGAGGGCGCGCCCGAGGATATCGCCCGGCTGGCGCAGGACATGGATCTGGTCGATGTCTCCCGCCCCACCGCGCGGGCGTTCCGGCGCGGCAAGATGCCGATCGCGGTTCTGGCCCTGCTTGCCGTGGTCGGGCTTTCGGCGCTGGATGTGGCGCCGATCATGGAACTGGCGATGGTGGCGGTGGCGGTGATCCTGCTGACCCGCTGCATCGATGCCGACGAGGCCTTTTCCTATGTCGATGGCCGGCTTCTGGCGATGATCTTCGCCATGCTGGTGGTGGGCGAGGGGCTGGACGCCTCGGGGGCGGTTGCGCTCATCGTCGATGCGGTGGCGCCGCTGATGCAGGATCTGCCGCCGATCGCGGCGCTGGCGGCGGTCTATTTCCTTGGCCTTGCGATGACGGAACTGCTGTCGAACAATGCGGTGGCGGTGATCTTCACGCCGATCGCGATCCAGCTGGCGCATACGCTGGGTCTGGACCCGCGCCCCTTTGCCGTGGCGGTGATGTTCTCGGCCTCGGTCGCCTTTGCCACGCCGATCGGCTATCAGACCCACATGATGGTCTATGGGCCGGGCGGCTACAAATTCTCGGATTTCCTGCGGCTTGGCATTCCGCTCGATATCCTGACCGGCATCGTCGCGGTGCTGGTGATCCCGCTTGTCTGGCCGCTTGTCCCCTGAGGTTTTCATGCGTTTCGCCGTCCTGCTGCCCACCCTCCTGCTGCCCGCCGTCCTTGCGCTTTCGGCCTGTTCGCTGCCGCCCGCGCCCGCGCCCAACCCGGGGCGCATCGATCTGCTTTCCGACCGGCTGACGGTGCATTTCACCGATGGCAGCCGCTGCAGCGCCGATATCGCCGCCGCGCCCACGGGGGCGCTTGCGGGCTGCGCGGTGCCGATGACCTATGCGGTCGAGATCCGCCGCAAGATCCATGTTCCGGTCGCCGACGGGCTGATCGAGCCCTATGCAAAGGTCCGGCTGACCCGGCAATCCGACGGGCGCGTCTTCGACTGGGTCACCCCCGAGGGCGGCGCGTGGCACCGGCCGGTGAATTACGGCCATCAGCCCGGCTGAGGGGCGGTTTCATTGGCGCGGCTTGCGGTAAGGCCGGGCTTTGGCTATAGCGGCCGCCAGCACACCAATTCGACGGAGTAGGGGCATGGCAGGCCATTCCAAATGGGCGAACATCCAGCACCGCAAGGGCAAGCAGGATGCGATCCGCTCGAAGATGTTCTCGAAGCTGGCGAAGGAAATCACCGTCGCCGCCAAGATGGGCGACCCCGATCCCGACAAGAACCCGCGTCTGCGGCTGGCGGTCAAGGCCGCCAAGGCGCAATCGATGCCCAAGGACGTGATCGACCGCGCGATCAAGAAATCGCAGATGGGCGATGCGGCGGATTACACGGAAATCCGCTACGAGGGCTATGGCCCGAACGGGATCGCGATCATCGTCGAGGCGATGACCGACAACCTGAACCGCACCGCGTCGAACGTGCGCAGCTATTTCACCAAATCGGGCGGCAACATGGGGCAGACCGGCTCGGTCAGCCACGGCTTTGACCGGGTGGGCGAGATTTCCTATCCGGCTGCGGTGGGCGATGCCGATGCGGTGATGATGGCGGCGCTGGAAGCGGGCGCCGATGACGTCGAGAGCGACGAAGAGGGCCACTGGATCTATTGCTCGGTCGAGGCGCTGTCGGAAGTCTCCGAGGCGCTGGAAAAGGCCCTGGGCGAATCGACCGAATCGAAGCTGATCTGGAAGCCGCAGACGACGACCGAAGTCGATCTGGAAACCGCGCAGAAGCTGATGAAGCTGATCGACGCGCTGGAAGAAGACGACGACGTGCAGACGGTGACGCATAATTTCGACGTGCCCGAGGATGTTGCCGCGCAACTCTGAACGCCGCCGGATGGCATTCAAAAGGCGCCCCCCGGGGCGCCTTTTGTTTTCGCCACGCTGTCGCGTGGCGACCCGCCGTCGCCCCCCGGACCCCCCAGCGTATTTGCACCAAGAAAAAGCAGACGGGCGGGATCCGGCATGGCCGTGCGCAGCGGCTTGTTTTCACCTTGCGACAAATATCCCGGGGTGTGCGGAAGCCCCCGGCGGGTCGCCTCGGCGACAGCCGAGGCGAAATACCCCCGCCGCAACGGCCGGTTCTCAGCCGAACAGGATCAGGTTCGAGCGCGCGATCACCCAGAGGGTCATCAGCGCATAGGCCGCAAACCCCGCCAGCGCCCAGAGTGTCAGACGGCGCATCACCGCGGGCAGGGGGCTGCGCAGGCTGCTGCGCGCGGCAAAGGGGCTCACCGCGCCAAGCCCGAGCGCCAGCGCCGTCGCCCCGAAGAGCGGCAGGTAGAACGCATAGCCGACATGGCCGTATTCCGGCTTCAGGATGCAGAAGGGGCAGTGATGGTTCGGGTTTTCATAGACATAAAGCGAGATCGTCGAGACCATCGCCACCAGCGCCGCGCCGAAATAGCCGGCCCCCGCCAGGGCAAAGAGCCCGTGCCCGCGCCCGCTGCGCAGCGCGTGCAGGCCGGTTGCCAGCACCAGCCCCGCCGCGATCGCCAGGGCCCATAATGCGGTTGCCGGATCGACCGCCGCCATCTCGTCCGAAATCCCCGCATTGGCCGGGGTGAAGAGCTTCGAGCAGCAGGACGTGATCACATCGGTGCGCAGATTGAGGAAATAGGCCAACTGCAGCCCCCCCGTCACCAGAACCAGCGGCGCGATCGCCAGCACGGCGGCATATTTCACCCGCGTCAGCGGGTAATCGCGCCCCAACCGGTCGACATGATCCAGCACCAGCCAGACCGCCGCCGCGAAAAAGCTGGCGATCTGCCCGGTAAGCGCCGGAAAGCCGTAGCCGTTCACGTTCAGCGTGCCCACCGCGCACATCGCCCCCACGAACAGCGCCGCCATCCGGTCGGCGTTGAAGACGAACAGGAACAGCGCCGCCGCCTCGGCCGCCATCACCAGCGCGAAAAGCGTCGAGACCAGTTCGGTGCGCCGCTCCAGCAGCAATTGCCCACGCGCGCCGCTGCTCGGATCCCAGCGCCGCAGCACGGAAATTCCGAAGCCCGCCGACCAGAGCGCCACCAGCGCGGCCAGCGCCGAGACCAGCAGCAGCGTCAGGATCGGCGTGTGAAAGATCATGACCGCACCTGCAGGACCGCGCCGTCCCGCATCTCGACCACCGCCGTCACCGGCGCGGCCGAAATGATGCGCGGATCATGGCTGGTCAGGATCACCGTTTTCCCCTCGGCCCGCAGCCCGGCGACGATGTCAAGAAAGCGCAGCGCCAGCGCGGTATCGAGATTGGCCGTCGGCTCGTCGGCGATCAGCACCGGCGCGTCATTCACCAGCGCCCGGGCAATCGCCGCGCGCTGCGTCTCGCCGCCCGACAGCACCTCGACCGGCATCCGCGCCTTCCCCGCCAGGCCAAGCGCCGCGAGCCGCGCCAGCGCCCGCGCTTCAACCACCGCGCGATCCTCGCCCAGCGGCGCCGCGGGCAGCATCACGTTTTCCAGCACCGACAGGCCCCGGATCAGGTTGAAGCGCTGAAAGACAAAGCCGAACCGGCGCCGCCGCAGATCGGTCAGGAAGCGCTCGGGCAGGGAGGAAATCACCTCGCCCGCCAGCGTGATCCGCCCCGTCGTCGGCCGCGCCATGCAGCCCACCAGGCTGAGAAGCGTCGTCTTGCCCGAGCCTGAAGGCCCCATCACCACCGTCACCCCCGGCGCGATCGCCAGATCGATGTCGCGCAGCGCGGTGACTTCGTTCGGGCGGCCTTCGTTGTAGGTCTTTGAAACGCCGTGCAAGGTGATCATCGCATCACCGCATCCGGGTCGGCCGCCGCGCTGCGCCAGACCGGAACCACGGTCGCGGCGGCATAGGGCAGGGTGGTCAGAAGAAACAAGGTCAGCAGCTGCGCCGTGTCGATCGCGGGGCTGAGCCGGAACTCGGGATAGATCACCGCCCAGCCCTGCAGCAGCGGCGCGAAAAGCGCCGCCCCCGCCCAGAACACATGCGCATAGGCCAGCACAGTGCCGAGCACAAACGCCCCGCCCGAGATCAGCCCCCCCTCCCAAAGCTTCATCGCGATCACGTCGCGCGTGTCCCAGCCGATCGCCTTCAGAATGCCGATTTCGCGCGCCTCCTCGGCGGAAAGCCCGCTGGCCTTGTCGGCGGCAAAGATCGCGAAAGCCAGCATCGCGACGAAAGCCAGCGCCACCATCACCCCCTCGCGCCAGTCGAAAAGCTTCTGATAGGTGCGGGCGATGTCGCCCCGGGTGACAAAACGGGCCTCGGGCAGCCGGGCCGTGGCTTTTTCGACCACGGTCGACAGCTCGCGCGGGTTGCGCACCGTCACCGCCAGATCGGTGAACTGCCCCGCAGGCACGTTGAAAAAGCTGCGGAAATCGGCCTCGTTCATCAAGATCAGATCGGCGCTGACCAGCGCCAGTTCGGTGTCCAGCGTGCGGGCGACGTCGAAGCGCACCAGATCGCCCTCGTGGCGCGACAGGAACAGCGGCGTGCCCTGCCATTTGAAATCGCGCAGCCGCGGCACCGCTTCGCCCAGGATCACCTGCCCCGGCGGCGGGATCAGCGCGGCGGTGCCCGGCACCATCACCGTGTAATTCGCCCCGTTGATCCGGTCGTAAAAATAGCCCCAAAGCCGCCCCTCGACCCCGGCGACGCCGCGGATTGCGGCAAGCTGCGGCACCGCCTCGGCGCCGATCATCGTCTGACGGCCAAGGCTGAGGCTTTGCACGATCAGATCGGGGGCGCTGGCCAGTGTCGCCTCGGCCTCGCGACGCAGAGAAGCGGCCAGGAACATCGCCGAGGCCAGCAGGAACACGACCGCGGCAAAGACCGCGACGAGGGCGAGCGTCTTGACCCGCCGCCGCGCCAGCGCCGCGACGGTGAAATCCAGAAGCGCGCGATGCCGGTTCAGCGCGCTCATCGCAGATCCCCGGCCGAAAAGGCAAGCGCCGTCGGCCCGAAATGCGTCGGCGGCGCAATCAGGCTTCCCGAGGGAAAGTGATCGAAAGACAAGGGGTTGTCCTGAAAGGCGGTGGCCAGATCGGCCAGCGACGGGTGGCGGGTGTAGCGCGCCTCGGTGAACAGCGCGAGATCGCTCAGGCCAAGGTCCCGCACCAGATGCGCGGCGGCCTGCAGACGCGCGGCCTCGCGCGGGGCGGTCAGAACGGCATGCGCCGCCTCGGCCCCCGCCAGCGCGAAAGCCAGGCCAAAGGCCGCCAGCACCGGGGTTGCGGGACGCAGGCTCATTCGAACCGGCCCTCGTCCAGCTTCGCGGGCAGGTCCGCGGGGATGTCGGCAAAGCGCAGCAGGCGCTTGCCCGCGTGATCGCGCATGAAATCGGCCGCCTCGGCCTCGCTGGCCAGGGGCACGAACTCATGCCCCATCGGCCCCAGAACATCCGAGCCGACCGCGTAAAGCGCCGTCTCGGCCGCGATCGGGCGCAGGCCGTAATAGTCGGTCACCCCCATCGCGGTGATCTGATCGCGACGGCGCCCGGCGGCGTATTTCGGCACCTCGGCCACGAATTTGAAGAAGTCCTTCGGGCCGTCGAAATGAAAGGCTGCGCCATCGGCAAAGACCACCGTCGCGATCCAGTCGGGATAGCGCGCGACGAACATGCCGCAGACCGGACAGGTGTCGCGCGGCCCGGGTTTGGGCAGATCGAGGCGCGTCGCATCCGCGCGGGCGGCCTGCGGCAGGCAAAGGGCAAGCGCCGAGACGCCTGCCAGCAGGCCAAGCGCGGTGCGGCGGGAAAGGTTGCACATGGTCAACTCCATCCCCGGCCGTGCCGGGTTTGCACGGCCGGAATGTTGCAAAAGGTCAATGCGAGCCGGGCATCTTCAGGCCCATGTCATGCCGTTTCTCGCCCCGGCGCTTGCGGATCATCGCGGTGTCCTTGGCCATTTCGACATAGGCGGCCATCAGCGCCGTGTCGAAATCGGCAAGGCTTGCATCGGCGCTGCCCGCGGCGGCGGCCTCGGCCTTGGCGCGGTCGGCAAAGGCCAGTTTCGACACCGCCGACATCGTGCCCGGTTTCGCGGGATCGATCACATAGGTCATCGCGGCCGTATCGGCGAGCGGCTTCGTCTCGCCCTCGGCCCCGGCATCGCCCGCATAGATCGCCTTCGGCCCGGCGTCCATGTTGAGCGCCAGCGAAATCGCCGCGCAATGGATCGAACAGGTGCCGTCCACGGTGTCGTTTTCATAAACGATCAGATGGCGCGAGGCCGAGAACATCGCCCGCATCATGCCGCAATAGGGGCAGCGCGGATATTTGCCCAGATCGTCGGTCACCGGGTCGGGATCGACCTTGAGAAACCGGGTCAGCCCGTTTTCATCGGTCCATTGCATCGGGCTGACCGGCTTTTCGGCGGGGGACATCGCCATTTCGGCGCGGGCGGGCAGGGCGGCCAGCGGCACAAGCGCGGTGGCAGAGGCGGTGGCGGCAAGAAAATCACGACGTTTCATCGCTGTCTCCAGAACGGAACATTGGCAGGGATCAGGGCACGGCGGGGACCCCGCGGGGACGGGGAGGGCGGGACGCTGCCCCCCTCGCGCCCCCGTCACAGGGTCGCAACCACCGGCGGTGCGCGGATCAGGCCGCTGCGCGGCAAAGGCGCGATGAAGGTGAAGGGGATCAGGGCCGCGGGATCAGGCGCGGTCAAAAGATGCAGCTGCGGCGGCGGCAGATCCGGCAGCGCGGGCATGGCAAAGGCGCAGACCGCGGCGCTGGTGCAGATCGCGCAGCCCGCATGGCCGCCGTCCGTGTCCAGGACCCGGCCCGAGACGGGATCGTAAAGCGCCCCCCCCTCGCCGGTGCAAAGCTGCAAGAACCCCGCCCGCGCGCCCGGGCCAAGGCCGCCCAGATCCTGCAGCGCCGAGGCCGAGAGATGTTCGGCGAAGAACAGGCTTTGCAGCGCGAGGGCCAGCACCGCCAGCCACCGGGCGAAAACGCCGGCGCGGAAGGACAGCTGGGGGCGGGCAGGGCGGATCATCACGGCTCGCGGTCGCGGGGTTGGCACAGCATTGCGGCAGGCCGGGGGGAAAGCAATGCCTTCCCGCCGGTGTTTCGGGCTGCCGTGCTCTCTGGCTATCGGGCAGGCGCACCGCGCGCCTTGACCGAGGTCAAGTGTCGCAGGCGGGCTGTATCCCGCACAATCGGCCGCTTGCGCCCCCGCGCGGGGCAGGGCAGCAAGGGGCATGACGTCGATCTCCGAGAAGAACCAACCCGTCGAGGGCGTGCTGTGGATGCTGGCCACGGGCATCGCCTTCGTCTTCGTCAACGGCATCGTGCGTTATCTGGGCACGGCGTTGCCCGCCGCCGAATCCGCCTTCATCCGCTTCGCCTGGGGGCTGCTGTTTCTGGCGCCCTCGTTGCTGCCCTTGTTGCGTTCGGGGATTTCGCCCGGCCTTTTCAAGCTTTTCGCGCTGCGCGGCGCGCTGCATACCATCGCCGTGATGCTGTGGTTCTACGCGATGGCGCGGATCACCATCTCCGAGGTGACCGCGATCGGCTATCTGAACCCGATCATCGTCACCCTGGGCGCGGGTCTGTTCTTCGGCGAGGGCTTCCGCCCGGCGCGGATGGCGGCGATTGGCCTGGCGATGCTTGGCGCGCTGGTGGTGCTGCGCCCGGGGCTGCGCGAGCTGTCGCCCGGCCATCTCGCGCAGCTTGGCGCGGCCTTCGGGTTCGGGCTGTCCTATCTGGTGATGAAGCGGCTGACGCAGCTTGCCCCGGCCTCGACCGTGGTGGCGGTGATGGCGCTGTCGGTGACGATCGGCCTTGCGCCCTTTGCGCTGGCGGTCTGGCAGCCGGTCAGCCTTTCGCAGCTGCTCTGGCTGGGGGCGGTCGCCGTCTTTGCGACGGCGGGGCATTACTGCATGACCCGCGCCTTTGCCTGCGCGCCGATGACGGTGACGCAGCCGGTGACCTTTCTGCAGCTGGTCTGGGCGACAGCTCTCGGCTGGTCGGTCTTTGGCGAGGCGGTCGACCCCTGGGTGATCCTGGGCGGGGCCATCATCCTGGCGGCAGTCGTGTTCCTGACCTGGCGCGAGTCGCGTGGGCAGCCGTCGCAAGGGCGTATTTGAGCCAAGAAGAAACCCGAAGCCAAAGGACTCCGGGTTTCCGTTTTTTCTTGGGAAAAATACGCCTCTTTACCCCTTGGCGGCGGTGCCGCGCGGGTCGATCAGCCGGGCGATCACGCCTTCGCGGGTGATCCGCCGCCCGTCGGTCAGCGCCACGGCGGGGACGGTCTTCAAAAGCTCCATCACCTTGATCACCGGGGTTTCGGGCGCAATCGGCGTGCCCTCGGCCGCGCCCGGTTCGGCCATGTCCTCGGCCGTCAGCACGCCAAGCGGGTTCATGTGGGCGACGAATTCGGCGACGTACTCATCGACCGGATTGGCGATGATTTCCCGCGCCGTGCCCATCTGCACCAGCCGCCCGCCTTCCATCAGTGCGATGCGGTTGCCAAGCTTGAAGGCCTCGTCCAGATCGTGGGACACGAAGACGATGGTGCGTTTCAGCGTCGATTGCAGCTCCAGAAGTTCATCCTGCAGCTTCGCCCGAATGAGCGGATCGAGCGCCGAGAAGGGCTCGTCCATCAGAAGGATCGGCGCTTCGGTGGCAAAGGCGCGGGCCAGCCCCACGCGCTGCTGCATGCCGCCCGAAAGCTCGCCCACCTTGCGCTCGGCCCAGTCGGTCAGGTTCACCAGTTTCAGCTGCGCATCGACGCGGTCGCGCCGTTCCGCCTTGCCCATGCCGCTCAGTTCCAGCCCCAGCCCGACGTTTTCGCGCACGGTCCGCCAGGGCAGCAGGCCGAATTGCTGAAACACCATCGCGACGCGGGTCTGCCGGATCCGGCGCAGGGTCTGCGGATCGGCATGGGTGACATCGACAAGCCCGTTGCCGTCGCAGACCTCGACCTTGCCGCGGCAGACCGGGTTGAGCCCGTTCACCGCGCGCAGAAGCGTCGATTTGCCCGAGCCCGAAAGGCCCATCAGCACCAGGATTTCGCCCTCGGCCACCGAGAGCGAGCAGTCATGCACCCCCAGAACCTGACCCGTGCGAGCCTGGATCTCGGCGCGCGACATGCCTTGGTCCATCAGCGGCAGGGCGCGGTCCGGGTGATCGCCAAAGACGATCGAGACATTGTCGAACCGCACCGCGACGCCCGCGGTCAGCTTCGGATCGGTGATCATGGTCGCATGTCTCATTTCGATCCCCCGAAGCGCATCATCCGGTCAAGCACGATGGCGACGACCACGATGATCATCCCCGATTCAAAGCCAAGCGCGGTGTTGACCGAGTTCAGCGCCCGCACCACCGGCACACCGAGCCCGTTCGCGCCCACCAGCGCCGCGATCACCACCATGGAGAGCGAGAGCATGATCGTCTGGTTCAGCCCCGCCATGATCTGCGGCAGCGCATAGGGCAGTTCGACCTTCCACAGCACCTGCCGCGGCGTGGCGCCAAAGGCGCGGGCGGCTTCCAGAAGCGGCTGCGGCGTGGTGGACACCCCCAGATGCGTCAGCCGGATCGGCGCGGGCAGCACGAAAATCACCGTCGCGATCAGCCCCGGCACCATGCCGATGCCGAAAAACACGATCGCCGGGATCAGATAGACGAAGGTCGGCAGCGTCTGCATCAGGTCGAGGATCGGCTGCATCGCCAGATAAAGCCGGGGCCGGTGCGCGGCGGCGATGCCGATCGGCACGCCCAGCGACATGCAGACGACACAGGCCGAGATCACAAGCGTCAGGCTTTCCGTCGTCGGTTTCCAGTAGCCCTGGTTGAAGACGTAAAGCAGGCCCAGAAGCACGGTCAGCAGGATCGACACCCGCCGCTGCAGGAACCACGAGATGCCAAGGAAAAAGCCCGTCATGATGAAGGGCTGATATTCCGGCGGGTAAAGCGGCGTATATTCTGCCGCGCCGGTGATCCAGGAAATGTCGAGCGGCGTCGCAAAGATCGCCATGATCCCGTCGATCAGCGTTTCGAAGATCGCGGCCAGATGATCGAAGACGATCGAGAAACTGTCGCGCATCCATTCGAAGACGTGCTTGGCCCAGGGGCCGACGGGAATTTTCCATTTGCCGGTGAAAAGATCGGTGCCGCTGTGGCCGGTGATCAGCCCGGAGCCGATCAGCAGGGCCGCCAGTTTTTCGAGGACCGTCTTGAGCAGGATGGCGCCGAAAATCGACGCGGCGATGGTGCCGATCAGGCGCATCGTTTGCTGTAGCATGTCGCTTGCCTTGCGTGGTTCGGAAGACCGACAGGCGGGGGCCCGCCTGCCTGGATCGTCAGGTCAGCGCAAGGCTTATTTCAGCGCCGCGGTCACCGCCGCAAGGCCGTCGCCGCCGTCCTTGGTGGTCACGCCGGCAAGCCAGGGGGCCAGAACTTCCGGGTGCGCGGCCAGCCAGTCCTTGGCGGCGGTCGGCGGGTCGATGCCCTCGTCAAGGATCTTGCCCATGATCTCGTTTTCCATCGCCAGGCTGAATTCGAGATTGGAGAGCAGCTTGCCGGTGTTCGGGCATTCCGCGACATAACCCTTGCGGACATTGGTGCGCACCTCGGCGCCGCCGAAATTCGGGCCGAAGACCTCATCGCCGCCGGTCAGGTAGCTCATCTTGAAATTCGCGTTCATCGGATGCGGTTCCCAGCCGAGGAACACCACCGGGGTATTGTCCTTTTCGCCCTTGGCGACGGCGGCGAGCATCCCCTGTTCCGAGCTTTCGACAACCTCGAAGCCGGTCAGGTCGAATTTGCCCGCGGTGATCATGTCGAGCACCAGACGGTTGCCGTCATTGCCCGGCTCGATCCCGTAGATCTTGCCCTCGAGCGCGTCCTTGTTCTTCGCGATATCGGCGAAATCCTTGATGCCAAGTGCGGCGCCCGCGGCATTGGTGGCCAGCGTGTATTTCGCGCCCACCAGGTTGGTGCGCAAAGTTTCGACCGTGCCGTCATCGCGATAGGGCGCCAGATCGGCCTCCATCGAGGGCATCCAGTTGCCCAGGAACACGTCCACATCCCCCGAGGAGAGCGCCGTATAGGTCACCGGCACCGACAGAAGCTTGATGTCGGTTTCATACCCCAGCGCCTGCAGCACCGTCGTCGTCACCGCGGTCGTCGCGGTGATGTCGGTCCAGCCCACATCCGAAAAGATCACCTTGTTGCAATCGGCCGCGGCGGGAAGGGCAAGCGAAACTGTCGCAGCCCCGGCAAGAAGGAAGGAACGAAGCGTCATCAGGGTCTCCCGTTGGTTGCCCGGTTTACGGTCAGGCTTTTTGTTGATTGACGAGTCAATAAACTTGCCTGTAGCTCCTAAAAGCAAGTTCTTTTTTGAGCGGAGTCGCAAAAGACATGCCGAAGCTTGGAGCAGAGCCTATTCGACGGGCGGCCTTGGTGAAAGCCACGATCGAAACGGTGGGCGAGGCGGGGTCGCTTGAAGTGACCGTAGCACAGATTGCGCGGCGTGCGGGGATGTCCTCTGCGCTGGCGCATCATTATTTTGGCTCGAAGGAGCAGATTTTCCTGGCCGCGATGCGGGCGATCCTGACGCTTTACGGCGCCGAGGTGCGCGGCGCGCTGGCCGCGGCCGAGCGCGGGCCCGAATCACGGCTGCGCGCGATCATCGCGGGCTCGTTCTCGCCGGGGTCGTTCCGGCGCGAGGCGATCTCGGCCTGGTTGAATTTCTACGTTCTGGCGCAGACGAATCGCGAGGCGATGCGGCTTTTGCGGGTCTATCAGCGCCGCTTGCGCTCGAACCTGCAGCATGAATTGCGCCCGCTGGTCGGCCCGCGGGCCGAGGCGGTGGCGCGTGGTCTGGGGGCGATGATCGACGGCGTCTATATCCGGGCGGCCTTGGCCGAACATGCGCCGGATCGCGCTTATGCGCTTGAAATCGTGTATGAATATCTGAACCGGGAACTGGAGGTGCGGTCATGAGGGCACAGCCGAAGGCCAGCCATTTCGTCAATGGCGACTGGGTCGAGGACAAGGCCGGGGCCGAGATCGAGGTGATCTTTCCCGGCACCGGCGAGGTGATCGCGGTGCTGCACGAAGCAACCCCCGCGGTGATCGAGGCGGCGCTGTCGGGGGCGGTGGCGGCGCAACGCGCCTGGGCCGCGCTGAAGCCGGTCGAGCGGGCGCGGATCCTGCGCCGCGCCGCCGATCTGATTCGCGACCGCGGCGCGGAACTGGCGTTTCTGGAAACGCTCGACACCGGCAAGCCCCTGCAGGAAACGCTGGTCGCCGACTGGCCCTCGGGCGCGGACAGTCTGGAATATTTCGCGGGGCTGGCGCCGACCCTGACCGGCGAGACGATCCCGCTTGGCGGCGATTTCGCCTATACGATTCGCGAGCCTTTGGGGGTCTGCGTCGGCATCGGCGCCTGGAATTACCCCAGCCAGATCGCCTGCTGGAAGGCCGCCCCGGCGCTCTCGACCGGCAATGCGATGGTGTTCAAACCCTCGGAGGTCACGCCCTTGGGCGCGCTGCAGCTGGCCGAGCTCTTCATTCAGGCGGGGATGCCCGCGGGGGTCTTCAACGTCGTGCAGGGCCGGGGGGCCGTGGGCGGCGTGCTGAGCACTGATTCGCGGGTGGCCAAGGTGTCGCTGACCGGCTCGGTCACGACCGGCGCGCGGGTCTATGCGGCGGCGGGTGCGGGGATGAAACATGTGACGATGGAGCTGGGGGGCAAATCGCCGCTGATCGTCTTTGAAGATGCCGATCTGGAAAGCGCCATCGGCGCGGCGATGCTGGGGAATTTCTATTCCTCGGGGCAGGTCTGCTCGAACGGGACGCGGGTCTTCGTGCACAGATCGATCAAGGAGCGCTTCCTGACCCGGCTGGCCGAACGCACGGCCGCGATCAAGGCGGGCGATCCCCTGGACGCGGCGACGCAATTCGGCCCGCTCGTTTCGGCGGCGCAGCATGCCAAGGTGCTGGGCTATGTCGCCACGGCCAAGGCCGAGGGCGCGCGGCTGGTCTGTGGCGGGCAGGCGGGCAACGAGGGGCCGCTGTTCGTGCAGCCGACGGTCTTTGCCGATGTCACCGACACGATGACGCTGGCGCGCGAGGAAGTCTTTGGCCCGGTGATGGCGGTTCTGGATTTCGAGACCGAGGACGAGGTGATCGCCCGGGCGAATGGCACCGAGTTCGGGCTGGCCGCCGGGGTCTTTACCGCCGATCTGGCGCGGGGGCACCGGGTCATCGCGCAGCTGCAGGCGGGGACGTGCTGGATCAACGCCTATAACCTGACGCCGGTGGAGATGCCCTTTGGCGCGGTGAAAGCCTCGGGCGTGGGGCGGGAAAATTCCAAGGCCGCGATCGAGCACTATACGCAGGTGAAGGCCGTCTATGTCGGCATGGGGCCGGTCGAGAGCCCCTATTGAAACGCAGGCCGGCCGGTCCCCCCCCGGACCCCCCCGGCGTATTTGCGCCAAGAAAAAACAGGGTTCAGGCAGAGGGTCGCGCGATGGATGCGGATTATGTGATCGTTGGGGCAGGCTCGGGCGGCTCGGCCTTGGGCTATCGGCTGGCCGAGGCCGGGCATCGGGTGGCGATCATCGAATTCGGCGGCACCGACTGGGGCCCCTTCATCGAGATGCCGGCCGCCCTGTCTTACCCGATGAACATGGGGCGCTATGACTGGGGTATGGGCACCGAGCCCGAGCCGCATCTGGGCAACCGCCGTCTGGTGACGCCGCGCGGCAAGGTGATCGGGGGCTCGTCCTCGATCAACGGCATGGTCTATGTGCGCGGCCACGCCTGCGATTTCGACCATTGGGCGGAACAGGGCGCGGCGGGCTGGGGCTATGCCGATGTGCTGCCCTATTTCAAGCGTCAGGAACATTGGCACGGCGGCCATGACGGCGCCGACGCGACCTGGCGCGGCTCGAAAGGCCCGCTGCATGTGACGCGGGGGCCGCGCAAGAATCCGCTGTTTCAGCATTTCATCGAGGCGGGGGCGGCGGCGGGCTACCCGGTGACGATGGATTACAACGGCGAACAGCAAGAGGGCTTCGGCCCGATGGAGGCGACGATCTGGCAGGGGCGGCGCTGGTCGGTGGCCTCGGCCTATCTGCGCCCTGCGATCAAGACCGGGCGGCTGAAGATCGTCCGGGGCCTCGCGCGCAAGGTGGTGATCGAGCAGGGCCGCGCCGTCGGCGTCGAATATGAAAAGGGCGGCGAGATCAAGGTCTTGAAGGCCAAGGCCGAGGTGATCCTGGCGGCCTCGGCGCTCAACACGCCGAAGCTTCTGATGCTCTCGGGCATTGGCGACGGCGCGCATCTGCAAGCGCATGGGATCGAGGTTCTGGCGCATCGCCCCGGCGTGGGGTCGAACCTGCAAGATCACCTTGAAATCTATATGCAATTTGCCTCGAAAGAGCCGGTGACGCTCTATAAATACTGGAACCTTTGGGGCAAGCTGACGGTCGGCGCGCAATGGGTGCTGACGAAACGGGGCCTTGGCGCCTCGAACCAGTTCGAGGCCTGCGGCTTCATCCGGTCGGACAAGGGCGTCGAATACCCGGATATCCAGTATCACTTCCTGCCCATTGCCGTGCGCTATGACGGCAAGGCCGCGGCCGAGGGGCATGGCTTTCAGGTGCACACCGGCCCGATGCGGTCGAAATCGCGCGGCACGGTGCGGCTGCGCTCCGCCGATCCGCGCGAAAATCCCGAGATCCGCTTCAACTACATGTCGCATCCCGACGATTGGGAGGAGTTCCGCAAGGTTGTGCGGCTGACCCGCGAGATTTTCGCGCAAGCGCCGATGGCGCAGCATGTGAAGCACGAGATCCAGCCCGGCGCCGCGGTGCAGACCGATGCCGAGATCGACGCCTTCATCCGCGATCACGCCGAAAGCGCCTATCACCCCTGCGGCACCTCGCGGATGGGGCGGGCCGATGATCCGATGGCGGTGGTGGACCCGGATGCGCGCGTGATCGGGGTCGAGGGGCTGCGCGTTGCCGACAGCTCGATCTTTCCGCGGGTGACGAATGGCAACCTGAACGGGCCCTCGATCATGACCGGCGAGAAGGTGGCCGATCATATCCTCGGCCGTCGTCTGCCCGCCGAGAATGCGGCCCCCTGGATCAACCCGAACTGGCGCATCTCACAGCGCTAAGCATGACGGCCGACGCGGCTTGCGTTCGCTTTCCGTTCTGCTAGCTTGCGCCCATGGTGAAGTGGGTTCTGATCGGGCTCGTGCTGGCGCTGCCGGCACAGGCGGAAATTCTGGCGGGTCATGCGCGGGTGGTTGACGGCGATACGCTGGTGATCGACGCTCAAAAGGTGCGCCTGTTCGGGATAGATGCGCCGGAACATGATCAGCTGTGCAAGGATGCGCAGGGCCGCGACTGGCCCTGCGGAGAGGCGGCGCGGGATCGGCTGGGGGTTCTGGCCGCCGGTCTGGTGAGATGCGCGGGCCGGGGGCGGGACCGCTACGACCGGCTTCTGGCGGTTTGCAGCGCGGGCGGGCGCGATCTGAACGCGGCGCTGGTCTCCGAAGGCATGGCCGAGGCTTACCGCAAATATGCCCGCGACTATGTTCCCGAGGAGGCGCAGGCGCGCGCGGCGCAGCGCGGCATCTGGGCCGGGCCGCATCTGGCCCCCGAGGCGGTGCGGCGCGGCCCGGTGCAGACCCCGCCCGGCGCCTGTCGGATCAAGGGCAACATCTCGAAAAAGGGGCAGATTTTCCATCTGCCCGGCTCGCGCGATTACGACCGCACCCGGATCGACGAAACAAGGGGCGAGCGCTGGTTCTGCACCGAAGCCGAGGCGCGGGCGGCGGGCTGGCGGCCGATGGGCAGCTGATCGCCCCCTCACGTCCTCGTCGGTGGACATCCGCCCCGCGCCGTCGCAGCATGGCCAAAACGGCAGGGGGCCCCATGGACGCCAAGCTTCGCATCCTTTCCGAGCGGCTTTTGCGCAAGAGCTTCGAAGAGCTGAGCGAGCGCGACAGGCGCGTGCTGCGCCATGTCGCCGAACATGGCACGGTGGCGCGCGATCTGAGCCAGCCCGAGTCGGATCTGGGCGCCCGCATCGCCGACCGGGTCGCGGCCTTTGGCGGATCCTGGGCCTTCATCGGGATTTTCGCGCTGGTCCTGCTGGGCTGGGTGGCGCTGAACACGGTGATTCTGGTCGCGGCCATTGACCCCTATCCCTTTGTTTTCCTGAACCTGATCCTGTCGATGCTGGCGGCGGTGCAGGCCCCCGTGATCATGATGAGCCAGAACCGGCAGGCGGAAAAGGACCGGCTGGCGGCGGCGCATGATTACGAGGTCAACCTGAAGGCGGAAATCGAGATCATGCGGCTGCATGAAAAGCTGGACGAGCTGCGGATGGTGGCGCTGGAGGGGCGGTTCGCGGCGCTGGAGGCGCGGCTTGACGCGATCGCGGCGGCGGTGGGGGCGGATCAAGGCGCGACCGGGGGGGCAACTTGACACGGGTCAAGGTGGCGCAAGCGCTCCGGGTCTAGGCTTGAGTCGTAAGAAATGAAGAGCGCAAAGGAAGAGGCCATGTCGAACACCCCGCATACCCTGTCCGAGGAATTCCCGTTCGAGATGGAAAAGCTGCATGCTTTGAAGGTCTCGAACGCCCATTTCGCCAAGCTTCTGGAAGATTACGACGCGGTGAATGACAAGGTTCACCGGGCTGAAACCAACGTCGAACCGCTGGAGCATTTCGCCGAAGTCGATCTGCGCAAGCACCGCGCGCATATCAAGGACGAAATCGCCCATATGCTGCACCATTCCTGACGACCTCCACAGACTGATCGACAAGCCTCGGTTTTCCGGGGCTTTTCGATGTTTGGGGCTCAGGCGATGTCGTAGGGCAGCATGCCGCGGCGGTTCGGATCGACGCGCAGGCGCCGTTCCAGGGGCGGCACGGACCGCTGATGGCAGTCCTTGCGTTCGCAGATCCGGCAGGAAATCCCGATCGGCTGATAGGCGCGCGGATTGCCCAGTTCCATGTCGTCGGCATAGACGAGGCCGCGGGCATGGCTGACCTCGCAGCCGAGACAAATCGCATAGCGCCGCACCGGGGCGGTGAAGCTGCCGCCCGATTTCGAGACGTCGCGGGCCAGGCACAGATAGCGCACCCCATCCGGCGTCTCGGCCAGTTGGCGCAGGAATTTCGTCGGCGTTTCAAAGGCCTGATGCACGTTCCACAGCGGGCAGGCGCCGCCGAACCGGGCGAATTGCAGCCGCGTCGCGGAATGGCGCTTGGTGATCGTGCCGGCCTGATCGACGCGGACGAAGAAGAAGGGGATGCCCTTGGCACCCGGCCGTTGCAGGGTTGAGAGCCGGTGCGCCACCTGTTCGATGCTGGCGCCAAAGGCATCGGCAAGCCGTTCCAGATCGTGCCGGGTCTCCTGCGCCGCGTCCAGAAAGGCGCGATAGGGCAGCAGGGCTGCCCCGGCGAAATAATTCGCCAGACCGATTTTCGCGATAGCGCGCGAGGTCTCGGATTGAAAGCGCGCCAGATCGAGCGTGGCCTCGAGCAGCTCGTTTTGGGTGATCAGCGCGACCTGATGCAGCAGCTGGAACGCCTGGGTCGAGCGGCTGGCATGGGCGGAGATCAGGATCCGGTCGCCTTCGCGGGCGCGCAGCTCGGAAATGTTCGAAAACTGCACGTCGACGCCGCGGGCACGCAGGGCATCGCTGGCCCGCAGGATCGGGTCCAACCTCTTGCCATCCGGGCAGGAAAACCGTTCGGCGGCGCGGTCGACGGCATCGATGTAATTGTCGCAATAGTGAAAGAAGTCGCGCACCTCTTCCCAGGGGGAAACCACCGTCTGCGCGCCTTCGCGGCCCAAGGCCTCGTCAAGCGAGGCCAGCCGTTCATGCGCCTGCCGGTAGGCGCGGTGCAGCTCCAGGAACGCCCGCGCCAGCGCAGGCGCATTCGAGGCCGCCAGCCGCAGATCGGCGAGGGGCGGCGTGCCGCCATCGGCAAAGACCGGATCGGCCATCGCCTCGCGCATGTCGGAGACCAGACGCTCGGCATCGCCCGCCGAAAGCTCGGTCACGTCAAGCCCGAATTCACCCGCCAGCGCCAGCACCACCGCCGCCGAAACCGGACGGTGGTTGTTCTCCATCTGGTTCAGATAGGGCAGCGAGACGCCCAGCCGGTCGGCAAAGGCCTTTTGCGTCAGCCCGAGCCTTGCGCGCGTCTCGCGCAGTTTCACACCGGCATAAAGTTTCTGCGTGGCCATGGCGTCCCCTGCTTTGCAAAGCTCTCGTAGCCTTTGCAAACGATCCGTGCAAGGGAAGGTTGCATTGCTGGGACAAAGCGCCCTAGCTTGGCGCAGCAGGGGGGGAGAGATGCGACGACTGTTGGCTTTGATCGTTTTGGGTTTGTCGGGCTGCACCTCTGGTCCGCCCGAGATCACCGCGGATCAGGCGGCGCGGATCGCCGCGCCCGATCCCGCGCTGGCGGCGCAGATCGCGCGGCTGATGCCCGCCTTGCGCGCCGAGGAACGGGCGCGTGATGCCCGGGCGCTGTCCGAGGGGCGGGGGCTGACCCCGGCCGAGCAGGAGATCGCCCGCAGGGTTGGCGTGCAACAGCCGCAAAAGGTGCGGCTTCTGGCGCTGCCGCGGATCCCGCCGATGACCGACCCGGAGCTGGCGCGGCTGTTCCCGGTCGAGCGCGCCTGGGGGCTGACGACGGGCTACGGCATCACCGTGACGCAGCAGCCGGTGCCCGACTGGCTTTTGGCGCATGAGCTGGCGCATGTGGCGCAATACGAGCGGCTGGGGGCGGGGCCGATGCTGCGCCGCACGCTGACCGAGGTGCTGGTCTTGCCGGGCAATCTGATCCCGATCGAGCGCGAGGCGATCGCGCGGGGCAACACCGTCGCGACATCGCCCGCCTATGGCTATTGAGGCCGCCGCATCACCCAGAGGATCGCCGCGACCGAGAGGGCCGAAGAGCCGAACATCACCCACAAAAGCCGGGCCACCTCGACCTCGGCGCCAAGGAAGGTCGCGGTCAGGCTGGCCAGAACCGCGCCGGTGCCGATGGTCATCGTCGCGCCAAGCCCCGAGGCGGTGCCCGCCAGATCGGCCCGCACCGACATCAGCCCGGCATTGGCAGAAGGTAGCGACAGGCCGTTGCCGATCCCGGTCACGCCGACGGCGGTGAAGAAGGTGATCGGGCCCAGCACGCCCGCCGCCTTGGCGATCAGCGCCACGGCGATGGCGGCGGTGGCGAGCACCGTGCCCGAAAGCACCATCCGGTCCATGCCCAGATGCAGCGAAAACCGCCCCGAGATCCAGTTGCCGATCAGATAGCCAAGGGAGGGCAGGGCGAAGAAATAGCCGACCTCGACCGGGGAGAGGCCAAAGGCCTGCTCGCCCACCAGCGCCGCGCCGCCCAGATAGGCGTAAAACAGCCCCGCCGAGGCGGCGGCAGAAAGCGCATAGCCCCAGAACCGCGGCGAGCGCAGCAGGATCGGATAGGCCCGCATCTGCGCGCCAAAACCAAGCCCGCCGCCCGAGACCGTCTCGCCCATGTCGGCCCAGACCAGCGCGAAAAGAAGCGCCCCCGAGAGCGCCAGCACGGCCAGGTTCGCCTGCCAGCCGAAAAGCCCGTCCAGCAGCCCGCCGACGGCCGGGCCGATCATCGGCACCAGCGACATCCCCATGGTGACATAGCCGATCATCGAGGCGGCACCGGGCCCGGGGACCATGTCGCGCACCGCCGCCCGGGCCAGAACGAAGGCGGTGGCCACGACCGCCTGCACGAAGCGCGCCGCGAGGAAAGCATGGGCATTCGGTGCGAACAGCGCCACGACCGAGGCCAGCGTGAAGATCGCCACCACCCACAGCAGCACCGGGCGGCGGCCGTAGCGGTCGGAAATCGGCCCGATGACGAATTGCGCCACCGCCGAGGCCGCCAGATAGGCGGAAACCGCCAGCTGCATCAGCCCGTAATCGACGCCGAAATGCCGCGCCATGCCCGGCAGCGAGGGCAGGAAGATGTTGAGGCTGAGCGCCGCCACCCCGGTGGCCAGCACGAGGGTGACGATATGCGGGGGCGTCTTGCGGTTCAGGAAAGCCATGCGAGGCGGCTAGGCCGCGCGCGTCATTTTGTCCACGGGGGAAAATGTATGCGTCACAAGATCGGGGCGGGGCGGAACAGGAAACGCGATCCGCGTTTCCCCGCCCGTTGCGATCCCGTCTTTGCAAGACCGCCTGATCCGGGTGCGACAGAGGGCGGCGCCTGCCCCGGCGGGCGAGAAGCGCCCGCCATGGGCGGGGCGGGCGCTGCCCGAGGGCCTTTGGGCCCTCGGTCGTCTTGGGGCCGCCGTTCCGGTGGACCTCGGCGATGGCCTCGGTCAGAACCCTCAGCCCTTGTTCGAAAAGATCAGCGCCGCCCCGGCGATGATCAGGGCGAATCCGCCCAGCGTCCGCCAGGTCGGCGGCTCGCCCAGCCACCAGGTGTTGAAGCCGACAAAGACGGTGAGCGAGATCACCTCCTGCATCACTTTCAGTTGTGCCGCCGACATCGTGCCGTAGCCGATGCGGTTGGCGGGCACCATCAGGCAATATTCGAAGAAGGCGATGCCCCAGGAAATCCCGATCGCCACCAGCATCGGCGCCGATTTGAAACGCAAATGCCCATACCAGGCAAAGGTCATGAAGACATTCGAAGCGGTCAGCAAAAGAAAGGTGACGAGCGGCGCAGGCAGGGTCATGATCGGCTCCGAAACGGCTGCGCTTTCCTAGCGCGCCGGGCGCGCCGACTCCAGTCTATTTGCAATATCGCAATTCGCACTTGGCGGCCTGAGAATTATTTGCAAATTTTCCCGAATCCGCTTGGTAACAATCTTTCGTTCCGATAGGTTGCGCGGAAATTCTCGGAGGGGACCCCATGAAAGACATCCTGAGCGAGCTGGAAAGCCGGCGTGCGGCGGCGCGGCTTGGCGGCGGCGAGCGGCGCATCGAGGCCCAGCACAAGAAGGGCAAGCTGACGGCGCGCGAACGCATCGAACTGCTTCTGGACGAGGGCTCGTTCGAGGAATTCGACATGTTCAAGGCGCATCGCTGCGTCGATTTCGGCATGGAAGCCGAGCACATCTCGGGCGATGGCGTCGTCACCGGCTGGGGCACGGTGAACGGCCGCATGGTCTATGTGTTCAGCCAGGATTTCACCGTCTTTGGCGGCTCGCTCTCCGAAACCCATGCCGAGAAGATCTGCAAGATCATGGATATGGCGATGCAGAACGGCGCCCCGGTGATCGGGATGAACGATTCGGGCGGCGCGCGGATCCAGGAGGGCGTCGCCTCGCTCGCCGGGTATGCCGAGGTGTTCCAGCGCAACATCATGGCCTCGGGCGTGGTGCCGCAGATCTCGCTGATCATGGGGCCCTGTGCCGGGGGCGCGGTCTATTCCCCCGCGATGACCGACTTCATCTTCATGGTGAAGGACAGCTCCTACATGTTCGTGACCGGCCCCGACGTGGTGAAGACGGTGACGAACGAGATCGTCACCGCCGAGGAACTGGGCGGCGCCTCGACCCACACGAAGAAATCCTCGGTCGCCGACGGCGCCTATGAAAACGACGTCGAGGCGATCGCGGAAACCCGCCGCCTGATCGATTTCCTGCCGCTCTCGAACCGCGAAAAGGCCCCGGTGCGGCCCTTCTTCGATTCCGTCGACCGGATCGAGGAAAGCCTCGATACGCTGATCCCGGCCAACCCCAACATGCCCTATGACATGAAGGAGTTGATCGCGAAAATCGCCGACGAGGGCGATTTCTTCGAGATTCAAAAGGATTACGCCGGCAACATCATCACCGGCTTCATCCGCATCGAAGGCCAGACCGTGGGCATCGTCGCGAACCAGCCGATGGTTCTGGCGGGCTGCCTTGACATCGACAGCTCGCGCAAGGCCGCGCGTTTCGTGCGCTTCTGCGACGCTTTCGAGATCCCGATCCTGACGCTGGTCGACGTGCCCGGCTTCCTGCCCGGCACCGGCCAGGAATATGGCGGCGTGATCAAGCACGGCGCGAAGCTGCTCTTTGCCTATGGCGAGGCCACCGTGCCGAAAGTCACCGTGATCACCCGCAAGGCCTATGGCGGCGCCTATGACGTGATGGCCTCGAAACATCTGCGCGGCGATTTCAACTATGCCTGGCCCACCGCCGAAATCGCGGTGATGGGCGCCAAGGGCGCGACCGAGATCCTGTATCGTTCCGAACTGGGCGACAAGGACAAGATCGCCGCCCGCACCAAGGATTATGAAGACCGCTTCGCCAACCCCTTCGTGGCGGCCGAACGCGGCTTCATCGACGAGGTGATCAAACCCTCGTCCACCCGGCGTCGGGTGGCCCGTGCTTTCGCGAGCCTGCGCTCGAAGAAGCTGGCCAACCCGTGGAAGAAACACGACAACATTCCGCTCTGAGGGGCGCGGAATGCTTCGTGGGGCCGGGCAGGCGCGCACAGCCTTGCGGGGGGCGATCGCGGTCGTCCTCGCTGTGACGGCGCTTGCCCGGCCCATCTCTGCCCAGGAGGACGCGGCGGTCGAGGCGGATCTGCCCCCCGCGCTGCCCGCCGGAACCGGGGCGGATGCGGCTTTCGGGCCGGTGCAGGAAACCGGGCCCTTGCCCGTGCCGTCGGGGCCGCCGCTCGCGGTGCCTTCGGGGATCGCGCCGCGCTGGCTTGAAACCCGGATGGATGCGGCCGGTCCGCTGGGGCTGACGCTGCGCTTTCGCTTCGTCGCGCCCGAGGTGGCCGGGGCGGGCTATGGCCCGGACAGGGCCTCGGCCGACCTGCAGGCGCTGTGCGACGGTTTCGCGCTGGCGCATCTGCCCAAGGACGGGCCGCAGCCGGGCGGGCTTGTCCTCGATCTGGCCGACCGCGTGGTGCCCTTCGGGGCATCGGACGACACCGCCGTGCAATTCTTCGAGGCCTATTCCATCGCCGATGGGGCCTGTCACTGGGAGCTTTTCTGATGGCGACGCCGCGCAAGGACACAACGGGTTGGGGGAAAGCTACGGCTTGCCCGAAACTTTTGTGTTCACGCGCTTTTTGCTTCATCCCCCTTGACGGCCGGGGTAGGTTGACGCGCGACCGGAATCAGCCGGTCCGAACAATGACAGACAAGGACCCGACGGGCGGGGCATTCCGCCCGCACCAAGGTCCTGACAGGAGATACCCATGTCGAACAAAGTCCTCTTCGCCCTCGTCGCGATCGCTTTCGTGGCCGCTTGCGCGCCCAAAACCGAGCCGGTGGCTCCGGTCACCGTCGAACCGGTGCAAACCGGCAAATACAAGTAATCGGTTTCGGGGGCAGGGCAAGCCCAATGCCCCCGGCCTGCCCGTTCCGCGCTTGCGCGGGACGGGTCTGATGTGCGACCCCGCGCTGGAAAGGGGCACATCATGCTGAAACACCGTGGCTTCCCGGGGCGTCTTCCCGGGTCCGATTTCCAGTTCACCATCCGTCGCGCCAATGCCAAGAAGGGCGCCACCAAGATCGTCCGCCGCGAGCGCTACAAGGACCGCGCGCCTGCGGACCGTCGCGCCGATGCGGGCTTCATGGCCGCGCTTTGGAACCATTTCGGCGAAGAACCCTTCGAGCGGGGCAATCTGGATGCCGGGCGGCTGTCCTGGCTTATCGGCCGCGAGGTCGTCTGGGCCAGCGAACCCGCCGATCCCTGCAGCTACGAGCAGCTTCTGCGCATCGACCGCAAGCGCGCCGAGGCCAGCTTCCCCGAGGTTTTCGCCGATCCCGACGCCTTCGACTGGGACGAGGACGAGGCGGAGGACGACTGGGAATGACCGGGGTCCGGGCGGCATATCGGCAGAAAATCGCCTATTTCGGCGGGGTTTTTGCCCGCGCCTCTGGCAATGCGGCATCGGCGCCCCATATCGGGATGCAGATGGCGTGTTTCGAAGCCGCGCCGTCCAACCTCCATGTTAGTGTCTTGGGGTCGCGGCCCGGCGTTTTCGTCGGGCCGCGCCTTTGGCTCCGCGCAACCGGGCCGGATGGGCGAAGCCTTGCCGATGCGGCCGTCGCCTGGTCTTCCAAGCGGAACTATCCGTTGTGCTGGCGCGTTTCTGCGCTAGATTCTGGGGTAATCATAACCCCTGTCGGAGGCAGATACTCATGCGCAGCACTTCCCTTCTTCTCGCTCTCGTGGCGGCTTCGGCGCTTGCCGGCTGCATGGAAACCCAAGGTCAGCGCGCCCTTGCCGGCGGCGCGGCCGGGGCGATCATCGCCGATGCGGCCGACCAGAACATGGTTGCCGGGGCCGCGCTTGGCGCGCTGGCCGGTGGGGCGACCTGCAACGCCGGTATCGGCGGTCCCTGCTACTGAGCCGGGCCACATCCACCCGCCTGCGCGGGTCGTCACTGCATGCCGCCACCGAGGGTTCCCCCCTCGGTGGCGTTTCGTTTCGCCCGCCTTGACGGCACATGACATCACGAAAGGGGGCGCGGGCCAATCCG
Source organism: Rhodobacter capsulatus SB 1003 (assembly GCF_000021865.1). NCBI lineage: Bacteria > Pseudomonadati > Pseudomonadota > Alphaproteobacteria > Rhodobacterales > Rhodobacter > Rhodobacter capsulatus. The sequence continues at coordinate 996,729 of NC_014034.1, forward strand.
CGCCCGGAGGAAGGGACTGACCATGTTCAAGAAAATCCTGATCGCCTGCCGCGTCATCAAATCGGCGCGCAAGATGGGCATCAAGACGGTGGCCGTCTATTCCGATGCCGATGCGCAGGCGCTGCATGTGAAAATGGCCGACGAGGCCGTCCACATCGGTCCGCCGCCCGCGAACCAGTCCTATATCGTGATCGACAAGATCATGGACGCCATCCGCCAGACCGGCGCCGAAGCCGTCCACCCGGGCTATGGCTTCCTGTCGGAACGGATGGATTTCGCCGCCGCGCTGGAAAAGGAAGGCGTGATCTTCGTCGGACCGCCCAGCCCCGCGATCGAGGCGATGGGCGACAAGATCACCTCGAAGAAACTGGCGCAGGAAGCCGGTGTTTCGACCGTTCCGGGCTACATGGGCCTGATTGCGGATGCCGATGAAGCGGTGAAGATCTCCGATCAGATCGGCTATCCCGTCATGATCAAGGCCTCGGCGGGCGGCGGCGGCAAGGGCATGCGGATTGCCTGGAACGCCGAGGAAGCGCGTGAAGGCTTCCAGTCCTCGAAGAACGAAGCCGCGGCGTCCTTTGGCGATGACCGCATCTTCATCGAGAAATTCGTGACGCAACCGCGCCACATCGAAATTCAGGTGCTGGCCGATCAGCACGGCAATTGCGTCTATCTGAACGAGCGCGAATGCTCGATCCAGCGCCGCAACCAGAAGGTCATCGAAGAGGCGCCCTCGCCCTTCCTTGATCCCGCCACCCGCAAGGCGATGGGCGAACAGGCCTGCGCGCTGGCAAAAGCGGTGGGCTACACCAGCGCGGGCACGGTCGAATTCATCGTCGACGGCAACCGCAACTTCTACTTCCTTGAAATGAACACCCGTCTGCAGGTGGAACATCCGGTCACCGAACTGATCACCGGCATCGACCTGGTGGAAATGATGATCCGCGTCGCCGCCGGTGAACCCTTGCCCTTCAAGCAGGAAGATATCGGCATCAACGGCTGGGCGATGGAAAGCCGCCTTTACGCCGAGGATCCCTATCGCAACTTCCTGCCCTCGATCGGGCGGCTGACGAAATACCAGCCCCCGGTCGAAGGGCCGACCGCTTCGGGCGGGATCGTGCGCAACGACACCGGCGTCTATGAGGGCGGCGAGATCTCGATGTATTACGACCCGATGATCGCGAAGCTTTGCACCTGGGGTCCGACCCGCGAAGCCGCGATCGAGGAAATGCGGCTGGCGCTGGATACGTTCGAGGTCGAGGGCATCGGCCACAACCTGCCGTTCTGCGCCGCGGTGATGGATCACGACCGCTTCGTCGAGGGCTCGATCACCACGGCCTTCATCGCCGAGGAATATCCCGAGGGCTTCCAGGGCGTGCAGCTGGGCGAGGTCATGCTCAAGCGCGTCGCCGCCGCCACCGCCGCGATGAACCGCGTCGCGGAAATCCGTCGCACCAAGATTTCGGGCACGCTGGGCAACCACGAGCGCCGGGTCGGCGATGACTGGGTGGTCAGCCTGCAGGGCGAAAGCTTCGCGCTGAAGATCGCCGCCGACAAGGCGGGCTCGACCGTGACCTTTGCCGATGGCACCGCGCTGCGCGTCGAAAGCGACTGGACGCCCGGCAAGTCGCTGGCGAAGCTGACGGTGGGCGGCGAGCCCCTGGTGCTGAAGGTCGGCAAGATCCCGATGGGCTTCCGCATCCGGGTGCGCGGCGCCGATCTGAAGGTGCATGTCCGCACCCCGCGCCAGCATGATCTGGCGGCGCTGATGCCGGAGAAACTGCCGCCGGACACCTCGAAATTCCTGCTTTGCCCGATGCCCGGCCTGATCGTGAAGATCTCGGTCGAGGAGGGGCAGGAAGTGCAGGAAGGTCAGGCGCTGGCCACGGTCGAGGCGATGAAGATGGAAAACATCCTCAAGGCCGAGCGCAAGGGCGTGGTGAAAAAGATCAACTGCGCGGCCGGTGCCTCGCTGAAGGTCGATGACATCATCATGGAATTCGAATGAGGCCGGGGGCTTCCCTGCCAAAGACCTGAACGGACCGGCCGGGAGGGGGGCGCCCCCCCCGGCCTTCGCTCCCCGAAACGAGGCTCGCACATGACCGACAAGATTGAGGGCTGGCGCAAGCTGGCCGAAAAGGAACTCAAGGGCCGCGCGCCCGAGAGCCTGACCTGGAACACGCTCGAAGGGATCGCGGTCAAGCCGCTTTACACCGAAGCGGACACCGCCGACCTGCCGCATATGGGCACGCTGCCGGGCATCGCCCCGTTCACCCGCGGCGTGCGGGCGACGATGTATGCGGGCCGTCCCTGGACGATCCGGCAATATGCGGGCTTCTCGACCGCCGAGGAGAGCAACGCCTTTTACCGCAAGGCGCTGGCGGCGGGGCAACAGGGCGTCTCGGTCGCCTTCGACCTGGCCACCCACCGCGGCTATGACAGCGACCACCCCCGCGTCGTCGGCGATGTCGGCAAGGCCGGCGTGGCGATCGATTCGGTCGAGGACATGAAGATCCTGTTCGACGGCATTCCGCTGGAAAAGGTCTCGGTCTCGATGACGATGAACGGCGCGGTGATCCCGATTCTGGCGAACTTCATCGTCACCGGCGAGGAACAGGGCGTGGACCGCAGCCTGCTGTCGGGCACGATCCAGAACGACATCCTCAAGGAATTCATGGTCCGCAACACCTATATCTATCCGCCCGAGCCCTCGATGCGGATCATTGCGGATATCATCGAATACACCTCGAAAGAGATGCCGAAGTTCAACTCGATCTCGATTTCCGGCTATCACATGCAGGAAGCGGGCGCGAACCTGGTGCAGGAGCTGGCCTATACGCTGGCCGACGGGCGCGAATATGTGCGCGCGGCGCTGGCGCGCGGCATGAACGTCGATGATTTCGCCGGGCGTCTGTCGTTCTTCTTCGCCATCGGCATGAACTTCTTCATGGAGGCGGCGAAGCTGCGGGCGGCGCGGCTGCTGTGGCACCGGATCATGTCGGAATTCGAGCCGAAGAAACCCGGCTCGCTGATGCTGCGGACGCACTGCCAGACCTCGGGCGTGTCGTTGCAGGAACAGGACCCCTACAACAACGTCATCCGCACGGCTTACGAGGCGATGTCGGCGGCGCTGGGCGGCACGCAGTCGCTGCACACGAACGCGCTTGACGAGGCGATCGCGCTGCCGACCGAATTTTCGGCCCGGATCGCGCGCAACACCCAGATCATCCTGCAGGAAGAGACCGGCGTCACCAAGGTCGTCGATCCGCTGGCGGGCAGCTATTATGTCGAGGCGCTGACGGCGGAGCTGGCCGACAAGGCCTGGGCGCTGATCGAGGAAGTCGAGGCGATGGGCGGCATGACCAAGGCCGTGGCCACCGGCATGCCGAAGCTGCGCATCGAGGAATCGGCGGCACGGCGTCAGGCGGCGATCGACCGCGGCGAGGATGTGATCGTTGGCGTGAACAAATATCGTCTGGCCAAGGAAGACCCGATCGACATTCTCGACATCGACAACGTGGCGGTGCGGGAAAGCCAGATCGCCCGGCTGACGCAGATGCGCTCGAGCCGCGACGAAGCCAAATGTGCGGCCGCTCTGGCCGAAATCACCCGGCGCGCGAAAGAGGGGGGCAACCTTCTGGAAGCGGCCGTCGATGCGGCCCGGGCCCGGGCCTCGGTGGGGGAGATCTCGATGGCGATGGAAGAAATCTTTGGCCGTCACCGCGCCGAGGTGAAGACGCTTTCGGGCGTCTATGGCGCGGCCTACGAGGGCGATGCGGGCTTTGCGCAGATCCAGGCCGATGTGGACGCCTTTGCCGAAGCCGAGGGGCGGCGTCCGCGGATGCTCGTCGTGAAGATGGGGCAGGACGGTCACGACCGCGGTGCCAAGGTGATCGCGACGGCTTTCGCCGATATCGGCTTTGACGTCGATGTGGGCACGCTGTTCCAGACCCCCGAGGAAGCGGCGCAGGATGCGGTCGACAACGACGTGCACGTGGTCGGCATTTCCTCGCTGGCGGCCGGTCACAAGACGCTGGCGCCGAAGCTGATCGAGGCGCTGAAGGAAAAGGGCGCCGAGGATATCCTGGTGATCTGCGGCGGGGTGATTCCGCAGCAGGATTATGATTTCCTGAAAGCGGCCGGGGTGAAGGCGATCTTCGGGCCGGGCACCAACATTCCGGCGGCGGCGCGCGAGATCCTGGATCTGATCCGCGCGGCGCGGGGCTGACACGGGGCAGCTGACACGGGGCAGGGGGGCGCTGCCCCCCGCCTTTGGCCCCCCGGGATATTTTGGGCAAGATTACTGAAAAAGGCGCTCCGCGAGGGGCGCCTTTGACCTTTGTGCGGGGCTTATTCGGCCGCGTCCATCGGCGCGGCATTGAGCAGCGCAAAGCCCTGCGGCCCGAGCCGGTCATAAAGCGAGATCTGCGTTTCGAGGAAATCGACGTGGCCTTCCTCGTCGGTGATCAGGCTTTCGAAGATGTTCTTCGAGACGATGTCGCCCACCTCGGCGCAGTAATCGCGCGCCTCGCGGTAAAGCTTCAGCGCGTCATGTTCCCCCGCCAGATCGCATTCGAGCGTCTCGCGCGGGCCCTCGCCGATGCGCAGCGGGTCAAGCTTCTGCAGGTTCGGATGGCCTTCAAGGAACAGGATCCGGGCGATGATCTTGTCGGCATGGCCCATTTCCTCGATCGATTCCTCGCGGCTTTTCTTCGCCATCTTGGCGAGGCCCCAGTCCTCCTGCAGCCGGAAATGCACCCAATATTGCGAAATCGCGGTCAGTTCCGACCGCAGTGCCGCATTGAGAAACTCGATGACCTTTGCGTCGCCTTTCATGGCTGCGTCCTTTCCCTGTTGTTACATGCGCAGGTTGCGCAGCTCCGCCGGAACCTGCGCAACTTCTGCGGGCACGCCAAGATTGGCATTTTCCTGCATCGTGGCAAGGAAAAGCGGCATGCAGCCGCCACAATCCGCCCGTTTGCCCAAGGCGCGGTAAATCTTGCCCGGGGTGATCAGCGCGAAGCGGTCCGAGGCCCGCATCCAGTCGATGGCGGCATGGATGTCGCGATGGGTGATGTGCTGGCAGTGACAGACGATCATGGGGCCTCCGTTGCGAAATTACCTAGCGAAACAGTCGGAAAAGTCAATCCGAGTCTTTTTCTTGGGTAACGGATGGCCCGGAGGTTGCGGCAAGGCGCAGCGGTTTCCTTGCGGCGAAACTTGCGCTAGGAAGCGGCAACGGAAAGACCAACGAGAAAGGCTTGCAATGTCCGTTTCCATGCTTTCCACTTTCGTCAAGCCGATGCACCCCGAGGGGCGCAAATTCGTCGCCATCGCGGCGGCGATCACGGTGGCTCTGTTTCTGCTGTGGGAGCCGCTGGGCTGGATCGGCACCGGCCTGACGATCTGGGTTTATTATTTCTTCCGCGATCCGCCGCGGGTGACGCCCGCGCGCGAGGGGCTGATGATCTCCCCCGCCGACGGGGTGGTGTCCTTGCTGCAACCCGCGGTGCCGCCGGCGGAGCTGGGTCTGGGCGATCAACCCATGACCCGGGTTTCGGTCTTCATGTCGGTCTTCAACTGCCATGTGAACCGGCTGCCGCTGGCGGGGCGGATCACCAAGGTCGCCTATCACAAGGGGCTGTTCCTGAACGCTTCGCTCGACAAGGCGTCGCTTGACAACGAACGCAACGGGCTGGCGGTCGAGACGGCTTCGGGGCAGCGCTACGGCGTGGTGCAGATCGCGGGGCTCGTCGCCCGGCGCATCCTGTG